>NZ_AP018449.1:3484349-3808561 GCF_003966895.1 Methylomusa anaerophila | reverse complement strand
TGATAACTTCTCTGGCCATGGAAATCTCCATGGAACCGCCGCCGGGAACATAGCCGCCTTTGACCGCGGCTTGCACGCTGGAGGCTGCATCTTTGGCAATGCGTTCGCGCTCACCCACTACTTCTTCGGTGGCAGCTCCGACTAAAATCGTGGCCATTGGTTTACCGCGTCCGCCCAGCACCCGCATATGTTCAAGTTTTTCATCTTCGTATACTTTTTCCGCATAGCCAAGGTATTTCTCTATGTCAGCCGCATTCTTTTTCAACCCTGTACGTTTAATCATCCTGGCACCGGCGTGATCGGCAACCCGCCGAAGGTCTTTCGCCGACACTCTTTGCACAACCTGAACCCCGGCATCAGTCAATATTTCCTCAGCTGCTTCATGTACGCCACGATCAACCATGACCACATTGACTCCTAGTTGAACTATTTTATGTATATTATTTTTAAATTCATCTTGCAACTCAATGTATCGTTTAAACCCTGCCTCCGTGCTGAGCGCCTCATCTTCAATTTCTTCCGGTTCCAGTGCGTCATCAATAAGCAAAATTTTTGCTTTTTCGATTCTTTCCGGCATTTCTTGCGTCATACGTTCCTGATTAACAATAACGCCCATAAATACTTCATTATCCGCACCGGCTTCAGCGGTTATTATTTCCGATAATTTAAATGTATTTTCGGATAACTTACCGACACCGATCAGGCGCGCGGCTTCCACTACCAAATCGGCAATATCCTCATGTTCTCTACCGGCAATCATTGCGATTCGACGTAAAATCGGGTCATCAATATCATTTACTTGGCGCCCTCGCTCCTTGATCGCTTTTATAACATGGGCAACTCCATATTTAACTCCTTCAATTACTCTGGCCACCGGCACACCCCGTATTACCTGACTAACACCCTCGGCAACAAGAGTACCGGCCATAATCGTTGCGGTGGTAGTGCCGTCGCCAACCTCCGCTTGCTGAGCTTTAGCAATGTTAATGAGCATTTTAGCGGCCGGATGGTTTACATCCATCTTATCCAAGATCGTTACACCGTCGTTGGTAATAATTACTTCACCGAATCGGTCTACCAGCATAGTATCAAGCCCTTTGGGGCCAATTGTACCTTCGACGGCGGCAGTAATAGCCCTCACGGCGTTAGCATTGGTCATTAACGCTGCCAAACGCTCATCTACGTCAGCGCCACTGCCTGCTTGTTTAAGATTCATCCAATTATCCTCCAATCCAGTCTAATCCAGTTTAATCAAAGTTGCTTGCTTAAATTATGATTGCTATTGTTGAAATACCGGAAAATATCGGCCACAATTACAATTGCAAAGTTTATATTAATTTGTATTTACTTAATATTTCACCCAAGTGCTTATGCATAAATTCCAGCACAGCCATTGTTTTACCATATTCCATTCTCGTAGGGCCTAATACGGCTACAGTTCCCACAATCTGTCCTTCGACGCGGTAAGTTGCTTGAACAACGCTGCAATCATGAATACCCGAAAACTTGTTTTCATGACCAATTGTTACAATTACACCGTCACTTTCATTCGTATGCAAAATATCACATAACAGCTTCTCTTCCTCCAGCATGGATAGAAGGTCTTTTACCTTGTCAACATCCCTGAATTCCGGCTGGTTTAGAACCTGAGTCGTACCGCCAAGGTATATTTTTTCATTTTTCTCAGCCGTAAGAGCATAGATCAAGAGCCCCAGCGCAGTTTCAAAAAGGCCGGGATCAGCTAGAATATCCCGCTGTATTTCTTTTAATAATGAAGACTTAATCCGATCTAACGACAACCCACCCAGCCGGTTATTAATCCCGGAAGCAACCACATGCAGATCGTCATTGCTTAACCCTTCAGGAATTTCAATGATTTTGTTCTCTAGCAAGCCATTGCTCGTGACAATAACGACAATTGAACGCCGCTCATCCAAAGGTAAAAACTGTAGGTATTTGAAGGTACACTGAGATATTTGCGGTGCCAGAACCAGAGAAATATTCCGGGTTACGCGCGAAAGAATTTTAGCTGTTTCCTGGAAAACTTCCTCAATCCGGCGAACTTTTGTCTGGTACCAATTATCAATTATTGCAATATCCCGCTCGGAAATTTGCGGCGGCGATAACAGGCAGTCAACATAAAAGCGATATCCTTTGGCTGAAGGTATCCGTCCGGCAGAGGTATGAGGCTGCTCAAGATAACCAAGTATCTCCAGATCTGCCATCTCGTTGCGAATAGTAGCCGGACTAATGCCAAGTTCGTATTTTCTAGCGATAGTTCTTGAGCCAACTGGTTCGGCGGTGGAAATATAGTCATCTATTATTGCCTGTAAAATTCTCCTTTTCCTTTCATCCAGCATCTGCTCCACCTTCCATTGTTAGCACTCGAATGAATCGAGTGCTAATATCTATATAAGAAAATACCACTCTATGGGTCTAATGTCAAGATATATGAAGGTCTCTAATCAGGTAAAAAACTGCGAAATACAATATTGCCATATTTCATTCCCAGGGGAGTCAACGCTATCTTATTTTTTTTAATAGCCAACAGGCCCTGGTTGGAAAGGCGTGTTATTACCGGTTGATATTTTTTAATAAAATCTGCGCCAAATTCAAGGGAAAAGTCCGGCAGTAAAAGGCCTTCCGTTGTGCGCAAAGATAAAAAGATATATTCAGCCATAGCTTGATCTCTACCAGGATGCTCGGTAATACTAACAGGCGAACAGTTATCGTTTAACCGCTCAATATATTCCCCCACATCAACAACATTGCCTGTGCGCTGTCCCCGGTAAAAGGAGTGGGCGGCAGCACCAAACCCCACGTAGGGGCGGTAACGCCAATACTTTAAATTGTGGCGACATTTGTAGTCCTTGCGGGCAAAATTTGAAATTTCGTAACGATGATATCCGTTAGCCGGTAAATAATCGGTTGCATAATCATACATTGCTGCTTCGGCATCATCATCCGGAAGTACAATTACCCCGGCGGCATGAGCGTCAAACAACGGAGTACCTTCTTCCAGTTTTAAGCCATATACTGAGATATGGTTCACCTGAAGTTTTACTGCGCTGCTGAGGCTTTGCGCGAGATCAATTACTGTTTGCCCGGGAAGTCCGTACATCAAATCCAGACTTATATTGTTAAAACCGATATGTTTAGCTTGTTTTACAGCCTCAATCCCCTGGGCGGCGGAATGGATGCGGCCTATGCCGTATAAAAGTTCGTCCGAAAAAGTTTGAATTCCAAAACTCAGGCGATTAACCCCCAGTGCATGTATTTCCTTCAGTTTGTTACTATTAATTGTCCCTGGGTTTATCTCCATGCTGGTTTCAACGTTTTCTGAAACGGTAAAGTTTTGGCGGATACAAGATAGAATAGAATCAAGCAGCTCCACAGGTAAGAGACTGGGCGTTCCCCCGCCAATATAAATGGTATCAACTATTTCCGGGCAAAAGATACCGCCCCGGTCAGTAATTTCCCGACACAAGGCGGTAATGTAAGCGTGGTATAAATGTTCATGGCCGGGATAAGAAGGGAAATCGCAATATAAGCATTTCTTGATACAAAAAGGAATGTGAATATATAACCCAATATTATTATTTGAACGCTCTATATTCATATATACAATATAACCTTAATAATTTTAATCCATTTTTAATATTGCCATGAAGGCTTCTTGCGGCACTTCAACATTTCCTACCTGTTTCATCCTTTTCTTGCCTTCCTTTTGTTTTTCCAACAACTTACGTTTACGGGAAATATCACCGCCATAGCATTTTGCCAATACATCCTTTCTCATGGCCCGGACCGTCTCGCGCGCGATCACCTTGTTGCCAATAGCGGCTTGAATAGGTATTTCAAACATTTGCCGCGGAATAATTTCTTTTAGCTTCTCGGCTAATTGCCGCCCGCGCTGCTGCGCTCTTTCACGATGAACAATGACACTTAGCGCATCAACCGGCTCACCGTTTAGCAAGATGTCCAATTTAACCAATTCTGATTGTTGGTATCCAATCAGTTCATAGTCAAGAGACGCATAGCCCCGGGTTGAAGATTTTAACCGGTCGAAGTAGTCATAAATTATTTCACTTAACGGCAAATGGTAGGTCAGCATAACGCGAGTCGTATCAAGATATTTCATATCTTTAAATTCTCCCCGCTTTTCCTGCGACAATTCCATTACTGCCCCTACAAAATCATTTGGCACAATTACCGTTGCTTTGACATAAGGTTCTTTAATATGGTCGATTTCCTGCGTTGTCGGCAGTTTGGAAGGGTTATCGATATCCAGGACTTCTCCATCGGTTTTAAAGACTTTATAAATTACGTTGGGAGCGGTGGTAATAAGTGTGAGATTGTATTCTCTTTCCAATCTTTCCTGAACAACATCCATGTGCAAAAGTCCCAGAAAGCCGCAACGGAAACCAAATCCCAGCGCAACCGACGTCTCCGGTTCAAATAACAGCGACGCGTCATTTAGCTGAAGCTTCTCCAAAGCGTCTCTTAATGACTCATAATCGGCGCTATCAACAGGATACAAACCGCAGTAGACCATTGGGTTAATTTTACGATATCCCGGTAAAGGAGCCTCGGCCGGACAGTCGGCATTTGTAACCGTATCGCCCACACGCGTGTCTTTCACATTTTTAATGCTGGCAGCAATAAAGCCAACTTCTCCCGGTCCCAACTCGGCAACATTGGCAAGGTAGGGACGAAAGACGCCGACTTCAGTAACCTCAAACTTTTTATCAGTTGCCATCATCTTGATCCTGGTACCCGGAGCAATACGCCCGCTGACTACCCGAACGTAGGCGATAACCCCTTTATAAGAATCGAAATGAGAGTCAAAAATGAGCGCTTGCAGGGGTTCATTCGCATTTCCGGCGGGGAAGGGAATCTGACTAACAATTACTTCCAGTATCTCTTTGATGCCCACACCGGTTTTCGCGCTTGTCAGTATGGCCTCAGAAGCATCTAAGCCGATTACTTCTTCAATTTCATGTTTTACTTTTTCAGGGTCGGCGCTAGGTAAGTCAATTTTATTTATAACAAGGATAATTTCTAAATTGTGCTCAAGCGCCAGATAAACATTGGCCAGCGTTTGCGCCTCAATCCCCTGGGCCGCATCAACAACAAGCAAAGCCCCCTCGCAAGCAGCCAGGCTACGGGAAACTTCATAAGTAAAATCAACATGCCCTGGGGTATCAATTAGGTTGAGCATGTATTTTTCCCCGTTATTTGCCGTATATTCAAGCCGTACTGCCTGGGCTTTAATGGTGATGCCGCGCTCACGTTCCAGTTCCATCTGATCTAAGACCTGATCTTCCATCTCTCTGGCCGAAAGAGCACCGGTGTACTCCAGCAGACGATCGGCAAGCGTAGACTTGCCGTGATCAATATGGGCGATAATACAAAAATTCCGTATATGGGCTGTATCCATTCAGGCGGGCTCCTCCCTGGCAAAATCAAGTCATTTCTGCATACTTCTTTAGATTATACCATTTGTAGCCCTGTCCTCGCAAGCGTCACCGCTTATAACTAAATTTTAGATCCCGGAAAAATCCAGCACTTTTTGATAGTAATATTTAGCCTGTTTGACTGCCTTGTCACAATTTTTTTCAATAATAGGCTTGACTATTAACATATGCTGCTGAATGCTTTGTTTGGTTTTACATGCTTCATCGCTAAACTGCCGCCGCCACAAATTTGCCCAATAGTAGAAGTTCCCCATATCGTATTCAACTTGGGTCGGTACAACAAAATATTTATCGGCTATTTTTATAAATAAATCCCGCCCGGCATTTGATATAGTGCCAACTTGATACAAACATTTTAGCTGGGCACCCTGGCCAAACAAATAAACCGAATAACGGTATTCTTTGCTGCGCCCAATATGGAAAAACATGGAACCCTCCGATTTTTGCGTTAAACCCGCCAATTGATGTTCGGCTACCCCAACCCCAATAAATATGATTAATAACAGTAAAAGCAAACCCCGAGCAACTATTGCAGCGTCATGCGCCATCAAACGGTTAAACAAAATATCACCTCACCGTTGCTGGTTCTTGCTTTCCGCAATAATTTCCACAAGTACGTCTCCTAACATTTCTATACTGCGAATAGCTTCTTCCTTTGTATTCTCCTGACAGCCGACTTCCAAAAGGAGGGCACGGGGGTGCAAATGCTGATTAAAACGCCAGTCCTCCAGTTGTATGCCGGCGAATAGCCCGGGGAATTTACTATTAAGCCTCGCCTCAATCAGCTTAGCAAAAGCATGATTTTGTTGCCAGTGGGGTTGGGGCAAGTCCTGCTGGCCGATAGCGACTACAATGCTAATTTTAGCAACCGGCAGCCCGTAAACGGTAGCTGTGAAGTCTTGACGTTTTCCCGCATCCCGGTGAATATCAAAAATCATTTGAATGGAAGGGTTTTCAGCTAACATTTTTTGGGCTGTAAGTTCCGATACGCCATATGCTTTCATAAAACTGGGATAATCATGGATCGTTTGGCTTTGTACCGCGACAATCCCATTTTTCTCCAAATGTTTTGCTAAGGCTGCACCGACGTCTACAATATCGCCCCGTTGTCCTCCCGGCTTATGGGATGCTCCTGAATCAGGTATAAATGATTCAGCTGTGTGAGTATGGTAAATTCCAACAAGCGGCTTTCCCGCTTGATTTGTGGCATTGGCATCAAAAGCAGGAAAGTTGGGAAGGGAAGCGGCGTTTACCGCTGGTGATCCTGGTTTGCCGAAGGTGAGCAGCAAGGGTATCTCCTGAGAAAACAACATTTTCCAGTCATTTGTATTGATTCCCGCCAGAAAAAATAAACACCTTTGTGTAAATGTATTGGTATCAATTTCCGGAACTATCTTTACAGGCGCTGGTTGCTCAATAGGTTCAATAATGGTAGATAATCCTGGAATTCCATTGAACAGGACTTCACGCCAATTAGGCCATAATGGCATAAGCAAAGAATCGTGACGCCATTTCATGGCGCTGACCGGCATAGCGGCTTCCGGCAGTTTTTCATATGTTCCCCAAGAAATTATCGCAACACAGCATAGCAGCATGCTAATGAGTAATACATTCACCCATCTGGATACCTTGAAAATTCGTATGATATTAAAATAGGACTTACGAACACCCTGCTTCCTTTGTTTCCTTGACTTTGCTATTGATGCTGCCATTGCCGCCTCCATACGACCCAGTCGTCGTGCCGGGTGTCCGTGGAATTTTTGTTTACATACAATGTATATGCCTGGCAGCAATGCGATATTACAACAAATTCAGGACTGGCTGTTATTTACACGATCAATGCAGGTATAGATGAATGTTCTCATAGTCAATATTGGGATGCAATGCTTGATTAATCCCCCCGGACACAACTGCCGCGATATCTTCAATCAATCGATCCACTTCTTTTGGTGTTACCATAAGGTCACCCAACATCTCCGGTAATACCTGCCGGACAATGGTTTGCCGGTCCTGGTCGGATAAGTTGGCCATACTCTTAAAATAACGGGCAAAAGTGGCGTGTTCCTGCAACGTATTAATCGTATCCATGGCTATGGTTGATGCATGAACGACAGTCGGCACCCCAATTGCGATCACTGGCGCGCCAAGAGACTGCTGCGTTAAACCAAATCGCTTGTTGCCAACGCCGGAACCCGGATGAATTCCTGTATTCGCCAGCTGTATAGTGGTGATCACCCGCTGACTGGACGCTGCGGCTAAAGCGTCTATCGCTATAACCAGATCAGGTTTAATATTATTCACAATCCCTTGAATTATTTCTCCCGTTTCCATTCCGGTTATGCCTAAAACACCCGGGGCGATAGCACACACGGAACGCACCCCGCCCTTAAGTTCCGGGGACAGCATTTCCTGTAAATGGCGTGTCACAACAATCTTGTGAGCCACTCTCGGTCCCAATGCATCCGGTGTTATATTCCAATTTCCTAATCCAACTATTAATACCGTTGCATTGGGAGAAAGTTTAACCAAATCAGCCAACTCCTGGGCTAAAAAACCCATAATTTTTTTTTGCAGCGGAGTATTTTTATACCGTAGTCCGGGAGCTTCGAGCGTTACGTATTTTCCCTGTACTTTTCCCATCATACGTTCGGCCTCAGGCGTTGTAATGTCCACCCGGGTTATTAGTATGTCATCATTTTCAGCAGTTTCCATCAGAACTCCCGGAATGTCTTGACGTATTTTTTTCGTTAGCATTTCTCTGGCTTCTAAAGCCAAATCGGTTCGTACCCCTTGGATATTCTGATTCATATAATTCCTCCTCGTTAAACTGTTAAACTATTGAGAGTATTAAAGTTATATTTTCCTAAATACGAAATTGCTATACGATGAAATGTTCAGCGCAGAATATTGCTTGCATTTTCCTATTGTCCATGCTAAAATATTTTAGTACATCAATACCTGCATATATAAGGAGGTGAAACACTTGCCAAATATCAAATCATCTGAGCGTAGCGTAAAAACAGACGCTGAACGGCGCACCCGCAATTTTGCTGTAAGATCTACTCTTAAAACCGCATCCCGTAAAGTAGATGAAGCCGTGCAGGCCGGCAAAGCAGATGAGGCTAAGAACCTCCTGGCACAAGCTACTAGTGTTATTGATAAAGCAGCCGCCAAAGGCGTTATTCATAAAAATGCCGCGGCCCGTAAAAAGTCCCGGCTGGCTCGCAAAGCTAATGCGGCAGCAACTGAATAGTCTACTGAGCCCGCATTATTAAAGCCCAACTCATTTAAATGAGTTGGGCTTTAATTTCGCCTCTTTGTATTCCTTTTTTCAACTCCGGTGGAAGTCTTTCATTGTCCGGCTTTGCTTTGGCTGAAACGGTTCACTGGCATAGTTCAATGATAATTTTCTCAAGAATCATCGGTCCTGTCCGGCTTGATTTCAAGTCTCTATCAGCTTCTGCCAATTGTAACAAAGAGTGTTCTAATTTGTTTATCGAAAAACTTTTACTTTGCTTCATTAGCTTTTCACCGACAAAAGGAGGAATTTTTAAACTGTTTGCAATATCCCGGCTGCTTAATCCTAGATTTACCATCTCTTTGGCTTGAAGCAACTGGCGTATTTGTCTGGCTAAAAGTCCTAAAAGTTTAATGGGATGCTCGCCTGCATTCAACTGCTCGCCAAGCAAGCTAAGAGCAGATTGTATCTGTCTTTGGCTCAAGGATTCAAGCATTGCAAATACAGAAATCTCAGGTACTGCCGACAAAATCTCACGTAAAGACACCAAGTTGACGGACGGCATGTCCTGTGTATAGAGAATTACTTTTGCCAGTTCATTATCAATGAAATCAAGGGAAACCTGCGGCATCATACTGACCGCATCCAATAAGTATGCTTGAGCTTCCGGAGTCATTGTTGCATTTAATTCCCTCAGACGCTCAGTCAACCAAAACCGCAAATCTTTTCCCCGGAGAGGAGCAGCCTCAACAATAGCACCATATTTCTCAACAGACTTATAAATTTTACGCCGCTTATCCGGTTTAGCACCGGCGATGAAAACCGCATAACTGGAACTAGGCATATTGCTAATTGTCTTGATGAGATTTTCCAGGCTGGGATCGGCTTTTTCGGTTCCAATACCGGTAACGTTTGGATCCGTTTCTGCTTTAGATGTTTTGCGTCCACTGCAAAATAGCGCAGTTTCACGGATGATTATCAGATTATTACCACCCATAAACGGGATCATATCAATTGCATTAATCATCTCATACAAATCCGGATCGCCGCAGAAGGTTGTCAAATTCATATCTTTAGTATCTGGTTCAAGTACCGAATCTAATATCGCTTGTTCCAGCATCCTAATTAAGTACGTTTCTTCACCATGTATCAGATAAACCGGAGCCACTTGTCCCTGCCTGATTTTTTCAAGGGCTGCTTTATAATCCATATTAATTCCGCCATTCAATAAAAATGTAATTATTTAAAAGTCTCTACTTGAATGTTCTTCCCGTCGGTTTCAAATACCACTGCGCCATTTAAATCGGTGCGATACACTTTTAGGTTTCTGTCACTAAGCCGTTTTAACGTCTCCCGATGGGGATGACCAAAGCGATTGGCGTAACCTACCGATATTATAGCATACTGTGGCGATACAACCTTCAAGAATTCTTCCGAACTTGAAGTTTTGGCGCCGTGATGGCCGATTTTCAAAATAGTACTTGGTTCTCTTTTCGCCGCTATGTACGATCTTTCCCCTTGCTGCCCCATATCACCGGTTATTAAAACACTATGTTCTCCATAAACAACTCTAATAATATTAGATGTCTCATTACTTTGATTTTGGCCATTGTCTGTGCGCTCTTCCGCCTGCTCCACAATAATTGCAACCCCGTCAAGATAGAATGATTGTCCCGTATAAGCCGGAATTACTACACTGCCTGCTCCTTGGCGCAATAACATACGCGTTGCCGGCGTATAAACCTCTCTGGAGACTATAATGTTTTTTATCGGCATGTTGGCTGCTATGCCGGCAGCGCCGCCGGCATGATCCTGATGACCATGAGTTAATATAAGAAATTCAAGGGAATTAAGCCCATAATGCTTAAGGTAAGGATATACAACTTTCTCGCCAATATCAAAACCGTTGTTTTCTCCCATAGTTCCCCCGGTGTCAACTAGGATTCCCCGGCCTTTGGGCGTAATGATCAGGGTTGCGTCTCCCTGACCTACGTCAATAAAATGTATTGTAACCGGCCCTGAATATCCCCTATAAATTTGTGGAGATAGAATTATTAGTATGATTAAAGCAGTTATACAAAGTTTTTTGGCAGTATCAGAACTTAACCGCGAACACTCCCGCAATCCAGCTTTTCCCGGAACAGTACCGGTTATATACCCATATAGCCAGGCTATTACCACATAGTATAATAAACCGTCAATTAATCCGATGGAAGGTAGATATTGAACACCCCCGGGTATACCGGACAGCAGTTTTGCAAAGTAAATCACGATACCGATTAATAAGCTGCAAACCACAAACAGTATGCCGGCTGCCGCAGGTACTATGAAACAACACAGTGCCGCTATCAACCCCAGAATCAGAGAGAACTCAATGATGGGTAATAAAGCAATATTGGCAACAAAAGAAACAAGGGAAAAGTTATTAAAATACCAAGCCATAAACGGCAGCGATCCTAGTTGCGCTGCAATAGTAACAGATAGTGGACAAGCCAGGTATTCTGGCATCCACGCTAATTGATCCAGTGTCCGCTGATAAAGAAAAACCAGTCCGGCTGTTGCGCTAAAAGACAACTGAAAACTTATGTCATATATCAGAAGCGGCTGGTAGGCCAGCATTAGCAAGCCTGTTAAAGCTAAGATTGCAGGTGAGTACCTTTCCCTTCTGACTAGTACCGCCCCTAGCGCTACAATTCCCATGATTGCCGAACGAATTACAGGCGGGGTCAGCCCGCTTATCAGCGAATAGAAAATAATGCCGCAAGTTATTATAAAGATCGTAAGTATATTGGGTAATCGCAAGGTTCGCCCCAGCCATCCCAGCGCGGCGGCAACAATAGCAATATGGGCGCCGGAAACTGATAGAATGTGGACCATTCCGGTAGTGGCAAAATCATCGAGCACATCGCGCCGAATTCCTTTATAGCCGCCAAAAATCATGCCTGATAAAATTCCGCTGTCATTTTCGGGGATAACGTTGTGCATCACGGCAGTGATTTTTTCCCGCCAATCGGCAAGTTCCTGCTTTAATGAATATTCTGTCTCATTTCGGCTTACAATACCAAAATTCGAACTCTGCACTGTCATCTTGGCCGTAATTCCTTGGCGTTTCATTGATGTAACTACGTCAATCTGTCCCGGATTGTTGTAACCATGCAGCTTTAACAATTTGCCGCGGGCGGTGATATAATCGCCAAACTTAGCGAATGCGACAGGTTCGTGGTCCTCCTTAAAGAGTACATTTAATCGTATCTTGCCAACGGCTTGTAAGTCAGGGGATGCGTCTGGGAGCTTTTTTATTTTTACTATATATTTGGCCAATATACGAGAATCATCAACCCGAATTAACTCCGGGATTTCGTCTATAGTACCTTCGATTTTAAGAACGCTATCCGTATAGCGACTGACATCCATAGGCGGCAAAGCAGCATCGTGAACGGCGCAAATCATGCCTAAAATAAAAAAAAGGGCGGCAATAACTCCTATAATGCGTTGCGGTTTAAAATTAATGGACCACATTCCCCATATTCCCATTGATAAAACGATGAATGCTAGTAAGTAAAGAAAACTAAGTGACCAGTCACGCATGCCGGCAGTCCATATTCCTGTGGTAAAAGCCAAAGCAGCAATGATAATCAGATTATGCATAATCTTTTCTACTCTTTTTATATTTATTTATTCAGTCTATATGCTATATGGTAATTTTATCTTTAATCTGATTGTATTTGGATTCACCGACTCCCGAAACTTTTTTGATATCGCTTGGTTCCTTGAATTGGCCATTTGCGTTGCGATACTCGATTATCCTGTCAGCTAAAGCCGGACCAATTCCCGGCAACTTGTCCAGCTCATTTTTGTCTGCCAGATTAATGTTAATAAGATTGCCTGAGCTTCCATCTTTGGCGCTTGCTGTTGCTACGCCTGAGTCAATGTTGTTGAGCAGAGGCACATGAATATGCATCTCATCTTTAACCAATAAAGCCATGTTCACTTTTGCAGCATCCGCTGCCGGAGCCAATCCCCCTGCCGTATTAATGGCATCCAGCACCCTGCTGCCGGCAGAAATTTTGAATACTCCCGGCTTATTAACGGCTCCGCTGACGTAAATCACAGTGTCGTTTGCACTTGTATTTACATTGTCAGCATTGTCAGCTTGGTTAGTCTGCTCAACGGGAGCAATTTCCGTTACTGATGATTTTTGTACATAATTATAAAAACTATAACCCAGTATGACTCCGGCTAATACAAGAATTACAATCAATTTTTTCTTAAGTCCGTCCACTCCTATACACCTCACTTGTGTATGTCTAACCTTCGTCATAGTATCCCAAAATCCTCCAAATAGAGCGGTATTAGGGCATTATATTTCAAAATGTGCGTATTCAAGCCGCCTCGCTCGTGTAGCTTTTTTCAAAAAAAATAAGGCGCCCATTCTACAGGCGCCTTATTTTTATGAATATGGAATTACTTAATGTTACTCATAAGCTGAGCCAAAGCCTGATACTTCAGATTTTTAAAAATTTGGTCATAATCTACAATATACCACTCACCATCAATTTTTTCCAAACCGACAGGTTTAACTGATACATTTAATGAATTTTGTTCCTGCAGGGTTGCAACAATTACCGCATAGTTGCCTGCTTGCGCAACCTGCTTAACCGACAACAAATTAGAGTTCTTTACGGTTGACGCTGTTTGGCCGGTAACATATTTAAGCACTGTTTGCGTATCGCCAATCGAAGCAGGAGAAACATAGAGCTTGGCTTCATTCATACGATTTTCTTTAGCGGAGTCGTAAAAGGTATGCACTACCTGCTCCGCAGACAATCCTAAAATACGCTGGGCGTCAGACCCTCCGCCGCAGCCGGCGGTCAATGCTATTCCTATTATTAAAATAACAACAGCTAAATACTTAAATTCAAAGAGTTTCTTCACTCCATCATTCCTTTCCTATTGAAGATATAAATTAGTTATGTATAGATTATAGCAGATATGCATGGCTTTTTATAATGCAATTATTGTCAGATAAATTACTGCAATAAGCTAATCCTTTCCCTCCTTTGGGGAAATATATGAATACGGAGGTGATCGACATGAAAATGGAACCAAGCTTAGCGGATAAAACCAACCATATCCACTAAGCTTGGTTGTCTATGTAAGGCCCAAATTGGAAATGATGAATTTTGGTGCCGAGGACCGGAATCGAACCGGTACGGAAATTTCTTTCCGACGGATTTTAAGTCCGTTGCGTCTGCCAGTTCCGCCACCCCGGCATAATATTACTATTCTCTGTAAGTTGGGAACTGCCTATAAACCGCCATCTGCGTCGTTGCTCCTGCGGTCCTCACTTCAACGTACCAACCAGTACGCCTCCGTTCCGGTCCTCATCGCGCCTAGCATCTGGCAATTTCTAAGCAGTTCGTGGCATTTGGTAATCTGCATACATGCCATGATATTTATGGAGGCGGCACCCAGATTTGAACTGGGGAGTAAAGGTTTTGCAGACCTCTGCCTTACCACTTGGCTATGCCGCCTTATGTTTGGAGCGGAAAACGAGATTCGAACTCGCGACCCTCGCCTTGGCAAGGCGATGCTCTACCGCTGAGCTACTTCCGCATTTTATGGTGCCTCAGGGCAGAATCGAACTGCCGACACGAGGATTTTCAGTCCTCTGCTCTACCGACTGAGCTACCGAGGCAAGTTGCGTCAGATTCTAAACGCCCATCTGCTTCGTTGCTCTTGCGGTCCGTTGCTCAACGTACCTACCAGTACGCCTCCGCTACGGTCCTCATCGCGCCTCGCATCTAGGCATTTATAATCAGCCGCAAGGCTGATCAATGACAAGAAAAAATCAATGGCGACCCTGAACGGATTTGAACCGTCGATCTCCGCCGTGACAGGGCGGCATGTTAGACCGCTACACCACAGGGCCGCATACAATCGTAGTATACAGTATATATTATGGACAAATCATATGTCAATATGGAATACTTTTAATAAAGCATTGGTTCATTGGCAACAAAAATAATTATACTATATGGATAGTTAGATAGTCAAGTAATCATTAACTCAAACTCGCCAGAACTTTTTTTGCAGCATCCGCAACTTGCTGAGGCTCGAAGGACACAACGATGAAGCTTGATGCGCCCCGCCTGTATAGCATCGAAAGTTACTAACTTTTGTCCAAGCGCTGTTACAGGCGTCAACACAATCAGTTTAAAAACCCTCTGGCCCGTAAAAAGCGCACAGCTAGTTTTTCAAAATAACGGGTAATTTTGGTGCCCAGGAATTCTTTAGTAGACAATGGTTTCACCCATATTGTATAGAACCCCGTGCGGTTGCCGCCAAATATATCGGTAAACAACTGATCCCCCACTACAGCTACTTGAGAAACATCCAGTCCCATAAGGGTTGCAGCTTTATAAAAACCCAACTTGGCAGGCTTATATGCTTGGGCAACATAGGGAATCTGAAGTTTTAGCGCAATTTCACCAACTCTTTTTAACCCGCTGTTTGACACCAGAATAATTTTAAACCCGGCTTCTGTAAGGCTTCCTATCCATTTAACGATCTCCGGCGACATATTATAGCTATTCCAAGGTATGATAGTATTATCCAAATCCAGAATAATACCACAGATACCCTTTTCCCCAAGATTTATGATATTAATGTCTCCCAAACTATTGACCTGTTCATTAGGCGCAAGTAGATAGTACAATAATGCACCCCCGCAGTAATCTTTATAATATACATTTTATCATGACCATTACCTTAAGAAAATACAAGCCGGTTATCATTACAAATGATAAATAATAAATGACTGCTTTTTGGGCAGTCACCAAATTTTCATCTTAATTCCAAGACTCCCACTGCTATATAGTTTTCAAAAATGATTTACAATCGTAATGCTAGGATAAGCGTAGGTTAAGCGGCAGCGTCGAAGCGTTCCTAGCATTACGATTAATAGAAAATCATTTTTGGATTCCATATAGAAGTACCGTTGCATATGATAAAAAACCTATTTGCTGCTTCGGTGGGGTGGAATCCCCACCGAAGTTTTGATGTCCAGTTAAAGCTAGGCGGGTTCACTACGTATTATTGCCATCAATGGACAAAGTTTTACTCAATTTGTGAATGGCATGCTTTTTCTATCCTGGATACATATGATCTGGAAATGCCAAGCATTTTGCAATATCACGCTAGGTTTTTCTACTTCCATCCGGAATACCGAAACGCATTTCCAGCACCCACTTCTCACGAGCGGTTAAACGGTGTATTTTTTTGCATTTATATTAGCCACACCGGCACAACCCAATTATCTCCTTTTGAGCCTTGGACAGGACGTAAATTGTTTGCAAGACAAATAACGCTCCCTGTTCCGATTTTCATTTTTAAGTGCCTTGACATTTCATCGAAATTCTTTTCGTTTGTGACAGGGTTAAGCGCATTGAAATTTTTGGTTGCTCCTGATGGATTGGAACTCTTTTTGATCTCAATGGGATAAAGAGTACCATCTTGCCAAATAATCAAATCAATTTCTTTGGTATTGCTATCCCTGTAAAAAAACAGCGGCGGTTGTTGTCCCAAATTGATAAAACTTTTATATATTTCCGAAACAACATAGGTCTCAAAGAACGCCCCTGCCATTGCCCCTGATTCCAACACATCAGGGCTGCCCCAGCGGGTCAGGTGCGCCGCCAGACCTGTATCCACAAAATACATGCGGGGCGATTTAACCACACGCTTCAGGGCGTTGTTATGGTACGGTTCTATCAATATTATGATGCCGGAAGAAACTAATATAGACAGCCACTGTTTAGCCGTAGGCGCTGAAATTTCCGTTTCTTTTGCCAACACTTCATAGTTCACCATAGAACCCGTCCTTGCCGCCACAACACATATAAAACGATAGAAAGCAAGCTCATCAGCAACTTGTGTAAGTTCTCTAATATCACGGCTTATATAAGTTTGGACATAGGAAGAAAAGTATTTGCCTAAATCTACGTCTGGCTGCTCGTAAAGCCTTGGCATCCCCCCCTTGTGAATGCGTTTAAAAACTTCAACCAATGTCATAGGTTCTGCTGTATTGATTCTTTTTGTGAGTTCGTCCTTGTCGCTCGTATATGCACCAAAAAGATTGCCTGTAATTTCATTACCGGAAAGTCCAAATAAGTTTACTATTCCGACACGTCCGGCAAGGCTTTCGGATACGTTTTTCATCATATGAAACATCTGTGAGCCAGTCAGCCAGTAGCTGCCATTATTTTTATTTCTATCGACTGCAATCTTAATGTAAGGCAGGAGTTCAGGCACATATTGAATCTCGTCAATGATAACCGGAGGGGTATACCGTTCTAAGAAAGCCTGTGGTTCTTCTTTGGCAAATATACGGTCGGCAGGGTCGTCAAGAGTAACATACTTCCTGTCGCTATCCGAAAGTTGTTCCAATAACGTAGTCTTGCCAGATTGTCTTGGTCCCGTTAAAAGCAATACGGGAAATGTCTTTGAGGTCTTTAGTATCGTATCTTCTATTTTCCGTTTGATATACATAACGGTTTGCCTTCCTTTTTTAATATTTTTAGGCAAATCTAAAATATAATTTTATATTATCCTGATATATATGCTTTGTCAAGCGGTTTACCCCAAAGTTTAAGCCGCTGATCCTAACATTAGGATTGGCGGCTTATCTCTACCAGGTATTCAACAAAAAATCTTTGATATTCAAATGTATAATTCCCTTTTGGGACATATCGACATCATCCATGCTAACCACAAACTTAGGGAAGTTATCTTCGATTTGGGCCGGGATTTATTGTGGTACTTCCAGTTCATCTGGAAAAGCTCAGACCTACCAGTTTGCATAATTATCAGCAGACCCTAGACCCCCAAAATACTTATTACATTATCAAATACCACATCCCAATCATAATCCGAGTTGTCAATTACAAATGAATTTAACGGTAACTCACGTATTGCCTCAAACTCAATTGTCTTTCTGTCTTCCCAGAATCGGATAGCGCCATCCACTCCCGATAAACTATTGACTCTACCATATTGAGAATCCTCAACAAATCTAATAGCCCGGTTTAGTGCGTTTTTATCCGGTGTAGTCCTGTCCTTCCACGTCTGTAAAAGAGTTTTTTTGACATCAGCTTGCGTAAGGTAGAATAGCACTGGTTTAATTCTTCAACCTCCCGTATGAGCCTCTTTAAATGTTCAATAATTATCGTATTTTCCGGAGCATATAACCTCATAAGATCGTGAATGCTATGTTGAAAGTAAGCGCTTTCAAATATGTTTATCTCATCTTCTAATGTGATTTTACTGGCATATCGTTCCCATCTTTTACAAAATACCCTTGTAAAACCTTCGATAGATACTGATGGAGTATTGCCATAGCAAACCTCATGCGCTTCTAAATATCTTGTTAAATCATTCGCATAGGGAGCCAACCCGAATTTTGTATATGGCACAAGAACATAGTCATCCTCAATTATTGAGTAACTGTAAATCTCTTCAGCTTGCTCAGTATATTTTGTAATCAGCTTATCAAATTCATCCTTCGTTAGATATGCATGCCAAGTTAAATCCACTTATTTATGCACACATCAACCCTTATGGCTCGTTTAAGCTGAACATGAATGAACGCCTTCTGCTGGAAGAGGGTATAATTGCATGACGGAAAAGCGGATTTCAGCTAAAAAGAAAGCAAAGGAATTAGCCAAGTATCTTCGCGGGGAACGGCCTGACTATGCTTATCTAAAAAGCGTATTTCAACCCCGCTGTTTGACACCAGAATAATTTTAAACCCGGCTTTTGTAAGGCTTCCTATCCATTTAACGATCTCTGGAGACATATTATAGCTATTCCAAGATATTTTATTTATTGCCATCAATCGACAAAGTTTTACCCAATTTGTGAATGGCATGCTTTTCTATTCTGGATACATATGATCTGGAAATGCCAAGCATCTTTGCAATATCACGCTGGGTTTTTCTACTTCCATCCGGAATACCAAAACGCATTTCCAGCACCCATTTCTCACGAGCGGTTAAACGATGTATTTCTTTGTTTAATCTTTCATGTTCACATAAGTTTTCCACTGCTTCGCCCACAACATCCGGCGCAGTACCCAGAACATCGATAAGTGTAATCTCGTTTCCCTCTTTGTCAACTCCAATGGGGTCGTAAAGACTTACTTCCGTGCGAATCCGCCTGGTACTTCTAAGATGCATTAATATTTCGTTCTCTATGCATCGTGCCGCATAAGTCGCAAGGCGGATCTTTTTTGCCGGATCAAACGTATTGATGGCTTTGATTAATCCAATCGTTCCTATGGAGATAAGATCGTCAATATCCTCCCCTGTATTATCAAATTTTTTCACTATATGAGCCACCAGTCTTAGATTACGCTCAATTAGAACATTCCTGGCATCCTCATCTCCTTCTCTCAGACGGGATAAGTATATCTGCTCTTCTTTTTCGGAAAGCGGCAAAGGAAACGTGTTATTGGCGATGTAGGATACTAATAAAGTAATCCCCTTTAAAACCGAAGCTGTTAGCACCATTAAAAAAGAAAGACCCATTAGCTAACCCCCTCCCCGAAAACTTGTCGATTCATTTTATGGGAGATGGCGGCTAAATGTGCCTGGCAGAAAAAAATTGTATTGCATTCCAATATCAACTAAATTATAATCCAAGCAGATAGATTAGGGAGTGTGGTTGGACAATGGAACAGTTTATAGGAGACTTAGGCATCGTTTTTGCCAGTATACTTGTAGTATTATATATGATCTGGGACAGGTTGTTCCCTGAGGAATAAGATTGAATCATTTACAACTTGGAATCGCTACGTGATTAACTTGATTAACTACATGAATTGTCTTGGCAAGCGCTTCACCAATGACTTTACTTAATCTCATCACTTTCGAGAGCGGGGTGCTTTGCAAGTCCAGATAGCCGATCTGGCTGCGTGAGTTCACAACGCCGATAATTGATATGTGGCCAACGGTAGGCAGACGATTCCCTACCGCAATTCCTGCGGTCAATCCTCCTTGCCATATTTCAATATTGCCTATTTCGTGACTTTTTCCTAAACAAGCATCAGTGGCGATGATTAATGGATGATGGTATCTGCGATCTATGATATTTAGAGTCTCGATAAAATTACCGGCGTGAACAGGATGCTCCAAGGTTCCAAATATATTGCAATTTATTGTCTCCTCTAGATATGAGCCGATAAGAGGCCCCAGCGCATCCCCGGTATATCGGTCTGAACCAATACACAAGGCTACAATCGGCCTAATGCTTAGACCTTCTTGTTTGCCTAAAAGGTGTAGCAAGTAGTTGTATAGCTTTTCCTGGACACATGGGTCATAAAGATTAATGGTGAGTTTTTCCAGAACTTGATTTCCCATCATCTCTCTCCCTTAATTCATCCTTACTAATCTTTATGCTCTATATATAGAATTTATTTTTATATAATAAAATAATAGAAAGCAGCAGGCTGCTACCAATTTAGTAGTTCCTGCTGCTTTTCTTTTCTATGTAGAAACCGATTCAAAACGCCATCTGTGCTGTTGCCCGCTATTGGCCAATTAAGGGTAACTCCTGAAATTTGGGTTGTTTGACTGCTGCGCTAAAGCCTTGGTCACAAATTCAATATGTTCTTTTAAATCAATATTTATAGCATCAGCACTCGCAATAATAGTCTCACGGTTTACCGCACGAGCGAATGCCTTATCCTTCATTTTCTTCATTATGATTTTATCTCAAGATTTTCAAGGCTTTTGTCTGGACGGACCAAAGCGCAGGCGATAACAAATCCGGTTAATTCATCAACCGCCAACAATGTTTTTTGTATCAGTGTCCGTTCTGCCTCCCAATCTCTGGCATGGGAGAGTTATACTTTCTGATCCTGAAATAAAAACGGAAGGCTTATCGCCTTCCACAAAATATTACATTACACGGCGGGCACCAACATAACGCGGCCCCCAGTAACTGCTGTCCAGGCTGTCAATCGCCACACCACGGCTGGTGGTAGCACTTATGAACTTTCCCTCTCCTATATAAATGCCGCTATGCGACGGTCCAGAAGTATAGGTGGAAAAATAAACCATGTCGCCCGGCTGAAGGTTTTGGTAAGATACAGTGCGGCCAATCGCAAACTGTTCATCAGCCATCCGTGGCAGATATATACCGATTTGGGCGAAAACAAACCGGGCAAACCCTGAACAATCAAATCCGTTAGGAGTCGTCCCGCCAAAAGCATACGGCACCCCAACATAACGTAAAGCTGTTTGAACGACACGGCGCAACCCCGAGGTGGAACCATCCCCACGACTCACCGGCATTTCACGCCCTATAAGGGCTCGATAGGTTTCTGCGCTGACAATGCCATCCGCTTCTATTCCCCGTGCCTTCTGAAAAGCTTTAACAGCATTGGTGGTCAACTCCCCAAAATCTCCATCCACATTACCCGCTTTATAGCCTAAATTATTTAACTGGGTCTGAATTGCGGCAACTTCGGGTCCTTGGTCACCACTTTGGTATGTGCCGGCAGCATGGGCAAAAGAAATAGCCCCAAAGAAAAAACAAAAAACAATGAACCCAAAAACCTTATGCAATTATCTTCTCCTCTCGCTGCCTCCGAGGTTAGCTGACGGGTTAGGGTTGCAGGCACCCTACGCGCGATTGCTAAAATCGCAAGTTTCACCCCAAACTTTGGTTCCCCCGTACCTGAGCTGGATTCGGCTTTTTAAACGCTCTTTAAACATTCCATTGATATTTTTTCGGTCTAATTGTCAAAAATCCTGCCGGAATCAAAAAAAAATTTACAAATTATTCTTGTTTGTCGCTTGTTTGTCTAAGATCCGCCCTCAGCCAATAGAGAGGACGTTGTTTCACCTCTTCAAATATGCGCCCGACATATTCACCTATGATTCCCAGTCCAACCAGTTGTAATCCGCCTAATAGCAATATACTGGCCGAAATAGTTGCCCAGCCGGGAACTGCCTCATCGGTAAACAGTTTGATATATAATACGTGCAAAGTAAGCCCAACGCTAATCAGACCTAGCAATACGCCGATATAAAACGCAAAACGCAAGGGCGTCTTAGAATAGGCAGTAATACCGTCTAATGCGAAATGCAGCATTTTTTGAAGCGAAAATTTAGATTGTCCGGCAAATCGTTTCGGGGCAACAAATTCAAGCTTGGTTTGGCGATAGCCGATAGCGCTGATCATGCCTCTGATAAACCTGGCTCTTTCGTTGAAACGACGAAAGCTTTCTACTACCTGCTTGTCCAATAAGCGGAAATCCGACCCTCCCGCGCTTATCCTCACATTGGACATGGCATTCATTAATTTGTAATAAATCCCGGATGTAAAACTTTTAAACCAAGAGACTCCTTCCGTGTTAATGCGAATTGTCTGTACCACTTCAAAACCCTCTTCCCACTTGGATACGAGAAGAGGCAACATTTCAGGCGGATGCTGCATATCGCCATCCATGGTAATAACAGCATCTCCTGCCGCATGATCCAAGCCGCATGTTAAAGCTACCTGATGACCAAAATTGCGGGCCAGAATCAAGGCCCTTACCCTTTTATCCTGATGCACAAGCCGGTCTAAAATCGCCGGCGTGGCATCATAGGAACCATCGTCAATAAAAATTAATTCGAGTTTATACGGCAGCGGTTCCATTACTTTCATGACTTCCCGGTAGAAATTATCGACATTGTCCTGTTCATTAAATACCGGTACTACAATCGAGATTAGTTTTGTTGGCAAAGTATTGTCATCCTCCTCCACTACCTAATTATTACCTAACATTTCCCGCGGTCAATGAATTCCCGCATAATCCATCATTATCAAACAATCACCGGAACTCTATTATCTATTAATATAGATCAAATAAGCAGGAAAAATAGCATTACTAGCGAAATTATGCGCGAAAGGGAGTGTCCGAAGATTGGCTAATAAAACCCGAAATACATCGTATGATGATATTGCTGATAAAGTAACAACAGGAACTCGCTTAAGCCGAGAGGAAGGATTGGCTTTAGCCGCCTGTAACGATCTAGCCTGGCTTGGATACTTAGCCAATTTGGCCAGACAACGTCTTGCCGGTGATTATGTATATTTCAATATCAATCGGCACATCAATTTGACGAATATCTGCACCGCGCGCTGTAAGTTTTGTGCATTCGGCTGTGATGACACAAGTTCCAAGGCTTATGCAATGACCAAAGAAAAAATATTGTCGATAGCCAAGCATGCGGCGAAAGATGAGAAGCTTAGAGAACTTCATATTGTAAGTGGTTTACACCCCAAGTGGCCTTTCGAATATTATGTAGATATTATTAAAACTTTACACGAAACATTTCCCCACCTTCACCTTAAAGCCTTTACAGGTGTTGAAATATGTCACTTTGCCAAAATATCCGGCCTATCCATTGCTAAGATTTTGCAGACTCTTAAATCTGCCGGATTGGGTTCTATGCCCGGAGGAGGCGCTGAAATTTTTAGTGAACGAGTCCGCCGGGAAGTTTGTCCGAACAAAGCAAGCGCAGGAGAATGGCTGGAAGTTGCCCGCATTGCCCATAGCCTTGGCATTCGGAGCAATGCGAGTATGCTATATGGGCATATTGAAACACTTGAAGAACGTATCGATCATTTAATTGCCCTCCGTTCGCTACAGGATGAAACCGGCGGTTTCCAAACATATATCGGACTTCCGTTTCATCCGGCTAATACGTGTCTGGAAGAACGGGTGCAGAGAGTATCTTCCTGGGAAGATTTGAAGATGATGGCTATAGCCCGCCTGATGTTGGATAACTTTAAAAATATTAAAGCCTACTGGGTAATGCTTACAGTATCAATCGCGCAACTTGCTTTGGGATTTGGCGCCAATGATATTGACGGCACGGTAAATGAAGAAAAAATAACTCATGCCGCAGGAGCAAATTCCGGACAAACCTTATCTGTCGATACTATGATTCAAATGATTAAACAGACCGGTCGAATTCCGGTTGAGCGGGATTCGACGTATAATATTATTAATATTTATGAATAAACTCCGGCGAAAAAAGTTAAACCCGTCTTAGGCACAAAGTCTAAGGCGGGTTACTACTTTACTTTATTCAGCCTGCCGTGTCTTATACCGGTTGGTCAGCAATATCTTGTCGCAAAGCAACAGCATGGTGCAAATAGATATGCTTAATTTGATTTTGGTTGCGGTCCGTATTCCACAGTATGAGGACCCGAATACAGCGCGGTAATGCATCGGGACATTCGACCTCCTGTGTACCGAACAGAGGAACCTCATTCCAGCCAAGCATTCTGGCGCCTACAGCAGGAAAACCGGCATTCAAATCAGGGGTGGAACTAAAAATAGCCGCTGCGATATCTTCCTTCTCCAAACCATTTTCTTTGACTATTTCATTCAATAATTCTATTACCCGTACCGATATTTCCTGTCGATCATTGTTTATAACAGTTGTAGCTCCCCTTACTCCCCGCAGTATGTTCACCACCCCTTTAGTCTTTAAATCATTAGTATTAGTATAGATTATATAAAATTCTCATTGTTATTAAAAATTCCTGCTAATATTTTATTTATTTTTGGGGTTTATTGCATCTGCAAGAACCACATTTGTGGCATATCCACCAACCGCATTCAGGGCAAACAACATTTTGATCGTTTAACGTAACATACTCCCCCTGATTATACTCGTTCCAACAAAAAGTCGTCCCTGCTCCTCTGCGAAGTCTCACTTGATGACTGTCTACCCATATCTTTTGTTCGAATAATGTAATTAATAGTTCCTTATGCATGGACTTGGGATTAAGCCGCCATCCTTCAACCGGAAACTGCCCCGGTTGGTCCTTAAGAGTTATTATCACGTATAAGTTTTTATAATCCATTTGCATCCCTCCCATTATTAATAATAATGTATGAGAAGGTTAGCAGGCGTCATTCATAAAACGATAAAACCCGGATATCCGGGTTTTATCGAGCTACTTAAGTTGAAATGTACGACAATTCGTCTGTTCACTCTGCCGTGCATTTGCTCCACCGCCATCCACATTAACCTCAATTGCCGAAGCAGAGCAGCGATGTCCATTCTCCCAGAATCTACAGTTTTGTACTGAGCATTTTACTCCTGGCAAAACATCCATTATTTGTTCACCTCCTTCATGTTCCAGAAGATAGTATGTACAAAATAATGGTGATTATCCTACAGGAGTTGAAACACTACTGCGGCTACACATTTACAAATTAGTTTTCAATCTTTCCCTGGCAGCACTTATATCTGATTTTTGCGCTGCCGCAACTTGAGGAAAGCGGCAGATTTCGATTGTTTCTAAAAGCGGTCGCCGGTTGGGGTCATAATAGACTCCAAACCAAACCCCCGCAATTCCGCTTTCCAGCCATTCAGCAGGCTCAGCCGTACCTTCAAAGTGAATCCGCACGTCGCCGGTTCCTAACAAGTTTTTTATAGCTTGACGTTCTTCTTGGGTTAAACCCATTTTGTCAATGAATATTGTGTGGTCTTCCCCATTTTCATTAAGAAGGCGTTCAAGGGCTGCTGCGATTTCTACCAATACAGCCTTGCAATTATTGCTTACAGCGAAAATATTCTTATTCATTTGCTTCAACCTTAACCTGCCAATTAGCTAAATATGCCAGCGTTTTATTAACAGCTTGTTCAATACCTGGGACAACCGTTGCCGTTAGCTCAAGCCCAACATCAACAACAGCCGGCTGGACGCCAAGAACAACAACCTCTGTAATTGGCTTTTCCAGCACCTCCAAAGTAGCTAAAACGTCCTGAATACCAAGCTCGTGCAGCGAAACCTTATGCGTAAAATATGCTTTTACCTGCTCGTTGCTTATATCATAAAAAGTTCCCGGAGGATTATTTCCGTTAATTGCATCCAAGACAACAAGCCTTGTTGTTCCGGCCAAAAAATTTAAAAGCCCCATACCAAGAGTACCGCCGTCCAACACTTGCACGTTTTCAGGGAATCGAAAGCGTTTCACCAATTCTTCCACTACCCGGACGCCGAAACCTTCGTCTTGCATCAAAATATTGCCGATTCCTAGCACAGTTATTTGTTCCATCGCTAGAGTTCTCCCTTATACTTTATGGCCTCCGTAGCCTGCCGCGAACCCTGCATCCGCCGCGATTCGTTTTGTTCTTTAAAATAAAGTACCACGTCAGCGATTTTGCTTAAGCCTGGCATCACAAATATCCTCAATATCTGCCGGCTCCTCCCCCATGTACTTTACTCCGGAAATCATGGCGGATACCTCCCCGCTTTTTTCTATAAGGTCTGCTCTTACCGCCATATACACATGGACGATGGCAAACAGCATAATAAACCAGGCGACAAAATGGTGAATGAGATGCACAACATATTCGTTAATCAACCAATTATTGAGCGGACCGAAAATTTTAGCCAGAAAACGGTTTGGTTCAACCATATAATACATAGCAAAACCAGTTATAATCTCAATAAGGATCATAAAATAGACTGCCAAATATCCCGACCTGGCCAAAGAGTTGCGCAAATAGGGGCGATGCTTGGAACGAAGAAACATATAATGCATTTGGGTATCAATCATACCGGTCCAATATAATTTGCTCCACGGTCTTGGCAGCAACCGGTCACCTCTATTCACGATAAAACCATAAATTCTTAGGATTAAAGACGCTACCAGCGTATAGGCTGCTACAAAATGGATAAATCTAATATTTTCCATGGACAGCCAGTTATTCACCCCAAATGTTGGTTCAAGGCCTTGAGTGCCGATAAAAAACGGATTGCCAATATATAAACCGGTAAAGAACAGAACGAGGATACATGCTACCATCACCCAATGGTATATACGGATCCAAGGGCTGAATATATAATAATCTTGCATTGCACCCTGTCGCATTTGCTGAACTCCCCCTTTCCTAAGATGCCAAGGCGACTCTTATATTATAAATATGGGTCGGTGCGAACTACCGCAATTTCTTTGCCTTCGTTATTATATAAATGGGTGGCGCAAGCAAGGCAAGGATCAAAGGAATGGATCACCCGCAATATTTCCAGCGGGTTTTCGGCAACCTTTACATGAGTATCAATCATACTTGCTTCATAAGCTCCATACCCGGCATTACTGTCACGCGGGCAGGCATTCCAAGTGGAAGGTACTACCGCTTGATAGTTTTCTATCTTGCCATTTTTTATTACTACCCAATGGCTCAGGGCGCCGCGGGGCGCTTCATGAAGCCCTACGCCCTTAGATTCCGCCGGCCAGGTTGAAGGATCCCACTTGTCAGTGTTGGCCACAGTTGTATCGCCGGCTTTGATATTGTTTATGAGTTTATCAAAGAAATATTTGTTAATATATGCGTTAAGTTGCGCATCCAGAGCACGGGCAGCTGTCCGGCCAACTGTGGTAGGCAGCCATTTTTCCGGGGGTAAATTGATTAATTTCGAAACAGCCTCAATTTGATCAACAATCATTTTTTCGGCCCAAGTCGGCTCTGTAATGATACCCTTTTTAATTTTTGTGTAGATAATAATGTACCGCGCCAGCGGTCCTACTTCCGCCATCTTGCCTTTCCACTTTGGCGTTTTGAGCCAGGAATATTTGCCCCCTTCGTCCAGATATTTCCATTCTGTTTTTGTACCTTCTTTCGGCCCGGTATATTGCGGGGAGGTAACACCGCTCCATGGATGTAAATCTTTACCAGCTTCAGGATAAGTATACCAGGAATGCTCGACGCCCTCCGCCAAAACCCCCGGGTCGGTCAGGTCACTGGGTTCAAAGGGATAAAAAACAGCCTGAGCAATACCCTGAGCGAAATTCTCCACTACACCGTTGCTGCGAAGCAATAAATTTTTATGATAGTCGCCGCTGGTAGTTCCCCGATACTTGCCTTCCGGAAATTCACCGAACCCAATCACCCGCTCTTTGGCAAGACCGCCACCATCGACATAACCTGCTTTAACATAAAGATCACCAATAGCTAAAATATCCGGCAGATAGAAATAATTTACAACATTAATGGCCAAATTGACCGCATTGTCAACAATAGCCAACCGTTCACTGTTAACGGGGGCATTCATGTCGTTCATCGAGATAGCGCAAGGCATCCCGCCGACAATATAGTGAGGATGCGGGTTCTTTCCTCCAAAAACGACATGGGGCATGACAATCTCGCGCTGTTTGTCAAGCATGTTCAAATAATGAGCAACCGCCATTAAATGGACTTCGGCAGGCAATACCGCATAATCAGGATGATCCCAGTAGTGAGCGGCAAATATACCCAGTTGACCGCTATCCACAATTTTTTGTATCTTATTTTGGACTTCTTTGAAGTATAAAGTAGTAGCCTTAGGAAAATCTTTCGGATAAGCATCGGTGTTATAAGCAACCGGTCCAGGCATGTCCAAGCGATATTTCTCCAGTACGGTATTTTGTAAAGCAGCTGTAGCCGCAGGATCTGCCTTGAGAGCAGCCACCGGACTTACCCAGTCCAGGGCATGCAAGTGATAGAAATGAACCAAATGATCATGGACAGTTTGCGTGGCGGCAATGATGTTACGGATATAGTTGGCATTATTGGGAATCTCAATATTTAACGCATCCTCCACTGCCCTCAATGCCCCTAAAGCGTGCACGGTGGTACAGACTCCGCAGATACGCTGGGCAAATAGCCAGGCATCGCGGGGATCGCGCCCTTTTACAATTAGTTCAATTCCACGCCAGGCAGTTCCGCTGGATAAAGCGTCCTCCACTTTTCCTGTGGCTTCATCGACTTTTATTTCAACTCGCAGGTGCCCCTCAATCCGGTTAATCGGGTCAACTACAATGCGTTTCATTAAGTGATTCCTCCTCCATCCTATTCTTCATGAATAGCTTCATAACTACAAAAAGCTCGCAAGCCTCATTGCAATATTACTCACTATCTTCTTCCCGTTTCGGCTGGGTTGCTTCAGCTTGTTCTTTCGCTTCATGCTTTTTATGCTGAATATAGGACGCCACACCGTGGGCAACAACACCTGCAGTTGTTGCTCCGGCTAAAACAAAGCCAACTTTGTCGGCGTTTACAATTGTGTTCGGAACCGGTATATTGGGCAGCCGTTCATAGAACGGGTCGATATCCCAGAAATTGTTTGATCCGCAAGCAACACAGGGAGCTCCTGACTGAATTGGATAAGACAAACCATTCCACCAGCGCATGTTACCACAGGAATTGTACGCTACCGGCCCGCGACAGCCGACTTTATAAAGGCACCAGCCTGCTTTACTTCCACTATCGTCGAATTTCTCAACAAACATACCGGAATCAAAGAAAGGTCGCTTATAACAAGTATCGTGAATCCGATTGCCAAAAAATTGTTTGGGGCGCCCTTCTTTATCCAGTGGCGGCAATTGACCGAACAGCACATAATGCATAATGGTGGCGGTCAATACCTCGGGAATTGGGGGGCATCCAGGGACCTTAACAATGGGTTTTCCACTGACTGCTTCACTTACGGCAACAGATTTGGTGGGGTTAGGCCTTGCTGCCTGTATTCCACCCCAAGCAGCACAGGAGCCATTTTCAATAATTGCAGCCGCTCCTTTAGCCACACGCTTTAACGTTTCGGCGATAGGTCTTCCGCCTACCATACAGTAAATTCCATTCTCGGCAAGCGGGACCGCCCCTTCAAAGATGAGAAGATAATTACCGTCATATTTCTTGATTGTTTCTTCTAAGTGATGTTCCAATGGCTCGCCGGCAGCAGCACCCAGGACATCCATGTACTCAAGAGATATCATATTTAACAGCAGGTCCGATGCCAAAGGACTCTGCGAACGGATAAACGCCTCATCACAGCCTGTGCACTCATGACCGTGCAGCCAAATAACAGGAGTAAGAGGTCTTGTCTCAGCCGCGCGGATAACCTCGGATATCATACCGGGAGCCAAACCCATGACACCGGTTATAGTAATACAGGTTTTTAAAAAGCTCCGCCGGCTAATGTTCTTTTTTTGGAATAAATCCCATAAAGTGTCTTGCTTTTCCATAGTCGCCCCCCTTTATTTTTTCCATAATATTCTTTAAATATAATCATTCGCTTTTTTTAATGATTATCCTTTAATTTTGGCGCATCTTTTATAAACATATTAACTCCTGCCACAGCTACACCACGGCTCCTCAGCCATATAGTCCCCGCCCGAATAATAATAAGCTCTTGCGCGACACCCGCCGCACGAACTATCAAAACCGCAGCTGCCGCATGCTCCTTTTAAGGGCTGGTTCCTTAACTCGTTAAACATTGGGCTTTCCCGCCATATGATATCAAAATCTGTTTGACGCACATTGCCCGCTTTCAAAGGCAAATAGGGGCAGGGTTGCACATCTCCATTGGGAAGAATTACACAATAAGCGGTTCCTGCCAAACACCCACGGGTATAACGCATTTGCATATTACGTTCTTTGGCAATTCGCATAAATTGCGGCGCACAGGTAGGTTTCAGTTCAATCGGCACTTGCGCCTGTTTATCGAGAATCTGTTCTAAAAGGTTTTCATACTGGGTAGTTTTCAAAGTAGTATCCTCGATATCTTTTCCTCTGCCCGTAGGTACAAGAAAAAATATATGATGGGCAACAGCTCCCAACTCCACCGCTGTATCTGTAATTTTAGTAATCTCATGCTCGTTCCAATTCAATACAGTGGTGTGGATTTGGAAAGGAAGACCTGCTTGACGACAAGCGGCAATGCCGGCCATTGTCTGTTCCCAGGCACCTTTATAGCCGCGGAACCAATCGTGTTTCTCCGGATTGCCGCTGTCTACGCTAATTCCCACGGTCATAACACCGGCGGATTTAAGTTTGGCGGCAACTTCTTCGGTAATCATAATGCCATTGGTTCCGATTACCGGCCGTAGACCTATGGAAGTAGCGTGGGAAATCAGTTCATATATATCCTGCCTTAAAAGCGGTTCCCCTCCACTGAAAATCATAATTTTAAATCCTACCTTGGCTATTTCATTAAGCAGCTTTTTTCCTTCTTCGGTAGTAAGTTCATCAGGTCTTTTCGGACCTGCGTCCCGGTAGCAATGAATACAGTTGATATTGCACTGTTGCGTCGTGTTCCAAGATATGATCATGGTGATTACTCCTTATAGTCGGTTAAATAGCATGCGGGGTCTTCGCCCCACAGATTGCCGGACACAGCTTCCGCCCGTATCCTACAGCCGCCGCATAGATTTTTATAGCGGCAGTCCTTGCAGCGTCCTTCAACATGCCCCGCTTTTTCGCGAAGTTTAAGCAAAAACTCATCTTGCGTATTCAGCCAGATTTCACTAAACGGTTTCTCCTTCACATTACCCAAGGTTTTATGCCCCCAAAACTGACAGGCATGAACATTGCCCAAGGGGTCCACATTGGCCATTTTTTGCCCGGCGGAACAGCCTCCGTGCATAGTCAGCAATTCCTTGACTTCAGGAACCCGTTCGGGCTGAGTCCGTTCGAAATATTGCAGAATATAAATTCCATCCGCGTGATTATCGGTGGTTAAAATTTCTACTTCCACTCCTCGCTGATGAAAATCCAGAGTTCTCTCTATCAACAATTCTATGGTTTGCCGCTTTTGTTCCGGCGTGGTGTCAAGCTCCGCCATTTCTTTGCCCCGTCCGGCGTACACCAGATGGTACATACAGAAACGGGGAATTTTTTCTTTCTCCACAATATCTAAAATATTAGATAACGTATGATAATTCAATTTATTAATCGTAAACCGAATACCTGTTTTATTGCCGGCAGCCAAAGAATTCCGGATACCGGTAAGGGCTTCGGCAAATGCGCCCTTTTTCCCCCGGAAATAATCATGAACTTCTTCATTGCCATCCAAGCTAACGCCGACATACTGAAAACCGGTTTCTTTTATCCGTTTGGCAATTTCCGGAGTAATTAATGTGCCGTTAGTAGAAATCACCGGCCGAATCCCTTTTGCCCCAGCATAAGCTCCCAACTCAAACAGGTCTTTGCGTACCAGGGGTTCTCCGCCGGAAAAAAGAAGTACCGGCACTTTCATCCCCGCAAGATCATCGATAAAAGCTTTGGCCTCCCCAGTGGTCAGCTCGCCGGCATAGACCCTGTCCTCCGCACAAATATAACAATGCCGGCACGCCAGATTACAGCGGTTAGTCATATTCCACACAACCAACGGCGTAGTATCCGAAGAAAATTGCAGCATTTGCGGCGGTAATTTACTGGAACTGCGACCGTACTTGACTATATCGGAAACCGTAGCCGTGCCGCACAACAATTTTGTACATCCAATCATTATTAGCTATTATCCCCTTTCAGGCATCTGTACACACAATTGATAAATTTATATCTAAATCTTTACGGCAATTCGACATTTGACGCCTTTGCTCCTGCAAAATAGCTTAGGAAAAAATAATGGCACGAATCGAGAGGGAAGGCTCATACCTTCCCTCTCCATAATAACAACAAATTAATAAAGCAACCCCCGGGTTCAGCGGGAGTTTTACCAATATTTAGACATGTTTTTCCAAAGCGGCACTGATATCTTTCGCCGGGCGATAACCGATAAACCGGCCAATTTCCTTACCATTTTTGAACATTACCATTGTAGGAATGCTCATAACATTATATCGACTGGCCAATTCCTGCTGCTCATCAACATTCACCTTGGCAACCACAGCCTTATTCTGAAAGGCGGCAGCAACCTTCTCGATCTCCGGCCCAACCATTTTACACGGGCCGCACCACGGAGCCCAAAAGTCTACAAGAGCTGCCTTGTCGGACTTCAAAACGCCTTCGTCAAATTGCGATAAATTTGAGATATTCAAAATATTCATTGTAGTCACCATCCTAAATTAATTTGTATTAGTATTCGCAGAACTCTAATAATTATCTACCCCTACCCCAAAGAGGGGGTTGTTTCAATTATAAAATAATCCGTTATATATAGTCAATATCTATAAACAATATTTCTTATCAGCTATTTAATATAAAGTAGCCGGTCGTAAAACCGACCGGCTACTTATCTATTTAATTACTATATTAACAAGCTTTTTGGGTACGCAAACCACTTTAACTATTTCCTTGCCAGCGATCAATTCCTGAACTTTTTCCTGGGAGAGCGCGGTTTTTTCCAACTCTTTAGCAGTTAGGCCGACAGGAACTACCACCTTTTCCCGAACCTTACCGTTAATCTGTAACACAATTTCGACTTCATCCACTTGCACGGCGGCTGCATCGAAGGACGGCCACTGCTGCTTATGCACGCTGCCTTCCGCAATAGTCTCACTCCATAGTTCTTCCGTAATATGGGGAGCAAACGGAGCTAGCAGGCGCAAAAGTCCGGAAATCACTTCGCGAACCAGTCCGGGCTGCGGAACGACCTCCTGCTCTTTTAAAGCATACATTGCATTCACCAATTCCATAATTGAGCTGATAGCAGTATTAAAATTGAACCGCAAACCAACATCTTCAGTTACTTTTTTAATCGTCAGATGAAGAACACGGCGTAACTCACGTTCTTCCTTGTTTAGCGCCGCAGGATTGCAACTACTTGCGTCTTCTTTCACTATAGCGGAATAGTGGTCAATAATACGCCATAGCCGACCTAAAAACCGGTAGGCGCCTTCTACCCCCTGATCACTCCACTCCAGGTCCCGCTCAGGGGGAGCGGTAAATAGAATAAACATCCTGGCCGTGTCCGCACCGTAGCGGGCGATTATATCTTCCGGTGAGACTACATTCCCCCTCGATTTGGACATCTTGGCGCCGTCTTTAATCACCATACCCTGGGTTAACAAATTCTTAAACGGTTCGTTTACGTTAATTAATCCGGCGTCTTTCAAGACCTTTGTAAAGAAACGGGAATACAACAGGTGCAGGATAGCATGTTCAATGCCGCCGATGTATTGGTCAACAGGCATCCAATAATTGGCCTTGTCCGGATCAATGGGTTGTGTCGTTTCATGGGGACTGGTGTAGCGGAAATAATACCAGGAAGAGCAAATAAATGTATCCATGGTATCCGTCTCGCGCCTGGCTTTACCACCGCATTGCGGGCAGGTGCAATTAACAAATTCTTCAACCGTTGCCAGCGGCGAAACCGATCCGGCAGAAAAGTTGACGTTTTCAGGCAGCATCACTGGCAATTGATCTTTGGGAACAGGGACAGTACCGCATTTCTCACAGTAAAGGATAGGTATAGGCGCACCCCAGTACCTCTGCCGGGAAACCAGCCAGTCTCTTAGACGGTAATTAATTCGCCGCTTACCGATACCCTTAGATTCCAGCCATTCTGCTATTTTTGTTTTCCCCAATTCACTGTCTATCCCGGTAAATTCGCCGGAATTAATGATGATTCCAGGTTCAGAGTATGCTCCGGTCATCTGCTCAACAGACAACTCCACCCCTTGAGGCTGAATAACGATCTTTTTCTCCAATCCATACTTGGATGCAAACTCCCAGTCTCTTTGATCATGAGCAGGTACGCCCATTACAGCCCCTGTACCATATTCAACCAGTACATAGTTGGCAACCCAAATCGGCACTTTGTCGCGGGTAAAAGGATGCTCGGCATAGGCGCCGGTAAACACCCCTTCTTTTACGGTTTCGGTAGAAGTGCGGCTAATATCGCTCATATTCCGTACTTTTTCTACAAACGCCCTTACAACGGGTTCTTCCGCTTTACCGGCAATCAGTCTATTGACGAGGGGATGCTCAGGAGCCAATACGATATAACTGACACCAAAAACAGTATCATGGCGAGTTGTATACACTGATATTTTTTCGTTCAAGTCCGGAATCGTAAAACTAAATTCAGCGCCTTCACTGCGACCAATCCAATTTTCCTGCATGATTTTGACCCGCTCCGGCCATCCTTTAAGCTCACTCAGGTCGGCCAGCAGACGGTCGGCATATTCTGTTATCTTTAGGAACCATTGTTCCAAATCCTTTTTAACAACAACTGAGTCACAGCGCCAACACCGTCCGTCCACTACCTGTTCATTGGCTAAAACGGTATTGCAGTCGTTGCACCAGTTAACAGCAGCTTTTTTCTTGTATGCAAGACCCCGCTGGAAAAATAGCAAGAAAAGCCATTGGGTCCAGCGGTAATAGTCCGGATGACAGGTTGCTACTTCTCGGTCCCAGTCATATGATAAACCAAGTTCCTGTTGTTGGCGGCGCATATTGGCAATGTTGTCCCATGTCCAAGCCGAGGGATGAATACCGTGTTTAATAGCGGCGTTTTCCGCCGGCATACCAAAAGCATCCCATCCCATTGGATGCAGAACATTATATCCTTGCATCACTTTGAACCTGGCAATTACATCACCAATCGAATAATTTCGTACATGGCCCATATGTAGATTCCCAGACGGATAGGGGAACATCTCCAGAACATAATATTCAGGCCGCTGGCGGTTGATGGCAGTGCTAAATGCATTTTGCTCTACCCACCGTTTTTGCCACTTGGCTTCGATCTCCCGTGGAACATATCTTTCATCCATTGTATGCAGAGCCCCCTCAAATTAACTAAAAAAGCCCCTTGGCTTATAGCCAGGGACGAGTATTCTCGCGGTACCACCCTGATTAGTGACCACCGTCACCCACTCTTTGACCATAACGCAGTCCTACGTCAGTTGCTGCCAAAATTCACAACTGCTCCTCCGCAGTGAGGTTCAGATTTATTAGGTATTGGCTTGCATCAACCGCCAACTTTCTTGGCCTAAATACATCTTATTATTCTGCTTCAAAGAATTGTCGAATTGTTGATTGTGTGTTTCATTATATATTAGGAAAATTCAAAAGTCAATTGACTTAGGACAAACTTTGGCTTGTGGCAAGCTTAAGTTTTGTCTGAAGAAAGCAACAACCATGTCGGCCATTTTACAGTATCCATCCTGGTTAGGATGAATGCCGTCGGTAAATAAATTCACCCTAAGGCTGTTATTGATAGAATCATAAAACACTGCAGAAAAATCAAGCAACGAGATACCATAATCAAAGAAGTATTGACGCAATTCCTCCCGGTAGAGGGCTACTATCTGATCATTCCGGTTATAGCTGCAAGGTATCGGCAATCCAACAATGGGAGTAATATTGTTTTCATTGGCAAACTCTGCCATACGATGTATATTGCTAATGACTGAAGCCGCGTCGGCAAGGGCAAAGGCGTCATTCGTACCGCCGGTAATAACGACGTGGGAGGGATAGTATTTCAGCACATCAAGCTTAAACCGCTTTAGCATGTTACTAGTTGTATCGCCGTTCACACCTTTATTTATCATAGGAATGCCTAGTTTCTCACCTGCCAGGTTTACCCAGGAAAAATGCGGTGTATACGGAAAACCATAGGTTATTGAATCGCCGATGGCCACTACTTTAAAAGGAGTATTATCACCATAATACATAACTATGCATCCCCTAAAAATAAAGATTTTGCATCTCCTGCACCACTTTTTCCATATGGCATGAGAGCTGTGGGATGGAATATCCTATATATAATGGCGAAGTAATGAATCGCGGCATTACTTTGACCAAAATTTTCCCCTCAAGTTGATAGAAAAATAAATTATAACTGTTACACCATTTATGAAAATGGTGTAATAAAAAGTGAGCTGTGGCCTGGATATAATCAGCCATAAAATCTATGTTTTTCAAATCTCTCAAATCATTCAATTTATTCAAATCCTTGAGAAGAATATTAAATTCGTAAAAACCGACTTTGGGTCTTGTCGCAAGATTTAACTCCACTCCTGCAGTCCTGTCAATTATGATGCCTTCAAAACTATTGAGCGGCATATTGAAACTATAATCGATATATTTCAGTCCCACAATCTGCATATGGGGATGTCTTATGGTGCCACCCGAGAATGGTCCATGGTTTTTATAATAAAGAACTGATTTATATTTATTGCTGGCTATCATTTCTTGCCATGCGGTTATCCCAAAACGCATTAACCGGTAAAGATGATCTTTAGGATATACGGACAATTCGGAGTCACAGTCATACGTCTCAATAAGAACTGTCTGAAAAGCGTCAACCAAAACAGGATATTTATTCTTAAGAAGCAGTATCGGACCATCCTCGGCCAGTACGCCCTCCAAGCTATTTCTGTCACAAAAAGGGCAATCATTATTTCGATTCATAATGTTTTCAGGTTTTGTCCTTCCAATATCCACATCAAAGAATAGGTGGGTATGCTCTGTTGTCATATAATTCCCCTGTTTTCTTGACACAGTTTAAAACGCAATCTGCTGAGAATATTATGCATGTTTTATATTTCGTTTATTAATACGGGCTTTCCTGCCAGGAACTAGAAAACCCAAAATATATTTATCATAATTAACATAATTAACATTAACAAATTTAAAGCCAATGCTATATGTATAGCATTGGCTTTAAATTAAAAACACGCGCCAAAAAAGTAAACCGGAAATTAATTTCCGGTTGCTTATATAGTCAAATCTTAATCAGCAATGCCTATCATCAATGCCTACGGAAGTTATTGCACAGAGATTTATTGTTACGTTGCCCAAATCGATTTCATCTCCACCGGGAAGATCAACTTCAACATCCGTAAGAACTACCAATCCGTCTTCCACACGAACGAGACGGCCTCCTTCGAATTCAAATCCCCCAACTGTTCTTATATTTACATCTTCTTCACCTTGAAGCCGTCTAAGAATACGAGTCAATTTGCAGATTGCGTCACGGCTAGTTGTTTCTTCAGCAACAATCACTTCTTCAACTACGGTTTTCTCTTCATTCGCTTTTGCTTCCTCAGTCATCTTGTTCCCTCCTTCACTTTATTCATTTGAATCTTTGTGGGAATGAAACGGTTTTTTAACCACGTTTTTGGACAAGGCAATAACGCTGCAGACATCGATATAGGATATATCTTCCTCTTCTATGTCGCCGCCTGCTGTAATAACAAAGACGTCATTCTCATTAGCTGCCGGAACCAGCGTTAGAACGCCATCTTCTACCCTGTCCAATAAGCCAAAGAAAATAAACCCGTCGGCTGTGAAAATTACAACGTTAGTCCCACAGACACAATCGAATTCTTTGCACCAATGCCTATTGCATAGGTCATCGAAAAAGCTCATATTTTACTGGCCTCCCCTTTTTTTTGTAATTTAAAACTACTATAATTTAAAACTACTATAATATATGATGAATATATAAAAAGATTACCAGTAGTAGATGATTTTGTCTCAATTATTCCAGACAGGCAGCTGTCCAAATATCCTCTCTGGGCAGGCCAACCGGCAACGTAGGAAATGTGATTGTATCTTAACCTGGCGACTACTTCGCAGAAAATAGCCAAAAGGCCTTTAGGATAATTTCCTAAAAGCCTAAAAGCTCTTTGGTGCCGAAGGCCGGACTCGAACCGGCACGAGGAGACCTCGTCTGATTTTGAGTCAGGTGCGTCTGCCAATTCCGCCACTTCGGCATGTGCTATTTTGTAGCGAGGCGTCCGGCGCGTCGCCTTACTTTAACCATTATAGCGACATAACATATCGCTGTCAAGCCGGTTTAATATAATTTATCTTTTCTCTGAAGAACCTAATCTTAATACAATTTCCTTATATGTTGAGAGGATATCGGGAGTTAATTCTAAAAGTTCAGCGAGTCCTAAGTCAGATATTTTATAGCGTTCTTCCATCATCTTCTTTAACTCGGCAAGTCTTTCTTTGTTGTCTTCCGCTCTTTCAAGTTGCTCACGGTACCAGTTAAGCCCACACATCGTTCTTCCCCCAATTACATATTTTATTACTCCTGTTCCCTGTAGAAAGGATTTTCAAATATAACCGCAAATATTTAATTAGCAGATTTCCTACAAATAAAATAATAAATTTAAATAATAAAATAATAAATTGATGCAAGGATAAAAAAGTGAATGACATTGTTATAGCTGATCAGATGCTCAAATATTCCATATCGTACAGTAAGCGCCGCAAGACTATTAAAATCAGGCTGGTTCCTCCCAACCTGATTGAGATCACCGCGCCAAACCGGATGGCAAAGCCGGAAATTGAACATCTTCTTACCTCTAAAGCCAAATGGATTAATGAGCAATTTTCAAAACTCCGGACACTGGCAAATGAGCCGGTCAATCAGTGCGTAACCGAAGGCGCACCCATATTATATCAGGGAGTGCCATACATCTTAGTCTGGAAATCAGGACAAAGTAATCAGGAAGTAAAACTGTGCCAAGACCAAATCATTATTTGTTTACCGGATTGTGAACAGGACAAGATGAATACTGTGGCTAACCAGATGTTAAAAATCTGGTTAATTGACCACGCGGAAAAAATGTTTCACGAAAAAACTGTTTTCTGGGCTAACGAAATAGGAGTTTGCCCCCGGCGAATCACGATTCGGGATCAAAAAACCAGATGGGGAAGCTGCTCTTCCCTCGGTAACATCAATTATAATTGGCGGATTATTATGGCCCCGCCTCAAGTAAGCGATTATTTGGTTGTACACGAACTTTGTCACTTTATTGAACCTAACCATTCCACCAAGTTTTGGGACTTGGTGGCAAAATATATGCCGGACTATAAAAGACATCGTGATTGGTTAACGAAGAACGGGAGAATTTTATCCCGGATATAGCGGGAAAAACAAAAATTATAAAGTAGACTTTAGCCGTTTGGCTATGAGTACCGCCAGTATGCCACCAATTATGCCTGTTACAAATTGCGGCCAACTCATGACAAACATCAGGAGCGCAGCAACTTTGGGAGGCAATACTACTAAAGCAAGCAGCCAAGTAAATAACCCATACAATACGCAGGTTTTGGTAAATGCAGCTATCCCGACACTGATAACCTTGCCAAACTTTAGGGTCAATAAATAAACAACAACCATAGATGCATTCCCCAGTGCCACAGGAATAATGAAAACAGGCAGCACCAGCAACTGTTGAAAATAAGCAACAATGGGCGTCACAGCGGCAATTAGAAGCGCAGGCCATATACCGACAGTTTCAGCAGCAATCAGCAAGGAGGCATTAACCAAACTGCCGATAATGAATGTTGAAAATAATGGTGGAATGGGAATAAAAAACCGCAGTGATTGAAACAGCAAAGTCAGGGCCAAGAGCAGTGCTGTCCGGGTTAAAACTTTATGCACTGTACGGATGCCTCCTTTCGGCGGAATTATCGCCAGCGCCGGTTATTTTTTGTCCCACCGCCGAATAACATCCAAGCCAGCAAGCCTAACAGTGCCAGATTGCCAAGCATACCATCAAGTATTCTTATATCAACCAAAATATTGATTAACGTTAATCCGCCAAAGAAAATCATGGTTCTCTTCAAGTCAACAAACGGATGTCGTCGCAACATCAGGTAAGCTATGGCCAAAATGGCCAGATCAATAACAACCCAGGCCAGCGGATTAATAATAAAGTATTTGATTATACTACCGACAACCATAACAGCCAGTACTTGAAACCAAATTTGATGCATGACTCATCCTCCTAACATAATCAATAAAAGGATTAAAAGTTGAGCAGTTATTGTACGAAAGAACTGAAAGGAATTAAAGCTATCATAATCCATCTTACTTTGACTTATTATAAAGAAAATCCTCTCTCAATAAATCAATAAAGATAAAAAAAATATTATCACGATAAATATTACTAAATTTTGTTTAAGTAGGTTTATACTTTTCGATTTTTGAGCATACTTTTAATAATATAAAGTAATTTTAAGGAGTTGAATTAAGAGTGTCAAATCAAGAGAAATTGTATTCATTTGCTCTGTTTGAGCCTCACCGTACACGAATACCAAAAAAAGACGATCCATTAGTTGAAGTCCGTCCCAATGGACGTATAATCTTTAACAAAAAAGCATGCCAGTTACTAGGACAGCACCATTTTTGCATGTTGGGATATGACCCGGAAAACCGGGCTTTGGGGATTCTGCCAATTACAGAATTAAAACCCAATTCATTTCCTATCCGTTACGCCACCAAAGGGGCATATATAGGTGCGAAAAAGTTTTTCAAACATTTTAATATTCTCCCTGACCAATTCATAGAAAATGAACCGTTCCAAAGCGGTGATTTTATTGGAATTAATCTATAACTGTTAATCACATGTTTTTAAATCTTTAAAAGACAAAGTACTAGTAGCTTTGTCCTTTTTTCTTTTATGTGATCCATATCACTCCATTTTCTTGTCAGTCATAATAAGTTGTTGTAAAATTAGAATAACAGTTTATATTAAAGCAATGAGGAGACTACATGCATGGAAACAGGAAATTTTTCCCAAAATAGCACCGAAATCAGCATTTTTGATTTAAAGAAAGCTTTTGAAACTCAAGGTTATATAACTGACAAAGAACTTTTAACAACCGTTTATCTGGCTCTTAAACTGGAAAAACCCTTATTAATTGAAGGAGCTCCCGGTGTAGGCAAAACTGAAATTGCCAAGGTGTTAAGCCGGGTGTTCGACACAGAACTGATAAGGCTTCAGTGCTATGAAGGACTTGATGAAAATAAAGCCTTATATGAATGGAACTACCAGCGGCAACTCATTAAAATTCAAATGAGCCGGGATAGTGCTTGCTATCAGCTCAATGAACATGATGTGTTCTCACTTGAATACCTCTTGGAGCGTCCCCTTTTAAAAGCCATCCGTGCAGATAAGCGCCCTGTTCTTTTAATTGATGAAATTGACAAAACTGACGAAGAGTTTGAAGCCTTCCTGTTTGAAATACTTTCTGATTTTCAAATATCCATTCCGGAATTGGGCACAGTTAAAGCCAATCATATTCCTATAGTAGTTTTGACAAGTAACCACGACCGTGAACTCTCCGAAGGGTTACGCCGCCGCTGCGTATATCTGTATATCGATTACCCTTCAATTGAAAAAGAGATTACTATTATTACAACAAAAATCCCCCAAGCTTCCAATAAGCTCGCAGAACAAATTGCTGCCGCCGTACACCATCTGCGGCACAACATTAATTTGCAAAAACAGCCTTCTATAGCCGAAACACTTGACTGGACAAGAGCTATTGTTTCCATGCATGCCGATTTCCTAGATCCCGAATTGGTGAAGCAAACAATGGGGCTTTTGCTAAAACAGCGTGATGATTTAAGCTCATTCCAAAAAGAGCTTGGACCTGAAGGTCTATGTACAGCAATCAAACAGCACTCTGCGGCAAATATGCCTCCCGGCCATTGCGATTGTAGGGCAGATAGTGAAGGAGCCGGTCTGTGAATTCACTTGCCGACAATATCGTAGGTTTTGTCCAGATTTTAAGGCAGCTGGGGGTGCGGGTTAGTACCGCTGAAACTCTTGACGCGGTTAAAAGTATAAGCTTGATTAATCCGTTAGCTCGCGACGAGTTTTATGCCGCGTTAAAAAGTATGTTGGTAAAAAATGCCGAAGACCTAGGAAATTTCCACCAGGCTTTTAACCTCTTCTTCGTTCCGCCGGAAGCAAAACAACAGCAGCAAGAAGCATGGGAAGCAAAACAACAGCTCGATTTTGAACAAACTCAACAGGCTGAGGAAGAACTGGTTTTTCAGGGGCAGCAGCTTAATATCCCCGCTGAGTTGAAAGACATATACAAACAATTACCGGAACGGGAGAAACAACGGTTGCAGGATTTCTTGGAGAAAACCTCTACCGGCAATAAAGTAAATGAGTCCTTCCAACCGGTAGTAGAAAACTTAGTAAAAAGCTCCCTTTCCTTCTGGCAGCGGCAACTTTCCCAGGAAGACCTGGCCCAGTTGGCCCAAGCCAGACGCCAGTTATTAGGAATGAGCGAACTGGATAACGTGGTCGAATCCGCTGCCGGTCAGGGAGGCAGCGGCCGTAACCCGCTCTTGGGTAAGAACATGCAGGATATTTCCGAGAATGAAATACCGCAAGTCACCACTCTTATTAAGCGACTGGCCCACCGGTTAACTACCCGTATATCTCGCCGTTTTCGCCTGACTGCCAAACGGAAATTGATTGACATTCGTCAGAGCATCCGGCGCAATATGCGGTATGGCGGCACCATGATCGCTCTTAACTATAAAACAAAAAAAATCCATAAGCCTAATATAATGATTCTATGTGATGTTTCTGCTTCCATGACCAAATATGTCCGCTTTACCCTCCCTCTTTTGTACGGTCTCTCCAGTGTAGTAAAAAATATTGAAAGCTTCATTTTTGCCAATGACTTGGAAAAAGTAACCCCTTATTTCCACCGTGGCGAGGACTTCGCCCGAACCACAGAAAAATTATTGGCTAAGACTTCCCAAATGGGACAAGGAACAAATGTCTCCGTCGCGCTGTCAACCTTGCAGCAGCAATACGGCAACCTTCTGTCTTCATCGACACTGCTGATTATCGTTAGCGACGCCAACACGCTGGCGCCTCTTGAAACCGCCAATGAACTAAATATTATAGGAAAACGAGTCAAGCGCATACTATGGCTAAATACCCAAACGCGCGAGCGCTGGCGCCAAAATACTGCTATCCCTTTGTTCAGTAAATATTGCTCCATGTTCGAATGCTACTCATTAGCCCATCTGGCCAAAATTTTATCCCTCAATCTCACCCGTCAACTCTAAATCTATTAAATTGTATCACTCAATTCACCAACTGCCTCGAACCGCTTAAGTAGGCGTACCAGCGTACGTCAACTGCAAGTTGAGCGACGCAAACGGAGATATTTTAGTACCTTCAATCTTAACGAGTAGTAAACTTGTATCCGCTAGTTACCAACTGCCTCGAACTGCTTAGAAATCGTCAGATGCTAGGCACGATGAGGACCGGAACTCCGGCGTACTGGGGGTACGCCGGAGTGAGGACCGGAAGAGTAACGACGCAGATGACGGTTTATAAGCAGTTCCCTCCTTAAAGTGAATATATTTCTTATAAAGGGTGGTGATCCTGATGTACTACGACGGACCCGAATTAGTTAATCATTACAAACGTTGGCTGCAAACCTACCGCGAACCAATCGAGGCCAAACTTACAACTTGCTTAGAAGAGCCCGATCCGAAAAAAGCTGTCCATTCCGTTATGGAGATACTATTGGCGGAAGTTATTCCCATGGCATTAGCTGAGATGATTATGTTTAACAACAAACAATTGGAAGAAAAAATTGCCGCAAGCAACGGGGGTTGTTCCAGTTGCGCTTCAAATCTTAAATAGCCGCGAAACGCTTAAAGGCAGACTTGGTATACAAGTCTGCCTTTATGGTTGAACCGGCTCTAACAGGAACAACTTCCGCAATGCATATTATTACCAGCTGCGCCGATTACCATTAATCGCCTGTCAAACAGAGTCGTCTCAACCCCGATCCGCAGCTCTTGCGGATTATCACCACTTGTCAATGTTGGGTGAACATATACCTTGACATCGTCAACAGTAACCACTTGATAAGCTTCATTGCCTTCATCCGGTTCCCCCGCTTGTACTACAGGTATAGCGGCTATTTTTGACTCAGAGCACCCTGGTATTAGGCGATTTTCAACTTTCAAGGTAATAACGCCGCCTTGTCCCATGATGAGTTCCCGGGCGCCGGGAAAAATAATGACATTAGTTTCCATAATCATTTCACCCCCTTATATCTTATTTATCGGTTTTTAAAGCTGACAGTACCGCAGCAGCATGCCCCGCAACCTTAACCTTGCGGAAAACGTGAGTTACTATTCCCTCTTCATTGATGATGAAGGTTGAGCGTTCAACCCCCAATACTTTTTTACCATACATGTTCTTTTCTTTAAACACACCGTATAATTGGCCTACATGGGTATCTACATCACTCAAAAGCGGAAACGGCAATTCATATTTTATACGGAACTTCTCATGAACTTCAATGCTGTCTCTGCTGATTCCCAATACTTGTGCACCTGTCGCAACAATATCCTGGTACAGGTCGCGAAAATCAACAGCCTCCTTTGTACAACCCGAAGTATTGTCTTTGGAAAAAAAATAGAGCACTACTTTTTTCCCTCTGTATTGGGTTAATGTGATTATACCGCCACCTGTCGCAGGCAGAGAAAAGTCGGGTGCAACCTGCCCTACCGCCACTTCAGTTAAAGTATCCATTTTTATCCCTCTTTAATATATTTTAATATATATTGAAGTCATTCGCAAAAAGTTGCGGATTTACGCTTTATCCCATATAATTATTTACATCTTTACTATTTTACTATCAGGCACTTTTGTCGATAGAATAGCGAGGAGTAAACATATGACAAAACTACGTATTCCAGCTCTTGATTACATCCGCGGTTTGTCTATGCTGGGAGTTATCGGCATTCATACCGGTGCCTATTCGCTGACTAACCCAAATGTCAACATTCATCTTTTTGCCTTGCTTGAAATATTTACCAGATTCAGTGTCCCTATTTTCTTTTTTGTTTCATCCTTCGGGTTATTTTGGCAGCAGCCGCTTAATGGTAAATTCGACTATTTAGATTTTATGCGCCGTCGATTCCGGGTTGTATTGCTTCCTTATCTGATGTGGTCGATTCTATATATGGTCCATTACACCTGGGTCACCACCGATATGTCCATCTGGGAAAAACCGCTGGTTTTTGAATACTTCGCTTTCGGACTGGCATCCTACCAGCTATACTTTTTAGTAATTTTAATGTGGTTTTATCTCCTTATGCCATTATGGCGACTTATCGTTCGGCGGATTGTCAACAGCCCGGTACCGATTATGTCTGTATTGCTCATTTTACAAATTGTTGTGAATTACTACTCCAGCTATCTGCTGCAAGCAAATTTCGAGAATCGCTATCTTAATATCGCCATACAGCATCGCATGAGTTACTTGATCGTTCACTATGTTTTCATTTTCATACTGGGTGCCGTATGTGCAGTAATGTACCCTCAGTTCGCCGAGGCCTTGCGCCGCTGCCAGCGATCCGTTTGGGCATTCTTTACAGTTTCTCTCGCCGGTATGCTTGCTTATTATTATTTTCTTCTTTATTTCACATCTCATGGGCCGGAAAGCGCTGTCAACATCGTTCACCAGCTTAGTCCGATAGGAGTGATTTATACTTTAGCCGCCACACTGTTCTGGTTTCGTCTGTTTAATACTAACGCTATGCCGTCAGGACTCTCAGCCTTTCTAAGCTGTTTGGGGAAATATTCCTATCCGGTATATCTGGTACACCCGCTGGTTATGTACTATCTGGCAGGTTTCTTACAATTGCACCACTTACCAATGACCGTCGCAATAACTGTAGTTTTCTACGTAATTACGGTCTGCGCCAGTATAGCCATCGCGATGGCTATACGAAATCTCGGCCTGTTTGTGCCGTTCCTCAACTTACTTTTGACCGGTTCCGTGTATAAAAGGAACGATATTAAGCCAAACATCTAAAAAAACTAAAACAAAAATTTTAGGCGTTCTTTATCGGCGTCTGAGAGAAGACCGGATGTACCGGCAGACAGGGTGCCCGCATTGGAGGCGGCTAAGGGCCTTCTGGTTCGAGTCCAGTAAAAGAGGAGCAGTTGGCAATACTTCTTGCATGATTTTTCCGAGCCGGCAGCCGCCGGGTATCGAACCCAGCAATCGCACATATCGCCTATCACATCTCCCGCTGTTAGCAAAAAGGATTGTCTTGCTATATATTCGGCAACATGGAGACATTCGCGCACAATAACATAAAGAGCCTGCTGCCCGTAAACATGGGAAATCACGGAAGATCCCTTCTTGGTTTGCGTCAATAATAGCCGGCGGCCTGTTTCCAGCAACGGATATACAACAGCAAACGCTTCCTGGACGCCGTACCTGGAAACGGCTAGCTTGACAACTTCTCCCCCGCTGCGTACAGCCTGGACCCATAGTGATATGTTTTCATAGTGACCTGCCAGCTTTAACATAAACTCAAGAATCATCCCTGCCGCCGGATTCTGGGGATTCAAGCTGGCTATGCCTGCTAAGTGACGGCATTCTTCAATCAGATGCCGGGCAGCTGTACTATCCAATTTACCGGTAATAATCATAACTTCTATCTGTTCGGACAACATGTGGAATGCTGAAGAAAACCCGCTTTTAACTATTCTGTGAAGCCAGTTAACCAACACTCCTGCCAGAAGACTGCCGTCAACCGCAGCCGTTTTTTTGCTTGCAACCCAGTTGGAAAACTTGGTGCATATTTCCCGAAACAACTCAATATCTTTACGCCGCAGAACCATAACACCAATAGTTTTCAGTGACCGTAAGGACAATATAATCAGTTCTTCCCGGCCATCTACCGCATCCAAGGTATTATTTATATTATTCATACTATTTACTCTATCGAGCTTATCAACGCTATCAAAAATAATATCCACCGCTCGTGCGGCCAAAAAATTCTGACGTTCCTTGAGAGCTATTATAGCTATTATACCGAGTTGGTCGGTTATTTGTGGCACATCCTGGGGCTGAGCCTGCCGCACTAATGGCCAAAAAGCATCCACTCCATGCCCGGCAAGCGTAAATTCTTTTAGTTTAAGCGACTTAGCCACAATGGCCGTTAAACGGGCGGAATCGTTAATTCGACCGAATCCCTGTCCCAAGGCAAGTTTTATCAAATCCAAAGCCTCATAAGCAATCTTGTAATCGCCCTTGTCAAGAGCCTCGGATATAAGTAAATAGATTTGGCGCAGCAATTTTTTAGCCGCCGCCGGCCGGTATCGCCGGCGGTGCATCAGTCTGGCCAGCCCGGCATTGAGTCGTCTGAGCCGCCAAACGAGACGCCGCGAAGCATACCGCCATAAAGCCGCTATCACTATAAGAAGGCTAATAAGCAGCGCACTCCACCAAACCCACATATTTTTTCTCCCTATTTCGCGTGTATTTCTCCTTGGTACACAAGTCCCCGAGCGGCATCTACGGTAATAACCGCGCCATCACTTAGACGCTCAGTTGCCCCATCAACACCGACAATGACCGGAATTCCGAAACTCACCCCGACGATTGCGGCATGAGAAGTAAGACCGCCTTCTTCCGCTACAATAGCGGCAGCTTGGGCAGCGTACACAGCGGTTTCCTCGTCGACGCTTGTAACCACAAGGATATCTCCGGGCTGAAATTTAGTTTTTACATCTTTTATCGAAGAAGCGACACAAGTTCTGCCGGTAACAACTTTTTGACCTATGCCTGTTCCCTTCATTAAAATATTGCCCACGATATGTACCCTTATCATATTAGTAGTACCGGATACGCCAGCAGGAACTCCGGCGGTAATCACCACCAAGTCACCGTCTTTGACCACTCCGGCGGTAAGGGAACTGGCTATTGCATTTTGGACCATTTCATCGGAATTGGGTGAACTAGGTCCGGACACTGGCAAAACTCCCCAAAGAAGCATCATTCGGCGCACTATTTTTTCAGTAGGAGTAACCGCTACGATGGTAGCCTGGGGTCTATACTTTGATACCATACGGGCGGTATACCCCGACTGAGTCGCCGTAACAATGGCAGCTGCGCTCAGCTCATGAGCAACCTGCACAGTGGCATGGCTAATCGCGTCAGTGGTTGTCCGCTGCGGTAAAATTCCTTTCGATAGTAAAAGATCGCTGTAACCTAAGGAAGCTTCGGTGCGAACGGCAATACTTGCCATCGTCTTAACCGCTTCCAGCGGATATTGACCGGATGCCGTTTCTCCGCTTAACATAATAACGTCCGTTCCATCTAAAATGGCATTGGCCACATCACTGGCCTCGGCTCTCGTGGGACGCGGATTGGTTATCATAGATTCCAGCATCTGGGTGGCAGTAATAACGGGTTTTCCCGCCTTATTACATTTTCCAATCAGCATCTTTTGCACCAGCGGCACTTCCTCAGCGGGAATTTCTATCCCTAGGTCCCCGCGGGCCACCATGATGCCGTCCGATACTTTAAGAATTTCGTCGATATTTTTTACACCTTCCGCGGTTTCAATTTTTGCGATGATATCCATAGCAGAGTTGGCATTTTCCAAGACTTTGCGGATGGCAAGTACGTCAGTAGCCCGCTGAACAAAAGATGCCGCAATAAAATCCATGTTCTGTTTAACACCAAACAAAATATCTGCCACATCTTGCTCCGAAACCGGTGGTAAACCTACACTAACCCCTGGGACGGCAACCCGTTTGCGGTCACTGATTTCACCACTATTGAGCACAGTGGTGATAATATCGTCCCCTTCAACCGCATCAATCAGCAAGCTGACCAAACCGTCAGCCAACAGGATGGTGTTGCCTTCCACAACCTCCCGGGGTAAAAACTTATGATTGACAGATGCAATCTCCTCACTACCTAATATCTCTTTGGCAGTGATGATAAATTTTTGGCCGGCTATTAACTTTACCTTACCATTAGCAAATTTACCAAGCCGCATTTCCGGTCCCTTAGTGTCCAGCATTAAAGCTACCGGCTTTTGTGCTTTAGCGGCGGCAGCGCGCACAATGGCAATTCGTTGGGCATGATCATCGTGAGATCCATGAGAAAAATTGAATCTGGCAACATTCATACCGGCATTCAACATATTTTCCAATATTTCCAACTTATCAGTACTCGGGCCTATTGTACAAATGATCTTGGTTTTTTTTAGCAAGCAGCTCACTCCTTACCTCTTTTACTGATGGCTACTTAACTGCGTGTTGACAAATAATCGCATGAGCCTCGTCGGCTTCCGATTCCAATACCAGGATCTCATACAATCCGTCCCCAAGAGTGGAAACCACCCCGGCCGGACGTGTATTGGCCAGTACTCCTTCATTGCACAGCACATTTTTTAAAAGTTCCGCCTGGGCCCGGTTAGATGCTATATATACTACCGTCCACATGGTATCCTCCTAAAGTAATTAACTTTGTAATTTGTAATAAAATATAAATTCCATGTAACTATTATAGCTTGTTCTCCAAAACAGATTGTATTCCTTCTTGGTATTATGGTTTTTCTACCCTTTTCAGAAAACTTGACGAAAAATTTCTCTTTTAATTCCAACAAAACAAATCAATAAGCTTCGTCACTTCTCACTGGTCAATAGCATACAAGAAGACGGCAAACGGGTTTATCGCCCACTGGCCACGTTTCAGCCCAGTGATTAAATTAACGTAATAACATAATTAATTATACCTCAGAATAATAGTAACATAGTATAATATTAATAAAGGATATAAGGAGGTTTTACTATGAACGACATCACCGGCGAGCAAAAGATTCTGGCAATTATTGCCCACCTGGGTTATCTTCTTGGTGGCGCCGGTTTTATTATTGCCCCACTTATTATCTTCATCCTGAAAAAAGGCGATCCTTTTGTCTACGATCACGCCAGGCAGGCTCTTATTTCTCATTTAGCTGTACTGGTTTTATCGCTGGCAATCTCATTTTTATGTTTCCTTCTCATCGGAATACTCTTACTGCCAGTTCTGGCGGTAGTCTGGATTGGTCTTGTCATTACCTCTGTTATTGCCGCGATTAAAGCCCTAAACGGCGAGTTATACCGATACCCCTTCATTCAAGAAATCGTCGATAAGATTTAACAGGGGATTAATCCCCTGTTTTTTCTGTCACAGTTGTTTTTCCATGACGCCTAGTTTGCGGACTTCCAGCCACAATAACCCTCCCGTAAGCAACGACGACGCAAAATCAGCTACCGGCCCGGCAGACCAAATGCCTCGCAGCCCAAAAAAGCCGGGCAGTATTAAAATTGCCGGAATAAGTATAATCACCTGCCGTGACATGCTTAACAGCGCAGCGTAGCCGGCCTTGCCGGTGGCCTGAAAATAGTTGGCGCCGATAATTTGAAAGCCAATGATCGGCAACATAACCAGTAATATGCGCAGGCCATTGGAACCAATCGCAATTAGTTCGGGGTTGTTGTTAAATACCCGGACTATTTTTTCAGAAAATACCTGCGTCATAATAAAACCAAAGACGGAGACGGCGGTAGCGGCATAGATCCCAATTTTTAGCGCTTCCAGTACACGATTGTAATTTTTTGCTCCATAGTTGTAGCCAAGAATAGGCTGGACGCCTTGACTAATTCCGAAAACAGGCATAAGAATAAGCATTGCCACCCTGTTGATAATACCAATGGAAGCCACAGCCAATTCTCCGCCGAAATGAAGCAAGCTTTGGTTAAATAAAATGGTTACCAGACTGGCGGCAATTTGCATTGCAAACGGCGAAAAACCGAGTTTACAGATTTCCATTACCACATCTTTGTCCAGTCGCAGATTGGAACTCTTCAATTTTAGCACACTGGTTTTCCCGGTAAAATAATAGAGAACCCAAACCGCCGATACCGCCTGGGCTATCACAGTGGCCAGAGCCGAACCGGCAATTCCCATTTTTAAGATAAAAATAAAAATGGGATTTAAAATGGTATTTAGTATTGCGGAAATCAGCATAGTTGCCATGGCAACTTTGGGATTCCCCTCCGCCCGAATAATGTTATTCAGGCCAAATCCAATATGCATAAAAATGCTGCCCCATAAAATAATTCTGGTAAAATCGCTGGCATAGGAAAGAACATTCTCCTCCGCCCCCAGCAGGACCAAGACAGGCTCCAGGAACAGCAGCGTCCCGCCCGTCGACAGTATAGCCAATAAAATAATGAGCACAAAAGCGTTCCCTAATATGTTTTCCGCATCATCTCGCCGTTCTTCCCCCAACCGTATCGAAACCAATGTAGAAGCCCCGATACCAATCAACATGCCAATGCCCATTAAAACGAGCATAATGGGAAAGGCTATGGTTACCGCCGCGAGTCCGATTTCACCTACGCCGTTACCGACAAATACACTGTCGACTATGTTATATAGAGCATTTACTACCATACCGACGATTGCCGGTGCGGAAAACCGCCAAAGCAATTTCGCTATTTTTTCCTCGCCAAGCGCGGCGGCATGATTCATGTCTCCCATCCTCCAAGCTGTAAATTGGTAATACTCTTTCCCATTATAAACTATAAAATACTTTTTGTTCGAGCGAATTTTTTACGCCTTAAAACCGCTAACGCGTCCTTTTGGCGACCGGCAGGCAAAGGACAGCCTTATTATAAGTGGAGGTTAAGCGATAGCGTCGCAGCGTTAATAAGGCTGTCCGGCGCCGTCCTAAACATTATACTTTTTTATATAAAAATAAGAAGAGCGCCGGAGCGCTCATTTTAAATCGGCGATTTCTTTGTTTTCAGTACAAATAAGTCGTTTATCTTTCCCGTTGATTTTGGTATGAAGTACAACCTTTCCACCCCATAAATCCACAATATACTTAAGAGTTTGTTGCGCATATTGGAGCTCCAGTTCCCGTCCGTCGAAATCATGTTCAAGTACTAAAGTTCCTTTTTCTACCGCCATCGGCTTGATAACCGGCATACCGCTCATGCCTACGGAATTCACCAACTGGTCGCGTACCGTCTTCCAGCCTTCTTCGTCCGACACTTCCGTCACCACAATGTATTCATCTTCCACGTCATAGGAGAATAAATGCATTTCCTCACACAGTTCCCGGGTCAGATAACGCCGTAAGAAGGACTGATCCCTCTCTTCAGCCCGAATCGCCATGATTTTTTCTCTGCCACCGGTTTTGTCCAGATACTCAAACACTTTAAAACCCACAAAATATGGGTTTACTCGACCTTGATGGGGACGTATTACCAAATTGTGGCGCTGGATGAATTCCAGATAGAGCCCCTGCGGCAATTCAAGATTTTTAAGTATTTGATAATGCCAGTAGCTGGCCCAGCCTTCATTCATAATCTTGGTTTCAATCTGAGGAATAAAGTACAGCGCCTCGTCCCGCACAATGTGAATAAGGTCCCGTTCCCATTCGCTCAACCGTCCCCGTTCGGCCAAAAAGCCTAACAAGTCGTTTTTGAACCGCTCCGGTATGGCAGCATCCCTGTCTTCTTCCAGTTCGGCCCGATTCCTGGGTTTTTCCGGTTTTGTCCTGGTAATCTGAAACTTAAGCGCATGGGCCCCGTCCAAAATTCGTTCCACTTTTTCCGGCCCGATGCCGGGATTTTGAATATAGTCACGTACCCGGTTAGCATGGGCCTTGAACAGTTCAATAGTCAGTTCCGCCCGTGTATTTTGCTTAAACAGCCGGTTGTTTCTGAAAAAGTCGTTATGGCCGTATACGTGGGCCATGGTCAGGATCTGGAGCAGCAGGGTATTATCCCGCATGAGATAGGCGATGCACGGGTCAGAATTGATCACCATTTCATACGGCAAACCGGTAAGGTTATACTGATAGAAAGTCTTCTGCCGCTCGTAAGCTTTGCCAAAACTCCAGTGATGATAGTGAGACGGCATGCCTGTATAAGCTTCATAACACAGCATATCTTCATAACTGCAAATTTCAAAATGTTGTTCATAGCAGTTGAGACCGATTTCATCAGTAAGCTTTTCGATTTTTTCATTCCAGAAGGCAAGGTCGGTCATAGTATATTCATATTCAGTCATTGCCGTCTTCTCCTGTTGTATCTTTTTCCAGAATTTTTTTAAAAGCCGGCCATATTTCTTCCTTTGCGGTTATGGACGCGGTAACAAAATTATCGGCTTTGACCTCTTCTTCCAATTCCCGCTTGATAGTACTCCCCCAAGAATGGATTCCCACTTCGCCGTAACCGAACAAATTGCATATTTCGCAAAGCTCCCGGGCAAGGTCGATCGCCTTGGGATTGTCCTCGGGCCAATTATCCCCGTCAGAGCAATGAAAAGCATAAATGTTCCAGATCGCCGGGTTGTAGCGCGCTTCAATGATCTCAAGAACTTTGGCATAGCCGCTACTGATAAATGTACCGCCTGATTCCCCCTTGTGGAAGAACTCCCGCTCCGTTACTTCCTTCGCCTCTGTGGTGTGGGCCACAAATACCACTTCCACATGCTCATACCGATAGCGAACAAACTGGTACAGCAGGAAGTAGAAACTTCTGGCCAAATACTTGCGGGTCTGATCCATTGACCCGGAAGTATCCATGATGCAAATGACAACCGCATTGGAATGATAGTCAATGTCTTCTTTTACCCGGAAGTACCTGAGATCATCCTCACGGAAAGGAATTCTTGGCTGGGTTTTCTCATGAACCTCAGTACCGTCTGTTGCCCCCGCCGGCTGATCCCGCAGTACCGTTTGCCGCCGCTTGAGTTTTTCAATGACTGTACGTTTTTTGGCCAGGCGCGGTGGAATGCCTTTCCTCTGAAATCCTGAGCGTTTGTAGTTTCGCTGCGCTTCTACTTGCGAAAATTTCTTCCGTTCCAGGTCAGGCAGGTTCAAATCTTCAAACAGGTACTGCACCAGTTCATCCAAAGTGATTTCTGTTTCAAAAATGTCTTCGCCCGGATCACTGCCGGCTTGTCCATTACCCAGCCGGCCCTTCTCACCAGTCTTGCCGATTACCTGCCCCCGTTCTTCTTCCCCGTTGCCTGATCCTGTACCGGGATTATTCTTGCCAAAAACAAACTGGTACTCTTTGATTCCTTTCACGGGAATTTTAATTTTTTTATCCTTACTTTGTCCGATGATGCTTTCTTCCGCAATTATACCGCCCATGTTCTTTTTTATTGCCTCTTCCACCAGTTGGCGGTGGCGTTTGCGGTCCCGCTGGGAGCGATCGGAACTTGCTCTGCCGCCGTCTTTAAAGATAGCCAATGGTTACTCCTCCCCTCCCCATCAGACGGCTTATTTATGCGCCACTAATCTTTCCACAAATTATTGGCCGCATATTTAAGAATCACATTACAGCAATGATCGCAATAGCCACTTCTTTTCATCTCTTCCACCATGGCGTTATACTTGCCGTCCTGTTCCCGGTCTCTTACCTTGGCCTTGGTAACTATCCGGGACAGTTCCTTAACCGATGCTGTCAGTTTTTTCTCAATCGCTTCTTTAAGAGGTTCGTAGCTCTTGTACTCAATCTTGCCGCCGGTTCGCAAAAGGGAGAACATGTAGGAAGTAACGTCCTGCCGGAATCCCAGTGCAGCTGAGCCGGTAATACCAATCTGTTCTTCGATGGACTGCAGGAATTTAACATCAGGCTCCAGTTCCTCCCCGGTATTGCGGTCTTTAATTTTCGTCGAATTCACAAACGCCTCAGCATGATCCAGATAGTTATTGAACAAGCTTTCCGCCTGCTCCCGGTAGCCGTGAATGAAGGCACGGGTAACTTCCTTTTCCAGCATTTTGTTGTATTCTTTTTTAATCGTATCTTGCAAAAGACCGAGGAAACGCTTCTTTTCATCCTCGCCGATGGCCATCTCTTTTACTGCTTTGATCAGCGTATCGATAATGGCGATGGGACTGATACAATTCGAATCGGATTCCGAGAGAGCCGTATCAATACATTTCATAATAAATCGGGTGGATATGCCGGTCATGCCCTCCCGCAAGGCTTCTTCCCTCAGTTCAAAAATATCCACTTTTTTGGTAGACCCTTTTTCTACAATTTCTTCCCCATTGTAAATTTTAAGTTTGGTCAGCGGGTCCACTTTGGCGGAAGGGGTTAGGCGGGTCAAAATGGCGAACATGGAAGCAACTTCAATGGTGTGAGGCGCGATATGAGCGGCAAAGGAACTATTCTTAAGCATTTTCCGGTAGATTTTTACTTCCTCATCCAGTTCCAGACAATAAGGAACTTCCACCTTAACTATCCTGTCCAATATAGCTTCATTCGTATGGTCGGATTTAAACTTATTCCATTCCGCCTCATTGGAGTGGGCCAAAATGATGCCGTCAAAATAAATCATTGAGCCTTTACCCGGCGAAGGTATAGATTTTTCCTGAGTTGCCGTGATCATTGTATGGAGATATTCAACGTCATTTTTAAATACTTCGATAAATTCAACGATACCCCGGTTACCCACATTAAATGCACCGTTTAGCGCCAGTACCCGCGGATCGTCTTCCGGGTATAGGTCCATTTTGGATATATCGACTGAACCGGAGAGTACGGAAGTGTCCTGATTGTTAGGATCAACCGGCGGTACCACACCGATTCCCTTACGGGAACGGACGGAAAACTCGGAGACTGTCACAGGATAACGCTCATATTCGCCGTTGTACTCGGTTTTCAGGCGATACCGGCAGACAGGACACAAATCACCTTCAATCTTTACTCCCAACAATTCCTCAAACTGCGGCCGAAGGTGCTTGGGAAGCAAGTGCAGCGGCTCCTCCCGCATGGGGCAATCTTTAATAACATAAATGGGCGTACTCATCTCCAGCGCTTTTTTCAGCGCTTCCATGAGCGAGGACTTGCCTGCGCCTACCGGACCAACCAAATAGAGAACCTGGCGGGACTCTTCCCCTTTCATGGCAGCAGAGTGAAAATAGCGCATTATTTTCATAATACTTTTGTCTATACCGAAGAAACTATCGTCAAAAAACTTGTACTTGCGCAGTATATCATTACCATAAATCCGTTTTAAGCGAGGGTTTTCCTCGGTTTTCACTATGTCTACTCCCGGAGCGGTAAGGAGTTCATACATCCGCTGATGAGACAGCATGACTCCTTGCGGATTTTCTTTAATAATCGCCAGGTAATCAAGCAGCGTACCGGAAAAATGTTCGTGTTTTCGTTCCTCTCTGTCCTGATGAATTAAACTAATAAAGTCAAAATCAGCCATACTTATTCCCCATTTCAGTATGTTGTTTATTCGGCTCCATTTCCTCATCTTCGCCATATGCGAAATTCAGCAAGCCATCCCCATCATTTGTCAAATCAATCTCGATATCATAAATATTCTCATAATTCTCACACATTGTACATCGCACTCCTTATCCAATAGACGTTTGTAAACTATAGCTTCAATATATCAAATTAATAAGACTTTGTCTATAATTAATTTCGCTATAGGTATGACTTTCCAACGTATTTTTATACAACAAAAGTAATAATTAAGACAACAAACTCATCAGCCTAAAGCTGCTAAGTTTGTTGTCTTAGCGTATACAATATCTTCAATTCGAGTCTGTAAGCAGTCGATTACACTCCGGCAGCCGCGAAGGTCTCACTGACAATTTTTTGGGCTTCTTTCTGAATCTCTTTAAGATGTGCCATTCCTTTAAAGCTTTCTGCGTATATTTTGTATATATCTTCCGTGCCGGAAGGACGCGCGGCAAACCAGCCATTCTCAGTACAAACCTTCAAGCCGCCTATCTCCGCCCGGTTGGCCGGCGCCTTGGTAAGCTTGGCGGTAATCTTTTCACCTGCAAGGGTGTCAGTTGTTACCTGCTCCGGTGATAGCTTAGCCAATATAGTCTTCTGCAGCGAGTTAGCAGTTGCATCAATACGCTCATAAACAGGAGTGCCAAATTTTTGCGTCAAATCCTGATAATGCTGTCCGGGATCCCGTCCGGTTTTGGCGGTAATTTCCGCCGCTAACAAACAAAGAATGATACCATCTTTATCTGTAGTCCAAACCGTACCGTCTTTTTTAAGAAAGGATGCGCCGGCGCTTTCTTCCCCGCCAAAACCGAACGATCCGTCAACGAGTCCATCGACAAACCATTTGAAGCCAACCGGTACCTCAGCCAGCCTTTTGTCAAGGCTGGCAGCCACGCGGTCAATCATTGACGAACTGACCAGGGTCTTGCCCACGGCGGCATCCTTTCGCCAGCCGGCGCGGTCTTGGAATAAATAGGCAATAGCGACTGCAAGATAGTGGTTAGGATTCATTAGCCCAACACTGCGGGTGACAATGCCATGCCTGTCAAAATCCGGATCATTGCCGAAAGCAAGATCATATTTATCTTTTAGTCCAATCAGTCCGGCCATCGCATAAGGTGATGAGCAGTCCATACGTATTTTGCCGTCGCTGTCCACATTCATAAAACTGAACGTCGGGTCCGGGTAACCGTTCAGGAGTTCGATATCAAGGCCGTAAGTTTCAGCTATCGGCTCCCAATAGCCGAGGCCTGAGCCACCAAGGGCATCGGCGCCAAGTTTAAGTCCGGCGGATTTGATGACATCCATATCAATAACATTCTTTAAATCATTGACGTAGGATCTGATAAAGTCATATTCGCGCACGTTATCAGCTTTCAATGCTTTTTCATATGCTGTGCGTTTGATTTCTTTGTTGCCGTCCATTAAAAACTTGTTTGCTTTATCAGCTATCCACTTGGTAATATGAGTATCAGCCGGACCGCCGTTGGGGGGATTATATTTTATACCGCCGTTGTCAGGCGGATTGTGGGAAGGAGTAATGACAATACCGTCGGCAAGTCCGTCCATTCTACCTTTGTTATACGTCAAAATAGCGTGAGATACACTCGGAGTCGGCGTATAGTTCATATCCTTGGCAATCAGCGTTTCCACCCCGTTGGCAGCCAGTACTTCCAGCGACGAAATGAACGCCGGCTCGGACAGGGCATGAGTATCGAAACCAATAAATAACGGACCGGTGATGCCGTGTTCTTGGCGGTAGCGGCAAATTGCCTGAGTAATGGCAAGGATATGGTCCTCATTAAAAGTACATTTCAACGAGCTGCCGCGATGCCCGGAAGTACCGAACACTACTTTGTGCGCCGGCTCATCTATGTTAGGTTTATTTACATAATAAGCGCTAATGAGGCGCGGAATATTGGCCAAAATGGATTGGGGAGCTTTTTGGCCTGCTAAAGGATGGATTGACATGATACACCTCCAAGATTATTGATATTAAAGTAAAATTCTGGTTCTTTCTTCGTTATAAATATCTAAAGTTCCTGCCGCTTATTCAGGTTTTCGATCCGACTAATTCTTTATCCATTCCCATAATTCCATAGCAGGCGGGCATGCCGTTTAGAACGGCGCCAGCAAAGTATGAAAAAAGTTCGTTACCCTTTCTCTGTGGTCCTCTGTGTTCTCTGCGTCTCTGTGGTTCCGGTTCCTTTGAATCTTATTTATTTTCTGATAGATTTGATCGCCTACAGAAAAGAAATGAGCGATATCGGCTGTGGCCCGTTAAAAGCCCGATATCGCCCAGATGAGGTAAAATGTAAAAAACGTTACTGAAATAAACTCATAACTCTTTGCCGCTATAGCATCATATACGATTGCCTAGCTTGTCACAAGTGACTGGACAACATTTTTAAATTCCTGGTAGCCGTATTTTCCAAGAATTTCGTACAACTTCAAAATGCTCATCTGCGCAAATACATAATTACGCAATGCGTGGAAGGTTCGCGAATCTTCCGTACCGATATGATAAACTTCGCTGGCCAACTGTTCCATAGCTTCAATGGTTACCGCGGCCGCCTTCAGGCTTAATACCCAGTTGTGATCTCCCTGGTAAGTTATAAACCATTCGACTTGAGAATTACCGACAGCTAATTCATTCGCAACATCCGGCTCAGTTTCCCAATCTTTTCCGGCAAGGAGACACGCCGTCAGCAGCCAGTTCCGGATCTTCTGCTCATTTTCTCTGGTTCCCGGGTGCTCGTGAGTACAGGTTTGAGCCAAAAGCACCTTGGGTGAAAAACCTCGGTATACCGATTCCGCTATACCCAGGACATGATGCGCCCCTGTCCCGGCTATATTAATCTGCTTATAACAACTGCCGTCTTTTTCCCATTGCAGTGTCCAGGCTTTTTGGGAATCATGAAGGATTTGTCCGGCGATTATCATATCCCGGTTCAAATTACAGTCATACATCTCCTGATAGGCCTGAAACAGGCCTAAGGAAACCTTGACATTCATGGCCGTGTGAAGGGCTAGCCCGCCGGGATAGGAATGGTGGCGCTCATAACTGCTGCCCGGGGCCGACCAAAACGGTTGCGGCGCCTGGTTTGAATCTGCCCAAAAAGGAAATAACTCCTCGATTGTAATATTTTCAGATATGGCCCTGCTGTCGATTAGCATTTGCCATATTCTTTTCTTTTCTGCCTCATCATATTGTGTTAGAAAAGTAGGTGCAGGATTTTCCAATACCTGCAGCACTTTTTGCCGCAGATCCTGATCAGTAATTTCATCGGCAGTACGCACAAGATAACTATATGAGGTTCGAATCGTGGCAGATTTGCGGGCCACGTCTAAAGGAGTCATTGTCACACATTCCTCCAGTGTGACTGGCGGCCGCCGTATATATCCCCTAATACCCATCCTCTCCATCCCGTTCATCTGAGTATAGACACTATGTTCAGTATAGGACGCATCTAGGGTATTTTTGTTAACATTTAATTAATTTAACGTAAAAAAAGAAAAAATTTCACCTCAGCCACCTGTCTCCCCTTCATCCAGCGCTTGCCGGATGGAGCGGACCAAATCCCGCGCCGTATCAATTCCGCCGGTCATCATTCTTTCCATCACCGCGCTGCCTACGATTACTCCATCAGCATACCGGGCCGCTTGCCGGGCTGATTCCGGGCTGCCGATACCAAATCCTACCGCCAGCGGAACTTGCGTCCGGTTGCGGACTTTTTCGATAACAGCGGCAATCGGTCGGTAGTCAATCTCTCTTACGCCGGTAACACCGGTACTGGTGATACAATAGATAAAGCCTGTCGCTTGGCTGGTTAGCGCTTGAATTCGTTCGGAAGTTGTCGTGGGAGCTACAAATTGTATAAAATCCATGTCAAAATTACGACAAACCGGCGCTACAATTGCGGCCTCTTCCACCGGTAGGTCAGGAACAATTACGCCATCAATTCCGGCTGTCGCGAAAGAATGAATAAATTTTTCCGTACCGAATTGGATGATACTATTGACATAGGTCATTACTGCCAGCGGGATAGCGCTCTTTTGCCGTATCCTTTCAACAAGTTCCTGCACTTTGCCGGTAGTTGCCCCGCCTTTCAGAGCCATAACCGCCGCCTTTTGAATCACAGGACCGTCAGCCATGGGATCGGAAAATGGAATGCCGATTTCAACAATATCCGCTCCTGCCTGCTCTAATTTGAGAACTGCCTGGAGTGTATCGTCAAAATTGGGGCAACCGGCTGTAAGATAGACAATCAGTCCTTTGCGGCCGCTGTTTTTCAGTTGGTCGAATTTATCATTCAAGCGTGACATGTCAATCCCTCCAGTACTTTCGCTACCATCTGCACATCTTTATCGCCCCGTCCGGACAAGCAAACCACCACTGCTTCACCGATTTGGGTTTGGGGCATAATTTTATCCAGGTACGCCAAGGCGTGAGAGCTTTCCAGCGCCGGAATAATTCCTTCCGTCTCGGCTAAAAGGCGAAAGGCAGCCAACGCCTCTTCATCGGTGACAGAAGCATATTGAACTTTGCCGCTGTCCTTGAAATAGGAGTGTTCCGGCCCCACGCCGGGATAATCCAAGCCGGCGGATATGGAATACGCGGGTATTACTTGCCCATCCCCATCCTGCAGTAGATAACTGTACGCTCCGTGCAGCACCCCTGGCCGGCCATGAGTAAGGGAAGCTGCGTGCTCACCGCTGTCTACCCCCTTGCCTGCCGCTTCCACGCCAATCTTAGTGATCTTTTCGCAATCACGGAAAGGATAAAAGATGCCCATGGCATTGCTGCCGCCGCCTACACAAGCCACAATATATTTCAATTTGCATTCTTCGATTTTCTGAATCTGCGCCTTTACTTCCTCACCGATTATGGATTGAAAATCCCGGACCAGCATGGGATAAGGATGCGGACCTACTACGGAACCAATAATATAATGAGTATCCCGGACGTGGGTAACCCAATATCGTATCGCTTCGCTGGTCGCGTCTTTCAATGTACCGGTGCCGGATGTTACCGGTGTAACCTCCGTACCTAAAAGCCTCATGCGAAATACATTTAAAGCCTGCCTTTCCATGTCTTCTTCCCCCATGAATACCCGGCATTTCATACCAAACAGAGCGGCAACAGTAGCGCAGGCTACGCCGTGCTGACCCGCGCCCGTCTCAGCGACAATACGGGTCTTGCCCATGCGCCGCGCCAGGAGGGCCTGCCCAATGGCATTGTTAATTTTATGAGCCCCGGTATGAAGCAAGTCTTCCCGTTTCAGATAAATCCGCCCCCGTCCGAAGCGCTCTGTAAGCTTATGGGCATAATACAGACGAGTGGGTCGACCGGCATACTCATTTAAATAAAAGGATAATTCCTTTTTAAAAGAAACATCATTACATAGCTTAAGATAGTTATTTTCCAACTCAATTAGCGCCGGCATCACCGTCTCCGGTACAAAACGACCGCCAAAAATTCCAAATCTACCGTTTTGATCTGGCATATGTATTCCTCCCGTCCGTTCATTTTTTCTTAATTCTGCTGCAGCGCCAATTCTTTCGTCTTGCAGGCTATATCCGCTGCTTTTACCAGTCCCTCGCCTACAAGTATCCCTCGCACTCCCGCCGATTTGAGCCGAAGGGCATCTTGCCCACAATGAATGCCGCTTTCGCTGATTATCGTTTTCCCCGGCTCAACATCCGGCAATAAATCGAATGTGTTCTCAATTGACGTGGTAAAAGTTTTCAGATCACGATTATTGATGCCGACAATATTCGCCGGGGTCTTTATTACCCGTTTAAGTTCTTCCCGGCTATGGGTTTCTACCAGACAATCCATTCCCATTTCGGCAGCAACAGCCAGAAAACTGAGAATCTCCTCATCTGTCAGTATAGCCGCTATTAATAAAATGGCATGGGCGCCAGCCGCTCTTGCCTCGTATATCTGATATGGATCAATAATGAAGTCTTTGCGCAGAATTGGCAAAGCTACTGTTTCCCGAACCTTGGCAATGTCCTGAAGATGACCGCAAAAGTGCCGGTCTGTATGCACCGACAGCGCCGCGGCGCCATTGGCGGCGTAAATTTCGGCCAATTCCGGCACAGTATAGCCTGTGCACAATCTGCCTTTCACAGGCGAGGCCAGTTTGCATTCCGCTATGAGCGCCCAGTTGACCCGCTGGATTGCTTTGGCAAATTCATGCGATGCAGGTTGGATTGCCATAGTCGTTGCCGGTTGCACCAGCTTGGCGCAGTCTACTTCCTGACGCTTTTGTTCCACAATTGTTTTCAGCATGGGTGTCCACCTCCCTGAGCGGCCCGCCGTGCTGCCGCTACAAAGCATTTGATTTTATCATCATCTTTTTGTCCGTTGGTTTCGACTCCCCCGGAAACATCTATACCGGCAGGAAGCAAAGTACCTATGGCTTCCGCTACGTTTGACACGGTAAGACCCCCGGCCACGATGATGGGAGTATCCACTTTACGGCGTAAATCCTTGGTTTTATTCCAATCAAAGGTTATGCCGGTACCGCCCTGTCGGCCGGGAACGTAGCTATCCAGGAGGATATAGTCCGCCTGATATTGCGCCAGGTATGCCGCCGTTAGTTCGTTATTTACCCGAACCGCTTTGATGAAAGGAATGTTTACTTTCTGACAATACGCGGGAGATTCGTCGCCATGAAGCTGCACATAGTCAAGCCGGCATTGCCGGGCAATTTCCAGCAATTCATAAATCGGGGCGTTGACAAACACCCCAACTTTACCGATCCCTTTGACTTCCCGCGCTATATTACACGCATCCGGTATGGCGATCCGTCGCCGGCTCGGCGCGAATACAAAACCAATATAATCAGCGCCGCACTCTTTCGCCGTCACCGCAGTCGCCAAGGATGAAACGCCGCAAATTTTAATTAAGATAGCGACCCCTCCTCATAATCAACTGTTTGCATCTTCATGAAAAGTTATAAATTCTGATACTGCAAGAGAGAAAATCTTTTAAGGGCCTCCAGTTTCTCCCTGGCAGCGCCGCTGTCGATGCTGCGGGCAGCAATCTGAATACCCTCCTCTATTCCGTCCGCCATATCGGCGGCAACAAACGCCGCTGCCGCGTTTAGCAACACAACATCCCGCTTGGGACCTGGTTGCCCGTTAAGAATTTTTAATATTATTTCAGCATTTTCCGCTGGAGCGCCACCCTGAAGATCTTTCTTATCGCCCTCGAAAAAACCGTATTGAGCCGGGTCTATTAAATAGGACCGAATTTGACCGTTATTTACTTCACTGACCTGGGTAGGAGCGCCAATTGATATCTCATCCAAACCGTCTAAACCATATACCACCATAGCCCGTTTAATTCCCAGTTCAGCCAGGGCCTCTGCCACTTTTAGCGTTAATGAACGCTCATATACCCCGATTAACTGGCGGTTGGCACTTGCCGGATTGGTAAGAGGTCCAAGCAGGTTGAAAACAGTTCGAAACCCTAATTCTTTCCTTGGTTTGGCCGCATATTTCATTGCTTGATGAAAATTGGGGGCAAACAGAAAACCAATTTGGATACTATTTATGGCTTGTGCTACAATTTGGGGCGGCAGATCTATTTTGATCCCCAGCGCGCTTAAAACGTCAGCACTGCCACAAGAACTGGAAACCCCGCGATTGCCGTGTTTGGCAACACTCAAGCCGGCTCCGGCAGCAACAAATGCCACTGTCGTTGATACGTTAAAAGTTCCGCTTCTATCGCCACCGGTACCGCAAGTATCAAGTAAAGGCTCGCTATTACAATTGATTTTGACAGCACAATTTCGCATAGCCGTGGCGAAACCCGCAACTTCGGCGCTCGTTTCGCCTTTCATTCTGAGGGCCGTTAAAAAAGCTCCAATTTGAGACTCGCTGGCTTGACCGGACATGATGATTTCCATGGCCTGCCCTGCCTGTTCCCGGGATAAATTACTTCCTGAAATAACCTCTGACAGGTATTCTTTTAACATTCTTATCACCCTCCGCCTAGAAAATTAAAAAGCCATTTCACCCTGAAAGGGGCGAAATGGCTCGCGGTACCACCCTTTTGTTGAGAAAGTTGAATTTCAAGGCTCCAAAATAAAAAACATCCCACCCCCAAGGGGCGAAATGTTTCGCGGTGCCACCCTTACCGAAAGCAAGCTTTCTCACTTGTTTCAAGTACGGGACTATACGTCCGATACTCTAGCCCTTTAACGGAGGCATCCGGCCCAGCCTACTAGAGTCTATTCGCCTATAAGCAGGGAACTGCTTATAAACCATGAATATATCGTTCGGTGGGCAGCTCGCGGGTCCATTCCACATACTCTCCAGACCGGTCATCACACCTCCGGGTCTCCGGTCACCGGCTCGCTGAACTAGAGTAGACATATGTACTCGTCCCGTTCACAGCTGTTTAACAATTCAATTTTGATTCTATGATAAACGATACTGCCTGTAATGTCAATATCTTTCCGCCGACATATTCCCGTTGTTCAATGCCGAAAAATCTTAAAACAAAAACGAGAACCGTTATCCGGCTCTCGCCATTGCCCGTATTGGCTCAGCTTACTATTGCCTCGAACTATCCTGAAAATCTAAAACGTCATATGTGTTTCTCTGCGCCCTCTGTGCCTCTATGGTTAAACGTTACCCATTTTCATTTCTTGTGGCGCCCAATATATTGGCATGGAAGTCTGCTTAGAAACCGTCAGATACCGTTAAAAAAACTTAAGCTGCATTTAATTTAATAGCTTCGCATAGCTAACCGTTGCTGTAAACCTCTGGCATATAAGGATAAGGCGTAATTAATAACAAAATACAGTAGTGCAATCGTGGTAAATATAGTGAAGACCTGCCCCGTCGTGCCGTATTTACCCATGATAATCATCCCTTTGCCGGTAAGTTCCTCAATACCGACCGCCCATACGAAAGAAGTGTCTTTGATTACTGTCGTGCATTGCGATACAAGCGGCGGTATCACATTTCTCAAGGCTTGCGGCAATATGATGTAAAGAAGGGTTTGTATGTAGGTAAATCCCTGTGATTTGGCCGCCTCCCATTGACCTTTCCCTATGGAATTCAGTCCGCCCCGGACAATCTCGGCTATCATGGCTGAGGTAAATACCGTCATGGCGACAATCCCTGCGTTGACAGGCTGCAAACTGGTCATAAACCGCGCCGCCAAAATAAACAGCAGTACGGGAGTATTGCGGACCACTTCCACGTATACTGCCGCCGCTTGCCCGAGTATAGGCATACTGGAATACCGGGCCACTCCCAGGATGGTTCCGAATATCATGCTGAGTATGATGGATACCACCGCAATATGTAAGGTCGTTATGAGTCCTGCGCCTAAAAAAGTAACCAACTCGAGTTTAAATAGCTCTTGAATCATGACGATACCTCCAGCCTGCGTTCCAAGCGTCTTGCATAAGTGGCAAGCGGGAAGCAAATCGCCAGATACAACAGACCGGTTACCACATAAGTCGGACCATAATAAAGATTGGTGCTTGACCATGAATCGGCGTGGTACATCAACTCACCACCGGCCACCATAGCCAGCACGGAAGTATTTTTGATCAAGTTTACGGCTTGGTTGGTAAGAGGCGGAAAAGACATCCGTTTTGCCTGCGGCAAAATAACATGACTCATTGCCTGCCAGTAAGAAAACCCTTGCGAATATGCGGCTTCCAATTGTCCTTTCGGCACGGCCTGAATTCCGGCCCGCACTACTTCAGCCATGTACGCGCCATGATACACTCCGACTCCCAGTACTCCGACAACAAACACCGGCAACATGATTCCAACATGGGGAAGGGCGTGATAAAGGAAAAATATTTGAATAACCAATGGCGTATTTTGTATAAATTCTACATAAATCCTGTTAATCACTTTAAAACCCTTCCATTGGGCCGCCCCTAAAACACCAAACAATATTCCAAGAATCAAGGACAACACCAAAGCCAAAAACGATAACGCCAGCGTAACACCAAAGCCTTCAGCGAATATCCTCCAATCCTGGAACAAGGCCAGCCACTTAAATCCGGCGAACGGACCATTCACTACTTGAGACCCCACTTCTGGATCAGCTTATCCAATTCGCCTGACTTCTTCATATCGTTTATTGTATCGTTTACAATTTTGGCAAGTCCGGTATTTGACTTTTTAGAAGCTACACCATACTCTTGCGGACTGAAGCGATCTTTCAGAATGACGGTGGAATCGTCCAGATACCCGAACAAGATTGCGGCATCGACAGAGAAGCAATCGATACGTCCGGCATCCAGCGCCGTCTTAATCTCGGGATAGGTGCCGAACTCCAAAAAGCTGATTTTAACGCCCGCTTTGTCGGCGGCTTCCTGGAGAGCTTTCTTGCTGGTGGCACTTTGCGCCACTCCTATCTTCTTGCCGTCCAGGTCTTTCAAGCCGTTAATCCCTGCGCTTTTCTTCACCATCAAAGCAACACCGTCGGTGAAATACGCATCGGAAAAGTTATAGCTTTGCTTACGTTCTTCCGTAATGGTAAAAGTAGCAATTACCAGATCAACCTCACCGTTATCAAGAAGCGGTCCACGGGTTTTAGCGGTTACACCCTGTACTTCAACCTTATTTTCATCACCAAGAATCTTTTTGGCTATCACCTTAGCCAAGTCGATCTCCATACCTTCGGTCTTATTGGTTGCCGGATCTTTAAAGCCAAATTTGGGAACATCCACTTTTACCCCAACTTTTAAAACGCCCCGGTCTTTTATTGCCTTAATATCCGGCGAAGTACCGGCTGCAGAGTTAGAATTGGCGGTTGTCCCTGCCGCCTGCTGTCCGCCGGATGAGCCGCACCCGGTAATGAATAGTAGGCTGATCACCAGTAAAATAGCTGTTACACCTAGATACCTTTTAAGTTTCAAGACGATTTACCTCCTTAGTAATAAATAAAAATAATAAATAAATCTTAGGTCTTCAGATCTTAATGTACGATTTTACTTAAGAAAAGTTTAGTCCGGTCATGCTCCGGGTTGACAAAAAAATGCTTGGGAGTTCCTTCTTCCAGAATTCTCCCGCCATCCATAAAGATAACCCTGTCGGCCACTTGGCGGGCGAATCCCATCTCGTGGGTAACAACCACCATCGTAATGCCTTCATTTGCTAAACCCGCCATTACATCCAGCACTTCCTGAATCATCTCCGGATCAAGAGCGGAAGTAGGCTCGTCGAACAGCATGATTTTGGGCCGCATATTCAGTGCCCGGGCAATGGCGACACGCTGCTGCTGTCCCCCGGAAAGCTGGGACGGATAGGCGTCCGCTTTTTCTTTTAGCCCGACCCGTTCCAGAAAACTCATTCCCGACTCAATTGCTGCTTTCTTACCGACACCTTTAATCAAAGTTGGCGCCAGAGTCAGATTCTCCAGAACGGTTTTATGCGGGTACAAATTGAATTGCTGAAATACCATAGCCACTGCCTCCCGCACTTTGTTTACCCGCGCTCTGGGCGCCGTGATTTCAACCCCGTCAACAATTACTTTTCCTTCTGTTGGTTGTTCCAATAAGTTCATGCAGCGAATAAGTGTGCTTTTACCTGAGCCGCTTGGTCCGATAACTACCAATTTTTCGCCGCTTTTAACAGTAAGGTTAATATCTTTTAGAACTTGTAATTGTCCGAATTGCTTTTGAACCCCGTGCATCTGTATCATTTCGCTTTCTCCTCCTTTCCCTGTTGAATATGAAAAATTGTACCTTCCCGAAAAATTATAAATTCTACCTTGAAAAATAGCATTTCATACTTCGCCGGGGCCGTTTTGTACCCATGACCGTCTGATGCAGCACGAAAAACGCCAAAGCGATCCGGAGTTTATTTACCTCAATCGCCAGGCGTCTTTGCCAAGGTAAGGAAAGTTCCTTTCTATTGTACAATAAAGAAAATCATTTGTCAGTCGTACACAAAACAGACAATTGCCCATTATACCCAATTACATATGCTTTTCGTCTTACATTACCCGATATCGCCATAATTTGCATTATTTCATTCAATTTAGATTTTTCCCATTTTTTTCGACTGTTCCTGAGGCAACTTTTACTCCGGCGGAAACAGCAAACATGGGACCCTGTCTCCCATTTTTATTTCGTCTTCCTGTACAATAGAATCATATACCAGCACATTGACCCCTTGCCGTGCGGCAAGCCTTACGGCTGCGGCAAAATTTGGGTCGGTGCTTACGTTGGGAGTGAAGTATGATATTGGCCGCATTTGTATCAAAAAAAGAACACAACAAATATATCCGGCTTGGGCAGCTTTTATCAATTCTTGCAGATGCTTCGTTCCTCTTAGAGTTGGAGCATCAGGGAACATGGCAGTTCCGTTTTCTTCCAAGGTCACTCCTTTGACTTCGATGAATCCTTTTTGTTTGTCTGTTTCAAAAAAAATATCGAATCTTGAATTCGCAAAAGACACTTCTTTTTTGGCAAACTTAATCCTGCCGATTTCTTTTACATTTCCTGCCAGCAGGCTTTCAAAAACCACTTGGTTAGGAGCCTGTGAGTCAATATTAATCAGACGATCGCCTTTATATACCCCGATTAACGATAAAGACGTTTTACGGGCAGGGTTGTTAGCAACTTCAAGAATGACCTCCACTCCCGGCAATAAAATTTCTTTACATCGACCCGTATTTTTAACATGAACAGTTTGCTCGGAACCGTCAACCGTAACGCGAGCTAAAAACCGGTTAGGACGTTCGATAAATACACCTTTAATAATATTATCGTATTTCATGGCTACCCCAATATTATAATTCAATATTTAAGATCTACAGGTTAGCTCCTGCTTGGAAAGCACAGGTTTTGCACCGGAAGCAGTCGTTGTCAATAATACCCCGCTTATCACCAATACCATACCAATTATATGCATAATCGTAACCGTCTCCCCGTAAACGGCAGCTGCAATCAACAAAGCATTAACAGGCATCAAGTTTATATAGGCGCTGGCCTTGCTGGCACCTAAGCGGCGTATGCCTATATTAAACAGGATAAACGCCACCACAGTTGAAAACACAGCCAGATACAGCAACTCAGCAACAACCTGGAAAGATAAATTCGGCATATTACGCCAGGCATTTTCCATGAACGAACTGATAATAAGGAGTATTGCCCCCATTAAGGTGGATACCGCAGTTGCCGGGACGGCGCCAATATTTCGCATCACCATTTTACCTAGAGTGGTATAAGCCGTCCAACTCGCCACAGCCCCCAGAAGCAGTATCTCACCATAATTGAAAGACATATTAGCTAATACCCCAAAATTCCCCTTGGTGATAACTGTTAATACCCCTGCCAGCGAGAGCCCTACCCCCAGCCCTAGACGCAGGCTCCAGGCCTCGCCCAAAAATAAGACGGATATTAGCGCTGTCGTTACAGGGTTGATTACGATTACAAGAGCGCCATTGATAGCGGAAGTATACTGTAGGCCCATGGCGAAAAAAACGTTGTAGCCAAAGACGCCTGTCAACCCAAGTCCCAATAAACCCAGCCAGTTATGTTTAACGATTGCCCAGTCCCAGTCTTTCCGGACCACCACCCACAGAGCCATAAGCAGCCCGGCAATTAAAAATCTTACTGCAGAAGCTGTTAGCGGCGGCAATTCCGTAAGTACATGCTTGGTGCTGCCAAAGGCTCCACCCCAAAACAAGGGTACTAACAGCATAATAAAATAGATACCAAAGTTGGCTTTGCTTTCTGACCCCATTGTTATTCCCCCAAAATTTATTTAGAACATGCTATGATGGAAAAAAGCCTGCCCCAAGTGCCCCGAGCAGGCCGTAATTTTAGTTATCTAAATATATTAACAATATATAATATTTAAGAGAATTCCGGCCAAAAGAAACACCTCTAAATGCGATGTGCCAAACATATTTCTCATCCCCTAAGTATTGAAAATTGAAATCGACGATATTTTGCAATGGTTCACGCCGTGCCTTTCTAGAAAACAAACTCCATTTCAGCCAACCTGCGTTTGACTTCCGCGATAACCCGCTTCTCATCGGTTTCATTTTCGGCAACAAAGGTTACCGAGAGGCGGACATAATGACCGGCATCATCCCAGGGAACTGAAGATATTAGCTTCTCGGTAATCAAAAACTCGGAAAAATCCTCGGCAGAGACAAATGTATGCCCGGATTTTGTCCCTTTCGGTATGGGAACATATAAATAAAAAGATCCCTTTGGTTTCTTTACAGAGAACCCAATGCTGTTTAAAGCCGCTACCAGCATATTATGACGGCGGGAATATTTCGCCGCAGTTTTTTCGGTAATTTCGGGATGTTCCAGACAGTATATGCCGGCTTTTTGAATAGCGGCAAACTGCCCGGAATCATTATTGTCCTTTACCGCAGCGAAGCCCTTTACCACCAATTCATTGCCGCATAGGAAAGCCAAACGCCAACCGGTCATATTATAAGATTTGGACAAAGAATGAAGTTCCACGCCGACTTCTTTAGCTCCCTCAACCGCAAGAAAGCTCAGCGGCTTCTCCCCGTCAAAAGTCAGTGTGGCGTAGGCGGCATCCGCCACTACAATAATCTGATTTTCCCGGGCAAAACGTACCACTTTTTCATAAAATTCTTTAGTGGCTGTCGCACCGGTCGGGTTATTGGGATAATTGATGTACAGCAATTTAGTCCGCTGCCGCTGATCTGCCGTCAGAGATTCAAGATCGGGAAAGAAATTATTTTCCGGCAGCAGCGGCAAGTTTACAACTTCTCCGTTTAATGCTTTAGTAGCAGTGCCTAACACCGGATACCCCGGCACTGTCATGATTGCAATATCGCCGGGATTAATAAACGCCAACGGCAGCAAAGCAAGGATGGGCTTTGATCCGATACCATGATTAATCTCTGTCACAGAATCAATTCCCGCTACTCCGTATACCTTTTCCAGGTACTTAGCGGCTGCATCCTTAAATTCCTGCAATCCGTTATCAGTATAACCCCTATTTTCCGGCTTTTGAGCTTCACGGTACAATACTTCGGCAACTTCCGGCTCAGCCATCCAGTCCGGTTCTCCGACACCCAGATCAATCATCTCCACAGCCGGATTTTTTCCCATGGCGGCCCGTTTTGCCCTTTTGATTTTCTCGAACTTGTATAGGACTGTCTCCTGCCCGAATTTACTGCCGCCGATCCTTTCGGCAAATGAATTTTGAATAAAACTGGTCAAGGTCAAGGTTATTACCCCCTATCAAACTCATAAATGCCTTTAATACGCAGTAACCGTTCCTTTCCCGAGCAACAATTCGATTTCCCGGAAAGCCTGCGGAGTCGGATTAATCCAATACTCCGGTTCGGTTTTGATTAGCCGGCGGCTGTCCGCCAAATGCAAAAAAACAGCGGAAGATCCCCGGTGTTTATTGAGTATTCCTTTAAGTTTCGCTAAAACTTGGCCATTTTCCTGATCTTTTCGCAAGGTAATCCGGATCTCGGAACCTAATCCGTCAAGGGGAGTTACCTCATCGGCTAAAATCTTTACCCCCTCTTCATGGACATTGAGCCTGCCTGAAACCACTACCGGCATATCCGGCACCAGCAATCGATTGGTCTTTTCAAATACCCTTGGGAAAACGATAACTTCGATTTGGCTGGCGAAATCTTCGAGGCCAATAAAACACATCATGTCGCCGCTTTTCGTGGTGATCCGCTTGGCATTTGCCACCAGTCCGGCAACCCGGACCTGCTGGCCGTCGTTAAACTGTCCTTCAGCTAACTGATCAAGCTGCGGCAAGCTTTTCATTTTCTCGCGATATTTATCCAAAGGATGACCGGTAACATAAAACCCGGTCATTTCTTTTTCCATTGCCAAAAGATCTTCTTGCGGCAACTCAGGTATATCCGGCAATATAAGCGTGTTTACAGTTTCCGCCGCATCGTCGCCAAACAGGCCTATTTGGCCGGAAGCAGCGTCTTTTTGCCTGCCGGCGGCAATATTGACTGCTTGCTCCAATACCATCAGCAATTGCGACCGTCGAACATTTAGCGAATCAAATGCCCCGCACCGGATCAGGCTTTCCAGTACTCTTTTATTTACCAGACGCGTATCCACGCGGGTACAAAAGTCAACCAGCGAGTTGAATTTGCCTTTTTCCTGGCGGGAGGACAAAATATTCGCGATTGCATTTTCCCCTACGTTTTTTACCCCGGCGAGACCGAAACGGATAACCGGACCGTCAACAGAAAAACCATTGCCGCTGGCGTTGATATCCGGGGGAAGCACATTGATTCCCCGGCGGCGGCATTCTTCAATATAGTAACCCACTTTTTCATTGGCGCCCATAACGCTGGTGAGAAGCGCCGCATAAAACTCTTGCGGATAATGAGCTTTCAGATAGGCGGTTTGGTAGGCCACCAACGCATAGGCGGCACTATGGGATTTATTAAACCCGTAATCGGCAAAATGCGCCATAAGATTAAATATTTCCTCAGCCTGAGCGGCATCGACACCCCGGGCGGCTGCTCCTTGCATAAAACTTTCTTTCTGCGCCGCCAAAACCTCATGCTTCTTTTTCCCCATTGCCCGGCGCAGCAGATCAGCCTGTCCCAGGGTGAAACCCGCTAATGTTGACGCAATCTGCATCACCTGTTCCTGGTACAGGATTACACCGAAGGTATCTTTCAAAATTGGTTCCAGCAAGGGATGAAGGTACTTTATCTGTTTTTTCCCGTGCCTTCCTTCGATAAAGTCTGTTACCATCCCGCTGCCTAACGGACCTGGACGATACAGCGCGACCAAAGGTATGAGATCGTCAAACCTTTCGGGGCGTAGCTCCCGTACCAAGTTGGTCATTCCACTTGATTCCATTTGGAATACCCCGGAAGTATCACCGCTGGCCAACATGGCGCAGGTCTTGGCATCAGCCAGCGGAATCCGTTCAATATCGACTGTTTCCCCCCGGTTTGTTTTAATGAGTTCAATTGCGTCGCCGATTACCGTCAGAGTCCGAAGACCTAAAAGATCCATTTTTAATAACCCGATTTCCTCTATCCGGTCCTTATCGAATTGGGTTGTCAAAAATCCCTCGGCAGAGACCTGGAGCGGCGCGTAATGGGTAAGAGGTTCTTTGGCAATAACCACCCCGGCAGCATGGGTGGAAGCATGCCGCGGCAATCCTTCCAGCGCCATTGCCAGGTCAACCAATTTACGAACGGAAGCTTCTTCTTCATATAGATTTTTGAGTTCATGATTATTTTGCAAAGCTTTTTTCAGCGTAATGCCCAGTTCAGTTGGCACCAGTTTGGCTATCCGGTCCACTTCGCCGTAAGGCATATTCAAGGCCCGCCCTACGTCCCGGATGGCAGCCCTGGCAGCCATGGTGCCAAATGTAATAATCTGGGCTACCCGGTCGCTGCCATAGCGGGAAACCACGTATTCAATGATCCTCCCCCGGCGTTCATAACAGAAATCAATATCAATATCCGGCATGGATACCCGTTCCGGATTTAAGAAGCGCTCAAACAGCAGACTGTACTTGAGAGGGTCGATGTTCGTAATTCCTAAAAGGTAAGCCACGATGCTGCCGGCGGCTGAACCCCGTCCGGGTCCCACCGGTATGCCCTGCTGCCGGGAGTAATTGACAAAATCCCATACAATAAGAAAATAGCTGGAATACCCCATTCTCTTGATAACGTCAAGTTCGTACCGGAGCCTGTCGGTTATATCCGCTGTTATTTCCGGGTATCGCCAGGACAAAGCCTCCCTACAAAGTTTGGTCAGATAATCGTCATCTGTAATACCATCCGGTACGGGGAAATCAGGTAAATGGATTTTATCAAAATCAAATGTTACGTTGCAGCGCTCCGCAATTTCGCAAGTATTTGCCAAAGCTGCGGGATAATCCCTAAATAGCTGCGCCATTTCTGCCGGGCTTTTCAAATAAAACTCATCATTGGGAAAGCGCAGGCGTTCGCTGTCATCAACGGTTTTACCGGTTTGAATGCACAGGAGGACGTCATGGCATTCCGCATCCTGCCTGTCGATATAATGAATATCGTTAGTCGCAACCAATCCCACTCCCAGACGGCGGGCCAGGTCCACGAGGAGCGGGTTCACACGGCGCTGCTCTTCCATCCCGTGGTCCTGAAGCTCAATATAAAAATTATCTTGGCCAAAAATGTCAATATACTCCCGCGCCACCGCTTCCGCCCCTTCCGGATTATCCTTTAAGAAGAGGGCTGGAATCTCACCGGCAATGCAGGCGCTAAGTCCAATCAGGCCCTGACTGTATTCCCGCAAAAGCTGCCTGTCAATACGCGGTTTGTAATAAAAGCCTTCGCTGTACCCTCGGGACACCAGTTCAATCAGATTACGATAACCGCCGTTGTCGGCGGCCAGCAAAACAAGGTGATAATACGATTCCCCCTCCACCGTCATCTTGTCCAAGCGGGAACGGGGAGCCACATAGACTTCACAGCCGATAATAGGTTTAATGCCGTATTTCTTGGCATGTTTATAAAAATCAATCGTGCCGTACATGGCTCCATGATCCGTTACGGCAACTGCGGACATCCCCAATTCTTTGGCTCTTTTCACCAGGTCTTCCACCCGGCCGGCCCCATCCAGCAGACTATATTCGGTGTGGGTATGGAGATGTACGAACCCGCTATGACCAGTATAAGATTTTCCTTGTTCCATATCCATAAAGGGTTTCTATCCTTTCCGATAACAATTAACAATTAATAATGGCAGCAATTTATAATGTTACTTCAATAGTGCGATTTAATTATCTAATACTATTATAGAGAAAAAATAGGAAACATTAAAGAGTTACTGAATTTGCTTTTTTCACAAGCCCAATTTGATGCATAACAAAATGAAGCACAAATATCGTGTATGATACTTATGCTTCAATTCAGATTTCTGCTTATAGATTCCGGACTTGGATGGTGGAGGCGAGACGCAACCGTCCAATCACCTTTTTTGAATTGTCCTCTTAAATAAATTAACGTGGTTTGCTCAACAGATCTCCCGGCAGAATTGGCAGATAATCTAGCGTCCAAGCTGGATTTTAGGTCTGCCCCGCTCCTTTTTCGCCGGATAAAGAAGAATAATTTGACAAAAAATATTGCTAATTCGTTTCATCCAGCAATTCTGAAACAGTCATTTCTAAAGCTGCCGCAATTTTTTGAACTACAAAAACCGTCGGCTGTTTCTTGTCAGCTTCAAGTTCAGATATATAGGTTTGTGAAACACCGGATTTATCTGATAACTTTTTTTGCGACCAACCTCTTGCTTTACGGAGATTAGCTAACTTCTTCAAGTTATCACCTCCTTGTTGTCCTAATTTTAACGCTTTTGCACTAATAAGTCAATGCTATTGCACTAATAATCTCATATTTATATTTTTATGCTATAATTGCTTTAGCGTTAATTTGGAGGATTTAGAGAATGACTATTGCCGAACGTATTATTTATTTGCGAAGAGAAAAAGGCTATAGTACCAATAAACTTGCTCAACTCGCCGAAATTGGGCAAGCAACTCTACGTGAAATTGAAATTGGTAAAAAAAGCCCTAATATTACCACTTTAGAAAAAATCTGTAAAGCTCTTGAAATATCTCTGGCAGATTTTTTTACTTTGGAATCTGATACAATTACAATCAATCATAATAATGATGAAATGGATGATCTTCCCGAGCATATAAAACAAGAAATAGATCTAATCAAAGAATTTGTCCTTTTTAAACATGGTATTAAAAAGCCCGGCATAGATAAGTAGCCGAAATATGATTTTAGTGACACAAGTGGAATAAGTTAGCAGGTATAATGATTTAGATGTGGAAATTGTATAACTGTTTGTTATTCTTCGGTCACGCTGTTTTATGTTGGAATAAAGAGGTGTCTGCAATTGTATCACATTGGCATATTACAATTAACACAAAATCTCGACGATGCGGTAAATGGTTTTAAGGACGGACTAACCGAGGCTGGTATAACCGCTGATTTCTTTTATCTCAATGCCGACGGCGCCCTTGCCGACCTTGCGCCTCTGGCAAAAAAGCTGGCTGAGCGCAACGTCGATCTGATATTTGCCTGTTCAACCCCCGCCGCCCAGGCGGCAGTGAATCTTCCCGGCAGCATCCCGGTAGTATTTACACCGGTTTTTGATCCGGTTGGAGCCGGTCTCGCCGCCAGTTTGGACTGGCCGGGGGGAAAAGCTACAGGTGTCTCAGGGATGGTTCCGGCAGCAGCCAAAGTAGAGTTTATTGCCGGCCTACTGCCGCAGGCTAAAAACATCGGCATGCTGTACCATACAGGTGACAGCAACGCCCTCGTTGAAGCAGGAAACTTTCGCGACGCCGCGCAAAATAGATACCCGGTTATTGAAATACCAATAAATAAGCCGGAAGATCTGTCCAACCTTCCGGAATTGCTGACGTCTGACATCGATGTCCTGTTTTTGCCAATCGGACGCATTGTGGAAGAAAACTTTCCTTCTGTTGTTTATTACACTGACGTCGCCACCTTGCCGGTCATAGCTTCCCACGCTCCCAACGTGCCCGCCGGTGCTATTGGCGCGCTGGTAGCCAACCACTCTGAATTGGGACGGGCCTCAGCCGTCAAAGCCGGACAAATATTAGCCGGCGCCGCACCCGGAACAATTCCGGTAAGCATTGTGGAAAAACCGGAAATTCACCTAAATTCTTTTGTTGCCCAAAATCTGGGGATTAATATCGCCAGCGATCTGATAGCGGCGGCAAAAGAAGTCTTTTTTTAAATGTATTAAATGATGGAACAAACGGAGATGAAACCCATGCTGTTGACATCTGAATCGGTTGAATTATTAGCTCCCGCCGGAACCTGGGAAGTTCTCGAATCCGCCGTGGCCGCCGGCGCCGATGCCATATATTTGGGCGGTAAACGCTTCAATATGCGGCTGCACCGGACCGATGTTAATTTTGATGACAAAAAACTGGTACAAGCAGTTAAATATGCCCATAAACATAATGTTCGCCTGTATGTTACAGTAAACAATCTTATCAGCGAGCGGGAAATTCCGGCAATACGGGATTATCTCAAGTTTTTAAACGAAATCCGGCCCGACTCCCTGATCATACAAGATCTGGCAATTCTTGTGCTTGCCCGGGAAATGGACATAACCGTTCCGCTCCATGCCTCGGTTATGATGAACACCCATAACGAGCATGCCATCCATGCGCTTAAAGAATACGGTATTACCAGGGTGGTGGTAAACCGTGAGCTTTCCCTTAGCCAACTTAGCTTGCTGAAAGAACGCACAGGTATCGAACTGGAATATTTCATTCACGGCGACATGTGCATCGCCCATAGCGGGCAATGTTTTCATTCCGGGGTCTTATTCGGGCAAAGTTCCAACCGCGGCCGCTGTCTCAAACCTTGCCGCTGGCCTTATCAGCTTATTGATAGGACGACAGGCACGGCAGTCCCTGCCGCAGATCCCGGCCCCTATAAATTGGCCTTAAAAGATATGTGCATGTACACCGCGTTGCCGGAATTGATTCAGTCAGGAGTTTGCTCATTTAAAATAGAAGGCCGTATGCGAACAGCCGACTTCATCAGCCGTATCGTCCACATCTATCGTCAGGCAATTGACCGCTATATCGCCGACCCGGCCGGCTACATCCTGGATCAGAACAGTTGGCAGGAGCTATTTGATTATCGGTCCCGTGATTTTTCCACTTGTTACGCTTTCGGCAATCCAGGCGCTAAATCCATAGGGTATACCGGCGAGCGGGAACCTCGCTTCTTCAGCCAGGCCGTTAAAGAAGCCGGCATTACCGGACCTGTTGCTGTTACGGCTCTGCCAAAACAAGAGATGGCAATTAATTTTCGTTCCAGTTTGGCCGTAAGGGTAGCCAACCTAGCTGCATTGACGGCAGCTTTTGAGAGCGGAGCGGATATCGCTTATATCGGCGGTGAGGCTTTTAAGCCCAATAAGCCTTGGACTTTGGACGATATTAAACAAGCAGTGGATTTAGCTAAAATATATGGTAAACAAGTAGTGGTTACAACACCTCGCATCACTCTGGAACGGGAATGCGGCGAGCTGGAACAGCTCATCACCAGCTTAAACGAACTCCGGCCTCACGGATTGATGGTCAGCAACAGTGGTATGCTAAGGCTGGCCCGTAGTATATCCCCCTTGCCGGTACAGGCGGATTTCTCCTTCAATCTGTTTAACCACCTAACAGTGCAATGGCTGAAAAGCAACGGCGCGGTAAAAGCTGCCTTTTCCCTTGAGGCTACCTATGAACAAATCGCCGAGGTAGTTAAAAATAGTCCGCTGCCCTTGGAAATGATAGTTCACGGCGGACTGGAAGCCATGGTTCTGGACCATTGCATCCCTACCGCCCTACTTGCCGCCAGTGAGAAAAGCCCTTGCAATTCCTTATGTCTTAATAAACAATACACGCTGCTTGACAGCGCCAGTCAGACGCATCCGATCCGGATCGACCAGTATTGCCGCAATCATGTGCTATTCGCAAAAGATTTGTGTTTGTTACCCCACCTTGGAGCGCTTGTCGCGGCGGGTGTGAGCCATTACCGGCTTGAGGGTCAGTATTACAGTCCCGAGCATGTGGGACTGGTTACAGGAATTTATCGCCAGGAACTAACTAAAATCAGTGCAAATTTACCGGGTTATAGATTTGACACCACCCTCACGGAACGTATTGCGGCTGAAAGTCCGCGCGAACTGGGGATTGGGGCTTTTCGCTATCGCATGTCCCGCTAAATTGCAACTGGTCGGCTTAAAGTAGGGAACTGCTTAGAAACAGCCATCTGCGTTGTTGCTCCTGCGGTCCTCACTCCAACGTACATCCCAGTACGTTTCCGTTCCGGTCCTCGTCGCGCCTAGCATCTGGCCATTTCTAAGCAGTCCGTGGCAGTAGGTAAGCTAAGCGGATACAAGCTTACTACTCGTTAAGGTGAAAACTACTGAATAACTGTCATCCGCGGCGCTGCCAGGGATTCCGAGGTCCTCAAAATACAAACCCGTACGCCTCCGGCCTCGAAATCTCGTCGCGCCTAGCATCTAACGATTTCTAAGCAGTTCGTGGCAATCCATGATCTGAGCAAATACGAAAAGATGTGAAGAATGAAGTTTCTCCACATCTACGAAAGTTTCCACATCTTCCCCAGATTATAAGAGTTGAGGTGATTCATTTATGAACCATGGGAAACAGGCTTTTCTCGGTCCGGAGGGAATACTGGAGAAAAAACGGGAGTATCTCATTCCTTGCGTGTATCATTTTTATAGTAAGCCGATGCAGTTGGTCCGGGGAGAGATGCAATATCTTTATGATCATACCGGCAAAAAATATCTTGATTGTGTCGCCGGTATTTCCGTTATAAACTGTGGGCACTGTCACCCGCAGATTACCAGGGCAATCTGCGATCAGGTTAATACGCTGCAGCACACTACCACCATTTATCTCACTCAAAACATCGTCAACCTGGCTGAGCGTCTGGCTTCAATCACTCCCGGACGCCTGAAAAAATCTTTTTTTTGCGCTAGCGGCACAGAAGCCAACGAAGGAGCTGCCTTACTGGCATCTATTTTTACAGGCAGGCATGAGTTTATCAGCCTGAGGCAGGGTCTGCACGGCCGAACTAAACTGACAATGAGTCTCACCGGCCTATCCATGTGGCGGACCGACACCAGCCCGGTGGGCGGCATAAGCTTCGCTCCCAACGCCTATTGTTACCGCTGTCCGCTCCACAAAAGCTATCCCGAATGTGACCTGGCTTGCGCCAATGAAATCGAAACAGTAATTAAAACTTCTTCCTCCGGCCAGGTGGCAGCTATGTTTGCGGAACCGATCCAGGGAAACGGCGGTATCATCACCCCGCCGCCAGGCTATTTCAAACGGCTCAAGGAAATACTTGAAAGCTACGGCATACTCCTTATTGTCGATGAGGTGCAGACAGGATTTGGCCGTACAGGCAAAATGTTTGGTATTGAACATTACGACGTGGAACCTGATATCATGACGGTGGCCAAAGCTCTGGCTAACGGCACCCCGGTGGGAGCCTTTATGACCAGAGATGAAATCGCCGCCGCTTATACACGACCCGGCGCTTCTACTCTGGGCGGAAATCCGGTTACCGCCGCTGCCTCGCTGGCTACCCTGGATGTCATCACCAATTCGAACCTTCCTGCACGGGCAGCGGAATCAGGATCCTATTTAAAGCAAGGTCTTGCCAGCCTGCAGCAAAAATATTCCCTTCTCGGTGATGTTCGTGGTTTGGGCCTTATGCTGGGCGCAGAGCTGGTGCGTCCGGACAATTCACCGGCAGCACAGGAACTGGACAATATTATGGAGAATATGAAGGACCGGGGTTTCCTTATCGGCAAAACCGGTCCCGATCGCAATGTTTTGACCTTCCTGCCGCCTTTGGTCATTAATAGAGAGGATATGGACAGCCTGCTAAATAATCTGGAAGATGTGCTCAAATCAGGGTACTAACCTCGCATGGCCCGAACCATCCGAATATTCTTGCGGCTGCGGACCTCTTTTGTTCCCCCGCGGCGCCTGTCTAAACCTGTCAACTGACCTTTGCTTGGATGACCGGCAGCTAAATGCATAGCGTGAGCCCAAAAAACAACTAAAGCAAAAACAGCCCACACGCCGGCAAATGCCCGTCCTGTACTTGACACCAAAAAACCCGGAAGATTAAGAGAAAACAAAATCAACATCGCACACAGGGCGATGAGGCTGATCAAAGAAGCAAACTGGCTGACCCTTTCCCTAAAAACTGCCTTCATCAGAGTCCTCCCCCCACATCTTGAAATTTTGAACCTCTAGGATAAACACGGAAGCCATTAGTGCAAACATATGCGAGAAAGATACTTTTTATGCCATATTTAAACATAAAGAGGAAAAGCTGACTCCAAAGCAATATGTATTTAAAACTGGAAGTAAAAAAATAAAAGCGCGAGTGTCTGCACTTGTGAATGGGTGCAAGCTTGCGCTTTTTCATATCAATATATTTATATCCGCATAATGAATTGTAGCTAATGGATTGCGGATTGCGGATTATTGTTTTTTGAACATTTACTTTTGACAGCCTCTTTGAGTTTTATTGAATTTGTTCGTTATTCACCTTTTACCCGCACATAGGTAGGAACAGAATAGGCATAAATCTTTTTGTCAATTTCAATGTTAGCATAGGCATAAATTACAACCTGCTCTGATACTCGCTGGACCATTCCCCCTAAAATGTAACACACACCATTCAAAAAGTCACTGATTCGCTGCTGGGTTTCTGAATCTACCTGATGATAATTTACGACAATAGCTGCATTAGACTTCAGATGATCTGCATATAATTGCACATCATCGAAACAAGTAGGCACGTCAACGAATATTTTTAAAACAGCGGCAGTATGTACCCGCAGGTGATGTTTCCGTTCAGTCGCTTCCTGAATATTTTCCCGTCCGTTCATCGCAGTTGAACTTTCCGGCTCCGTAGCCGTTTCTTCAAGCGGCATTAAAAAGTTTGTCAATTTATCAATTAAACTAAATGCCATATTATTGCCTCCATACACCAAATTTCAATGGACGCCAATTTATGGTAACATTTCGACAAACTTTTGATAATTCCTGCTATGTGTATAATGATTGTCAAAATATAATTTAATTGGTTTATATTTCCTATTATTTCCTATTATTTCCTATCATTCAGGACTACCGCTACTGACTGCCGCATTCCTCGCAGGCTTCTGCCCCCTGGGTAAGAACCTGCTGGTCTCTGCTGCCGTCACGATATACTGTTACTCCTTTACACCCATTGATAAAAGCTCGCCAAAATACATTGGCCACATCCTCGCGAGTTGCATTATGCGGTAAGTTTACGGTTTTGGACACGCCGTTATCGGTGTGGCATTGGGCTGCCGCCAACTGCGCCACATGCCATTCGGCGCTGATTTCGTGGGCAGTGGCCAGAGTTTGTTTTACAGGTAAAGGCAAATTCAAACCCGCCACACTTCCTGTACCCATAATAGCGGCCTCTACTTCATCCGACCACAGATTTCCCTTAATTAAGTAATCGACTACCACTTGATTGACACTGGCTATCAGACGCCCGTCAAGCACCCGCCGGGTCATGGCCAAACCGAAGAGCGGTTCAATGCCGCTGGAACATCCGGCAATTATACTAATACTGCCTGTGGGCGCAATGGTTGTAACAGTGGCATTACGCAGAGTTTTAAAGCCCAGTTTGGGGTAGATGCTGTTGGCAAATTCAGGGAAGCTGCCTCTCGCTTCTCCTAATTCGGAGGAAATTCTCCTGGCCTCTTCCGTTATGAAGTGCATAATACTCGCAGTCATATCTACCGCTTGTTGACTGGCATAAGGAATGTTAAAACGTATAAATAAGTCAGACAATCCCATAATGCCTAAGCCAATTTTCCGGGTTAGCCCGGTAGCTCTTTCCACTTCAGGCAGTGGATAGTTATTAACATCAATGACATTGTCGAGAAAGCGTACCGCCAGACGGACAGTCCGCCGCAGTTTTTCATAATCAAAAACTACTTTTTCCCCGTCCACCGGTAAAAGCATTTTTGTAAGATTGATGGATCCTAAAACACAAGATTCATACGGTAATAAAGGCTGTTCAGAACAGGGATTCGGCGCCTCAAATTCGCCTAAAGCCGGGGTGGGATTAGCCCGGTTCACTGCGTCAAGAAAGAAAAGTCCCGGTTCACCGTTTTCCCATGCCATTTCCGCCAAAAGATCAAATAGCTCCCTGGCCGCTACCCGTTCAGCTATGGTATTGTCACGAGGATTAACAAGACTATAGTCGTCGCCCTTTTTTACAGCCTGCATAAATTGGTCGGTTATTCCCACAGATAAGTTAAAGTTATTCAGTATATCTCTTTTTCGCTTAACAGTAATAAACTGCCGGATATCAGGGTGGTCGATGCGCAGAATCGCCATATTGGCGCCTCGCCGGGCCGCTCCCTGCTTGACAATTTGGGTGGCAGCGTCATATATTTCCATGAAAGATACCGGACCGCTGGCTACGCCGCCGGTGCTGTTAACAGTGTCACCTGCCGGTCGCAGCCGGGAAAAAGAAAATCCTGTTCCGCCACCGCTTTGATGAATGAGGGCGGTATTTTTCAATGTTTCGAAAATACCGGCCAATGAATCCCCGATCGGAAGAACAAAACAGGCCGCCAACTGTCCGTTGGTTTTGCCGGCATTAAACAAGGTAGGCGAATTGGGTAAAAATTCAAGGCCGGCCATCAGACGATAGTACTCCTGACCGGCTGCTTCGCTGCTACAGCCATAGAAAGACTCTGCCCGGGCAACATGGCAAGCCACTCGCCGGAATAACTCGCCGGCAGTTTCATTATCTTTAAGATATCTGGCTTTAAGAACAGTGTTGGCTTCCAACGTTAGTACCGGTTCCATCCTAGTCCCCCCAGAGGGTGGTTCAAAACGCCTATTTTGAACCACCCTCCCGAAATTTTGGTTTACTGTTGAGCGTTTTTCCGCTCACGTCCCCTGGTATGGCGGTCAAGAATTGCTTTGCGCAAACGAATGCTTCGGGGAGTGATTTCAACCAGTTCATCATCGTTAATATATTCTAACGCTTGCTCCAGGCTTAATACCCGGGGTGGCGTAAGTCTGATAGCATCGTCGGAACCGGATGCGCGCATGTTGGTAACATGTTTTTTCTTGCAAGGGTTGATATCCATGTCCATTTCACGGGAGTTTTCCCCGACAATCATCCCCTGGTATACTGCCTGTCCAGGGGCTAAAAACATAATTCCCCGTTCCTGGACGCTATTAATGCCATAACCGGTAGTTTCGCCATCCTCAAAAGCAACCAAGGCGCCGCGTGTGCGTCCGGGAATGTCTCCCTTATAGGGAGCATAACCATGAAATACATGATGCATAATACCGTTACCTTTAGTATTAGTCAAAAATTCGGAACGAAATCCAATTAGTCCCCGGGCAGGAATGATAAATTCCATGCGCAAGTAGCCGGCCAATTCAATCATATTAACCAATTCGGCTCGCCGGGTGCCAAGGGCTTCCATGACGGATCCCATAAATTCCTGTGGTACATCGATAGTCAAAAACTCCATCGGTTCACAATGCTGCCCGTTGATTTCCTTGTAGATCACTTTCGGTTTGCTGACCTGCATTTCGTAGCCTTCGCGCCGCATGGTTTCAATCAGTATCGACAGATGCAGTTCACCCCGGCCAGCCACTTCGAAGACATCCGGGCTGTCTGTTTCCGTAACATGAAGACTTACGTTTGTCTCCGCTTCCCGAAAAAGCCTGTCTCGCAAATGACGGGAAGTAACATACTCTCCTTCTCTGCCGGCAAAAGGACTGTTATTGACAGAAAAGAGCATTGACAGCGTGGGTTCATCAATACGAATGGCCGGCAGTGCTTCGGGACTGTCAGGGTCGGCCACCGTATCGCCTATATTTACATCCTCTAAGCCGGTAATGGCAATAATATCACCCAGCGCGGCTTCGTTAATCTCCGTACGTTTCAGTCCTTCATAGCTATATAGGCGGCTAATTTTAGCTTTCACCTCCGCCTCCCCATTCACCAGCAGAACGTTTTGCCCGCTCGTTATACGCCCGCGCACCACCCGGCCAATGGCAACACGACCTACATAATCATCATAATCCAGCGTGGTAATCATCACCTGCAGCGAACCGTCGATATCGCCCTGGGGACTAGGAATGTTTTCCATGATACATTCAAACAAAGGAACAAGGTTGCCGCTGTTCTCGGCCATGGCCATTTTAGCTATACCGTCCCTGGCGGCTGCATAAACAACAGGAAAGTCCAGTTGATCATCGTTGGCTTCAAGTTCAATGAAAAGTTCCAAAACCTCGTCAACCACTTCTTCGACCCGCTGGTCCGGACGATCAATTTTGTTAATCACAACAATAGCTTTCAACTTTTGCTCCAGAGCTTTCCTGAGCACATATTTTGTTTGCGGCATCGGCCCCTCAAACGCATCAACAAGGAGCAAAACCCCATCCACCATATTCAGGACCCGCTCCACCTCACCGCCGAAATCCGCATGGCCGGGTGTGTCCACAATATTAATCTTCGTTCCTTTATACATTACTGCGGTGTTTTTGGATAAAATAGTGATTCCACGTTCTCTCTCCAGTTCGTTAGAGTCCATAACCCGTTCAGCCACCTGCTCATTGACGCGAAACACACCGCTCTGCTTTAGCATAGCATCCACCAGGGTGGTTTTTCCATGATCGACATGGGCAATTATCGCAATATTGCGTAGCTCGGTACGATTCATATGCCGTCCTCCTCAAATCAAAACAAAAAGGATGCATCCGGTATCTTCGCATCCTTCCGTAGTCTCATGCACATTTCAATATATTATACACGCCGCCAACTGTCAAATTAAATTTATAATAATTAATTCCCCATATTGTATATCACATCATATTACATCATCGATAGTCTTTTTGGCAAAAGTCCGGATTTTTTTCAAACAGCGAAGAATTTCCTGCCCTTTACTATTGCCGCTGCCAACAACACTGACTTCTTCCAATCTTCGCCGGTAGTCCACGAATTCTCTCTCCATTTCGTCCAATAAATCGCGAAGTTGCTGCATTACCGGGTCTACCATAATGAAGTGGGAAGGTTCAATATGGAAGTCTTTGCCATCAATGAGCGCTGAATCGGTATACTTGGGGATGTAGGTCGAAACTTCCAAGCGTTCCTGAAGAAGTATGGCAAACGGTTCAGACATATCTTTCTCGCCGTGAACAATGAAAATATTAGCCGGTTTGGTTTTAAAATTACTTAACCAAGCGAGTAGCTGATCCCTATCCGCATGAGCGGAGAAGCCTTCTAGGTTATAGATTTTGGCTTTAACACTAATATCCTCCCCCATGATTTTTACTTTCTTGACTCCGTCCAGTAGGCGTCTGCCCATGCTTCCCTGGGCCTGATAGCCAACAAATAAGACAGCGCATTGCGGCCGCCACAGGTTATGTTTCAAATGATGGAGAATGCGTCCGGCATCAGCCATACCGCTGGCGGAGATGATAATGGCCGGTCGGTCCATTTTGTTAATAGCTTTCGATTCTTCGGAAGTTTTGGTGAAAGTAAGCTGTGGCAAATATAACGGATTATCGTGCTCAGAGTAAAACATATCATAGGCTTCACTGTCATATTCCTGAGTATTGTGCATGAATATGTCGGTGGCGGAAATAGCCAAGGGGCTATCAATAATGACCGGAATGTCCGGAATCAGTTTGTCTTTAAAAAGCTCGTGAAGGTAGTACAGAATCGTTTGCGTACGGCCAACGGCAAAGGAGGGAATGATAATATTGCCGCCTTTGCTTACGGTATCGTTAATTGCCTTAGCCAGAACCTCCACCGGGTCCTCATCATCATGCTCCCGGGCTCCGTATGTAGATTCAACGATTATGTAATCGGCATGGTCAATTATCGTCGGATCTTTAATAATCGGCTGATCGGGCTGGCCAAGATCGCCGGAAAACAACAGCTTAACCGTTTTACCATTTTCCGTGACCCAAATTTCCAGCATGGATGAGCCGAGTATATGACCGGCGTCCTGAAATTTGACCGTAACTTCCGGCGACAATTTCAGCTCTGTATTATAGGCCACTGGTGAAAACTGTTTAAGACAAGAGTAGGCGTCATCGACCGTATACAAAGGCTCAACAGGTTTTTTACCAGCCCTTTGCCCTTTTCTGTTAGCTATTTCTGCTTCAAATTCCTGGATATGACCGCTATCCGGCAACATGATGCCACAAAGCTCAACAGTTACTTTGGTAGCATGAATGGGCCCTTTAAAGCCGGACTTGCAGAGGCGGGGCAACAAACCACTATGATCAATATGAGCGTGGGTTAATAGTACGCCGTTAATAGAGGCAGGATCATAAAAAAAAGGTTGGGAGTTCAAAGCGGTAATCGCTTTCGACCCTTGAAACATTCCACAGTCCACTAAAAACTTCCCCTCCCCAACTTCCAGAAGGTAAGACGATCCGGTAACCATACCGGTTGCACCCAAAAATGTAAGACGCATTATATCATCCCCTTTACAACAAAATCAAGACTTATTCCTTATCACTGATCTCTCGTCTTCTTCAGATAGTCCACTAGTTCACTAGATGAACATCTTTTGTTACACCTGCGACAATATTTAGGCGGAGCAAATATCGCAATGCTCCGCCTTTTTCATGATCCAGTCATGGTTTATTCCTGGTTTATTTTTCACCAATCACCCGGATCTCAGGCTGTAAAGTGACGCCAAATTTTTCGTACACCTTATCTTGCACATGATTAATAAGCGCCAATACTTCTCCCGCCGTAGCACCTCCTGCATTCACAATAAACCCTGCGTGTTTCGTTGAGACTTGTGCTCCGCCGATAGCAAATCCCTTCAATCCCGCTTTTTCAATCAAGGTACCGGCAAAATGCCCCGGCGGACGTTTGAATGTACTACCGGCACATGGCATTTCCAAGGGCTGTTTGGTCTCACGCATAAGTGTAAGATCACCCATCCGGCTGAGAATGAGACTATTTTCTCCATTATTAAGTGTAAGTTCCACTTCGCAGATAATACAGCCATTTTCCTGAAACACACTACGGCGGTAACCAAACTTCAATTCGTTCTTGCTGAAGCGCTGTACTCTGCCATCGGCACAAACTGCCGTGGCGGCGGTGACAACTTGGCTTATTTCCCCTTCGTAAGCCCCCGCATTCATGAAAACAGCGCCACCGATACTGCCAGGAATGCCGACAGCAAATTCAAGGCCCGTTAGTCCTTGCCGGGCAGCATATTTGGATACGTCCGCAAGCAAGGCGCCGGCGCCGGCGGTAACAGTACAATTGAAATGCTTGATGCAGCTGATTTCCCGGCCAAATTTCAAGACTAAGCCACGTATTCCGCCATCCAGCACCAGGACATTTGAACCGTTGCCCAAAACAGTGACAGGTATATCATGCATCCTCGCGGCATTCAACACGTCATTCACTTCATTGGCAGACGCCGGAAAAACCAGATAATCTGCCGGACCTCCAATTCTAAAAGTAGTATGTCGGGCTAATGGTTCCCCTAATAGAAGGCGTGATGGCGGAATAATTGACTTTAATTCATTCAAGAAGACTGGTTGCGTGTCCGCTTTTGTCAGCACTTCATTTTTCAGCAAATATATCCATTCCTTCTGCGACAGCGTCGCTATTTATTTCGCAGACATCCCCCATGATCAGTCATGGACAATCAATCGTAATCCTCCAAATATCACAATTTATCTTATGCACGCACATTTAACATTATACTTCAAAGCCGATTGCCTCGCATCAACTGCTATGAACTACTTAGAAGTCGTCAGATAATTATTGCTTTTATTCAACATAGCCCTATATGCATCCTGCATAATTTTTGCATCCCTTGCCTGAGTACCCGCTGATTCACAGATAATTCTCGGAGTATATTTTCGTTCAGCAATGACGGCCAGTAGGGGTTCATGGGGCGGACCATAAGGGTCCTGAAATGTCCAGTGTCTTTTTTCGCCTGCTTTGGTAAATTCGATTCGGCTAAAATGGATGTGCGCGTTTCCCGCAATGTGGCTGCCGAGGACCTCCTCTACCCGGTCAAATACTGATTCAAATTCTTCTTTTGTTGTATACCGGCCGCCGCTAACCGCATGGAGATGGCCGAAATCGATTGCCGGAATCATCCAGTCGGCCATTTGGCAGAACTCCAAGACTTCTTCCAATGTACCCAATTGATTTCGTTTACCCATAGTCTCAGGCGCAAGCAAAATATTATTTAATCCCCGGGCCACGACTGACTCTAGCACTTTGGCAAACGCCCCCTTGGCCGTTTCCATGGCCTGCGGCCGCCCTTGCTTGCCAATGCCGCCGATATGGAATATTACCCGGTCGGCTCCCATCCACGAAGCAATCTCCAAAGTCTTTAGAAAGTGTTTTTGGGTATTGGCAGCCGTAGTTTCGTCCTCTGTCGCCAAACTTATGTAATATGGTGCGTGTATACTAAGTTTCACACCATATTGCGCAGCTTTTTCACCAACTAACCGGGCTGTTTCTTCCCGGACATTCGCCCCGCGGCTGCATTGATATTCATAAGCGGTTAAATTTTGACCCGCCAGCCACGCCGGCATTTGAGCCGATGCCTTAAATCCGGCTTCATAGAAGGCGTCCGGATTACCTGCTGGTCCGAAATGGGCAAACATTCGATCACCGTCCTAGTACTAACTAATACTGCCTTTTTACCAATCAATCCAAGCCGGAAAATTTTTGCTGGCGTAATGCTTCGTAGGTAACAATAGCAACGGCATTGGATAAATTAAGCGACCTTGCGCCATGAATCATTGGGATGCGGATACAACTTTGACTATTGGCTGCTAAGACCGCTGGCGGTAAACCCGCCGTCTCCTTGCCGAACACCAGCATATCATCCGTACAATAAGTGATTTCGGAGTAATGTCTGCCAGCCTTAGTCGTGTTAAAGTAAAAACGGCGGTCCTTGTATTTTTCCGTCACCTCAGTAAAATTCTCATGTACATGCACCTTAACCAAATGCCAGTAATCAAGACCAGCCCGTTTTAAATACCGGTCTTCAATAGAGAATCCCAAGGGTTTCACCAGATGTAATTCACAGCCGGTTGCCGCGCACAATCTGGCTATATTTCCGGTATTACCAGGTATTTCCGGCTCAACGAGCACAATATGCATAAGTGATCCAACTCCATCTAATTCCCATCACAAATTTAGTTATGCCAGAGACTAAATACCAAAATTAATTAATTCTACACAAAATACAAAAATCCTACCCGCTGGAGCCTGATGGAGTAGGATTTCTTAATGTTTGCGGCTTCGCTGCCGCCTGATCAGATCAGTAAAGGCCTCCAACCTGGTTACCAGTCCGGCTTCTCCGGATTGCTCGTCAAAAGCCAGGGACAATACCGGGATCGAACAGTGGGCACTAACCTGGGGCAATATGTTTTTCGCAATAATTTCCGGCATACAAGTAAACGGAAACACATGTACAATACCATCAAATCCTTGCTGCCCCATCTCTACTGTACAACCAATGCTTTTAATCGCATGGCCGCCGACATAATGGCCAAGAAAGGGAGTTGCTAAACCGATGATTTTATTGAAGGCTTCCCGATACTTCCTCGTTTTCAATAAATGGGTATGAACATAGTCGGTAAGATAGACATTTTTATGCACTTCAGCCCCCAATCGACCCAACTTAGCTTCCAAATCCTGATTTGCTATCGGTTCTTGCATTACGTATATTTCGCCTACCAGGCCTACTTTAATTACATCCTTATGCTCAGCCAGCGGCACTTCATCCAGTTTACAATCATAGTCTTCCCCTAAGCGAATCACTTCCTGTATGCTATCGGCAGCTGCCAATGCCGATACTCCCTGCAACAAAAGAGCTGCTGCCGTTCCGGGAGTCTTTTCCCGCGCCCGAATTCGATTCAACTTATTTTGCAATCTGTCAATGATATCCATTTTAGCTCCCGCCAGCTTGAATGCATAATATATTTTTCGCCAACTCTTCCCCGGGACAAAACGGTGCAAGACTTGCAGCACATGAAAAAGACTCGGCTCTACGGCAACCATCTCAAACCGATAACCCAACTGCTCCAGAATTCCTTTCTGCACTTCAGCATAATAACCCAACCGGCACGGTCCGACGCCGCCACAGGTGATAATAGTGTCCGCTCCCTGCTCCAGAGCCTCAATGAAATTGCCTAAGGTAATTTTCAGCGGCAGGCAAGCCGTCTCCGGAGCGTATTGGGACCCTAACTCCATAGTCTTCTTTGTTATTGCCGGCGGTGGCAGGGTTGCAAGATCCAACCCGGTTAACAGAGTATTGAGAACCACGCTCATTGTTCCCATATGGGGGAATGTTAAAGTCAATCTCTTTTCCTCCTCTGCAGCATGTCGGTAAATGCTTCAAGACGTGTGACTATTCCTGCATCCGCCGTGTGTTCATCAACTGACAACAGCATAAAAGGAACGTCAGCGGCAGACGCTCGCTGCTTGATGATTTCGCCTATTAATGAGTCCGGCCCGCAACTAAAAGAAGTCATAAAAATTAAACCATCCACTGCCGGCTGCTCAATCATGGCCAGCGCCGCACCGGCAAGCTGGTGGCAATAAGACCAAAATATCCGCTTATGAAGGCTGCCGGCCGCATGATTTGCCTGCCGGCGGCTGATCATCGCCGGAGTTATGACATCAGTCTCAAGCTGAGTTAATTTGTCTATAATACCCATACTGATTAGCGGGTCATGAATCAAATAGGAATGACCGATCAGACCTATCCTGAGTCTCATTCCGGGAGAGCTTGAATTGCGATAAAACTCCCACCGGTTTTTGCCGCTGCAAGCCCGATACCAGGCTTGCAGGCAGGACCAGGGACTCTTACCGAGCCTGCGTCCGATATTCACAACTGCTTGATACAAATGTCCTTTACCTTGTTTTAAACTTACGTCAACAGAAAGCAACTCAGGCAAATCAGGCACATTACCACGCAAAAGGTCCGGCAGTCCAATCAGTTTGGGACAAGTGTACTGTCCCGGAGACACACTGATAATTCTTGGCACAAACAAATACTCCACGCGGCGGCATAAATGAAACACATGACCGAAGTACACCTTAAGCGGCAGACATACTTCATCGATCACTCCGCCCAAATCGAGAGTCTCTTTGGTCGTAGGCCCTGAAACAATAACTTGGGCCCCAAGACTCTCAAAAAACTTAACCCAGGCCGCACCGTAGTAATAATATAGAAGGCCTCGCGGCAAACCGACAACCGGCTTATGAACAATACCAGACAACTAATGCTCACCTCTTTGGCATACCGTTTCATGTTGAGTATTTCCAGATTCCAGCGCCTTAATCCCATTCCTATATATTCCATGACGCTAAACTAATAAAATTAACGCCTATGGAGCATGATTATATTATCATTGTAATAAGGGTGATCATATGCCTGTTCAGGTAGGTATTCCCAGAGCTTTACTCTACCACGAGTTTGGAAGCTTTTGGGAAACTTTTTTCGCCAATTCCGGGATTAAATTCAAAACCTCAGCCGCAACCAATAAACAAATACTTAATCGCGGCGTGCAGCAAGCGATTGATGAGTCATGTCTGCCGCTAAAAATCTTTCTAGGACATGTAGAATCGCTTTTGGATACCTGCAGTCATATTTTTGTCCCGCGGATCACCAGCCTCCACCGTGATTTTTTTATGTGTGCCAAGTTTGCAGGCCTGCCTGACATCGTAAAAAATACTTTTAGCCTGCCGGCAGACCGAGTTATTGCTCCTAACATTGATAGCCTGTCATTGACAAGTCAATGGCAAGCCCTGCATTCCGCCTGCCGCCAGATGGAAATTTCCGCTATTAAAGGGTGTTTGGCATATTATTCCGCCAAGCGGAGCTGGGAAAAAAGTCATAGTTCCCAAAAGTCCGACATAACCGGTACAGTCGCTCTCATTGGCCATAGTTATATCCTTAAGGACCCTTTTTTTCGCCAGGATATCTTGAACATACTCAGCGCCAAAAAAGTAAGGATCATTACCCCTGACGACATTCCCAGCCGGGAATTATACCGCTGCGCCCAAGTGTTTCAGCCTGATATTTACTGGCAGTTATCGGCCAAGCTCGCCGGCGCAGCGCGCCTTTTCAGCAGTCAACCGGATATTAACGGACTGATGACGCTATCGAGTTTTGGCTGCGGTCCTGACTCGCTTGTAAACGAATACATTGAGCACAAGGTCTTAAAACCCAGCAACAAACCGTTTATTACGGTTAACATGGATGAGCATACCGGCAGCGCCGGCCTGATCACCAGAATTGAAGCCTTCCTAGACTTGGTGGACTGGAGGTCAAAACGATGACACCAAAGATCACTTACCCGCATATGGGTTATATGAACATCCCCGTATCCAATATGCTGCGGAATCTGGGGATCGAGGTCGTTGAAGCTCCGCCAATCACCAAAAAAACTGTCGAACTGGGAGCTTTGCACTCGCCGGCAGAGGTTTGTCTCCCCTACAAGATTAACATGGGAAATTTTCTTGAAGGACTGGGAGAGGGGGCCAACACTTTGGTTTCATTGTGCGGCGCGGGAAAATGCCGGTTAGGGTTTTATAACACTGTTCAAAAAATAGCGCTGGACGAATATAAACCTCTGCAATTTTATTCGATTAACATTTCCGAAAATATTTTTCCCAATCTGTACCGGTTTCTTCACTCCGTTGCGCCACATACCAGCAAATGGTCAATCATCAGTAATATTATTTCCGCCATAAAATGTTTAAAGGCTCTTGACGAGCTAAACTGCGCAAAAAATTATTTTGGCGCAAGAACTCACCACTCTGACGATATTATTAAAATCTACAACAGTGGTCTCAAAGAATTCAGCAATGTCAGCACCGGACAAGAGATTCACAATAAAAAGGAACTTATCCTCTCAGCCATGGGGGCAATTGCTGACAATTCTGATGTTAATCCGCTTAAAGTCGGTATAATTGGTGAATTTTATGTTCTGTTGGAGCCCTTTGTAAACAACAATATTGAGAACCGTTTAATCAGGCAGGGAGTGGAGGTAAAACGCTTTGTGTATTCCGGCCGCTGGGTGTATGCCAACTCACTGCTTCGGGCCCTTGGTTTGTATAATGAAGAAAAAGACTACCTGGCGCAAGCCCGGCCGTATCTGAATCATCATGTTGGCGGGGACGGCCTTAAGACGGTAGGGAGCGCGTTATGGTGCGCAAAAAATGGCTACGACGGCATCATTCACGTTTATCCCTTTGGCTGCATGCCGGAAGTCGTAGCTCAATATGCCCTTCAGAATCTAGCCCATGATTACGATCTGCCGTTGTTATCGCTAAGTTTGGACGAGCATGCCAGTGACGTAGGTATTGTTACCAGGATAGAAGCTTTTATCGATTGTATGAAACGCCGCCAACACAGGGAATAAAAGCATGAGAGAAAGAAAGCATCCGGCCCGTTACAGGGGCACAGATGCTTTTTCAGCTTTTTCACAACTGACAGCTTTTCCAATACTGTCGCTCCATTTACCGCAACGGTCACCCCATCTTGCAGCCACTTGATCATTGATTCCAATTTCCACTACTTCACACAGGTTCGGGCAGCCGGAACACTCGAAACTGCGCGGAACATAGGAGTAGTCTACCACCGCAAAACCGCGAAAAAGAGTTGTGCCTTCTGCCGACTGTCCGCCTATATGCTCCCTGGCTAAGAGCGCCGCTCCAATGGCGCCCATGACATTATGGTAAGGCGGCACGACGACTTCCAGCCCCAGCACCTCCTCAAAGGCACGTTTCATGCCTTTATTGGCGGCAACTCCCCCCTGAAACAATACCGGACCTTTGATTTGCTTGCCTTTGCCGATATTATTGATATAATTGCGAGCCAACGCCTGACACAGGCCGTTTAATATATCGCTGGTCTGATGCCCGGTTTGCTGTTTATGGATCATATCGGATTCAGCAAATACTGCGCATCTGCCCGCTACCCGCAGGGGCGTCATCGACTCCAAAGCCATTTCACCGAATTTTTCAATGGGAATATTTAAACGGGCTGCCTGCTGATCCAAAAAAGATCCGGTGCCGGCTGCGCAAACAGTGTTCATGGCAAAGTCAGTAACAATTCCATTACGGATAATGATGATTTTTGAGTCTTGCCCCCCGATTTCTATTACCGTTTGAACTTCAGGCACAATATGCATGGCGGCTACAGCGTGAGCCGTTATTTCATTTTTCACAGTGTCGGCGCCAACAACTATGCCTGCCAGATGCCTGCCGCTGCCGGTCGTGCCTACTCCGCCGACACTTAAGCCCGGATTTTGCTCTTTGATTTTCTTCAGCCCCTGCTGGATGGCGTTAATAGGTTGGCCTTGGGTCCGAATGTAAAGAGTATCCACAACCTTGCCTGTTGGATCAAGGACGGCGATATTTGTACTTACCGAGCCAACATCAATACCCAAATATGCATCAGTTTGCTGCGGCATAAAGAATACCTCCCTAATCTTTATCTCAACCTTAATAGTATGGGCAAAAATATACGTATTTTATTCAGTACTTTATACTCTTATACTTCTCTTTTCCCTGGTAATGGTGTATAATAACACTATTAACTTATAGTCTGCGGTTGTGTGATATTGCCATCATACAGCTAAGGATAAAAATTAAAAAACAATACTAAATTATTCTGCCGGAATCTAAAAGCAAGGGCTGGCGCCTGAGCACAGGATGACTAAGTGCCAAAGGTGAGGACACTAAAGTCTTCTTTGCTATGCGCAAAGAAGACTTATCTGGTTTTTTGGGGGTACAACATATGGTGAACCGACTGGGTGTTGTGGGCATTGTGATTAGCGATCCCAAACAGGTAGTAGAAAAAATAAACGCCATCCTCAGCAGTTATAGCCATATCATTGTTGGCCGTATGGGAATCCCCCGGCCGGAGCAAAAGGTTAGTGTCATCGCGCTCATTATCGAAGGAAGCACGGATGAGATTGGCGCCTTAACAGGTAAACTTGGCAACCTTGCCGGTGTTGTTGTTAAATCAGCCCTTACTGCCAGACAGACGGCGGCCAAGGGGGAAAAAGTAAATGATCAATAATGCTGAGCGAACTTCGGATGCCTTTATCAATGACCCGTTAATCCATGAGTTATTAACTGATGCCGTAACCAAAGCTCAAGATAAGGAACTCGTACGTTCCATTATTGAGAAAGCGCGTCATTATCATGGATTAACTGCGGCTGAGGTGGCCATATTGCTGGAAGTGAGTGATTCTGAACTAAATAAAGAGATGTTTGCCGCTGCCGCCGCAGTGAAACAAGTAATCTACGGGACGCGGGTGGTCTTGTTTGCTCCTCTTTATATATCAAGCTTCTGTGTCAACAATTGTACCTACTGCGGTTACCGGTCCGGCAATGAAGAGCAGCTCCGCCGCCGCCTCACCCGGGATGAAATTAAGGAAGAAGTGGAAATTCTCGAATCCCTCGGTCATAAACGACTTGCCGTGGAAGCAGGCGAAGACCCGGTAAACTGCGATATTGATTACGTTATTGATTCTATCCGCCAAATCTATAGCGTCAATAACGGTAACGGCAGTATCCGCCGGGTTAACGTAAATATTGCCGCAACCACCGTCGAAGAATACGGTAAACTGAAAGAAGCAGGCATTGGCACCTATATTCTGTTCCAAGAAACCTATCACCGGCCAACCTATGCCATCCTTCATCCCACCGGTCCCAAGTCCGATTATAATTGGCATACAACGGCGATGGACAGGGCAATGCAAGCAGGTATTGACGATGTAGGTATCGGCGTGCTGTATGGTCTTTATAACTACAAATACGAAACTGTTGCTACGTTTTTGCACGCCGACCATCTGGAAAAAACATTCGGGGTTGGTCCCCATACCATATCCGTACCCCGTTTGCGCCCCGCCTCCGGTATGGACGTTGAAAAATTCCCTTATTTAGTGAGTGACGACGATTTTAAGAAAATAATTGCAATCATTCGCTTAGCTGTGCCTTACACCGGTATGATCCTGTCAACACGTGAATCTGGCGAACTTAGAGATGAACTCATCCGCTACGGAATATCCCAAATAAGTGCCGGCTCCTGTACCGGCGTCGGCGGCTATCACCAGACTTACAAAGAACCGGGTGGTAACAGTCATAACAACGGTATGCAATTTGAGACAGACGATAACCGCTCTCCTAATGAAATCACCGCCATGTTGTGCAAACAGGGATTCATCCCTTCTTACTGCACCGCCTGCTACCGCCAGGGCCGCACCGGGGACAGATTCATGAAACTGGCGAAAAGCGGTGAAATTCAAAATGTTTGCTTGCCAAATGCCTTATTGACCTTCAAAGAATATCTTATTGATTATGCAGATCCTGCCACCCAAGAAGCCGGTGAAGCCGCAATCGATAAACACCTCGCCTCAATCCCCCAAGAAAACATTCGCGGCGAAACTGTCAAGCGGCTTAAACAAATTGAGAATGGGACCCGTGACCTGTACTTCTAAGATCATAAGAAGACATAAAAATAAAAAACGGCTCGGCAAATACCGAGCCGTTTTTTATTTTGAATCACTTGCACATTATAATACAAACGTAAATATTATTGCCATAAGTAAATAGCTTGGGAATCGCCTGCCTCACCCTAAAAATTTGGAAATAATATAATTTTTAAACAGTCTGCATTTCAAATAGCCATGCAGATTGTTTTCATTTATATGTTATATGTTTTTTCCCTCAATTTTTTAAAATCAAACGGTGTATATCCCGTATAGTCTTTAAATAGGCGGCAAAAGTAGTCCGGACTGCTGTATGCAAGTTTATCGCTTATTTCATAGTTTTTATACTTACCTGTCCCCAAAAGATATTTAGCATGTTCCATTTTTACTTTTGTCACATAATCATTAAAATTGCTGCCCGTTTTCTCTTTAAACAGTTTACTGATATAACCGCCGCTGATATATATTTCTTTAGCAATATCGTCTAATTTGATATCTTCTTCCACATGGGTCATTACATAGGTGCATATTTTTTTCACTACACTGTCCGCGTGGTGCAGTTCATATTTTTTTATAATTTCCAGCATGATTTTGATACAACTTAAAAACTTTCCATTCACTTTCGCCAAAGATTCCGTGTTAATGAAAATACCGTTAAAAGCCGGCTTTTCAAAGGCTTCTAAATAGGGGAAAACCTTATACATTCCATTACTTAAATTTAAGATCATTTTTTCCAGCAGTATACCCGTCTTAACCAGGTTTCCATCTGTCAAATTAAATATTTCCAAACAAATACTTGTTGCCACATCCATGGCTTCACGGCTGCCTGCCAGCACTAAATCAGTGAGCTTTACTTCCTGGCTCTCGGGGTAATAAAATTCCAGGTTATCTTCCTGCAGCCTTTTTTCATTCAAATGCCTCTTAACCCGTTCCAAAGCTTCCATTAAGGCATCATCCCCCACCGGTTTGATCATATAGTCAAATACCCCAAGACGGATGCCTTGCTGCGCATATTCAAAATCATTAAATGTACTGAGCAATATCAAACAAGCATCTAAGTTTTTCGCCTTAATTTCACTTACCAGTCTGAGCCCGTCCATACCAGGCATTCTAATATCGGTAATCACCAAATCAAAGTTTTTTGCCGCTAATTTTATTAAAGCCTCTTTACCGTTCCCAGCTTCATCTTCAACCGTAAACCCGGATAGTTTCCACCCTTGCAATTGCCTAAGCACATACCTTACCGTCTCGTCATCATCAACGATCAATACCTTATACATGCAGATTTCCTCCGGTTTAACTTATTTTTTGTGTTTTAACCAATTCCGGGGTTTTTCAAGTCTAACACTTTTATCATTCAACCGGACAAAATATTTCATATTTCTACAGATATTGTATTATGAACGTAATGGAAAATAACATTTTCCCAATATTATGTAGAGGAGAAGTGATTTTATGGAAAAAATTGCTCCAGTAGTATTCCCGTCCCCAGCTGTGCCCCCAAAGGAAGAAATAATAATCAGTAAGGCAACAACGGACAAGGAAAAAAGAGAAATCTACCGTCTTCGGTATCAAATTTATGCTGAGGAAATAGCCTTTAAACTTGCGGCTGCTGATCATGCCAACAAATTTTTACAGGATGAGTTGGATGAAAAGGCCATGCTCTTCTATGCGAAAGTTGGGTCGAAAATTATCGGCACAGGAAGGATCAATATTGGCAAACTTTCGGATTTTCCTCCCGATTTGGTAGAAACATACCGTATGGATAGATTTAGAAAATTTTATGACAAAAAGGTTGACCCTTATTTTGCAGTGATTTCCAAAGGTATGGTAGTTCCACAATACCGTAGTTCACCAGCATTTTACCTATTAATGGCAGAGGGTTATAAACTATGTTGTGACTACCAAATACAGTTTTCCTTCGTCAATTGCAATTTTCATTTAATTCCACTACACGAGCATTACGGAAGTCGCCGCATCGATAAAAATATCATAGATCCTAACATTGGCCCAATGGCCAGTCTTGTTATGTTGGTAGATGATGTTCAACATCTACAGACAGTTCGCTCTCCTTTCTTCCGTATTGCTCGTAAAAGAACATCATTAAAGCAAGAAGTAGTCAATTGGTTTAATTCGGAATTTGCTTGCGAAATAAGAACAACCGTTAATAGTCAACTCATTGCTGTGGACGAGCTATGGTCTATTATTTGTCATTACCTGGGTGACATGCCACATCACATTATACCTATACTGGAAGAATTATCTATTTTAGAAGCAAAACTGTTTTTACATTGCTGTGGTAGTATTGTTCATTGCCATACAGGTGATTTTATCACAGCAGGCGGTAATGCCAGTCAGGAACTTAATGTATTATTATCAGGAAAGGTAGAAAAAGTAGAATCGTACTCGGCTGAAAGGATATCACTGGGACAACATTTTGGAGAGAGTGGTTTAGTTAAACGAACAATACATTCCTCAAGTTACATAGCTATAGATGATTCAGATATTTTAGTCTTATCGTTTCATTATTTTAGCAATTTCAGAAAACGCCATCCTAATATTGCTCGTAAGATACTCAATAATTTACACAAGCAAAATTATTCATTATATGTAATAGGGTAGAAACTACCCGAAAATAATATCAACAACAAATATGGACTGGCTTAATTATTTTTAGGTTAGTCCTTTTTTTGTTAATTGTTTATTAATGAAATTGCTTCATTTAGCATGAATTTCTTTCCACAAATGCCAACGTTTGTTATAATATAATTCGTTAATATTGTTAATATTAAGGTAATTCTCCTTATATTATAGATAAGTATTTTTATGAAGGAGACATCAACAAATGGATTATTTTCAGCTATCGATATTCGGTGCAATAGTAGGTACGCTTTCAGTAATACTAATGTATGTCTATCTTTATTTTCTTTATCGTGAACGCTTTATGGGTCTGTGGGTTATAAGCTGGATTCTCTTTTTTTCCAGAGTTATTTTTTTTGATCTTAAATTTTTTGACTGGGAACATTCAATATTGGGCACTGTCATCTTTCAAACACTGTATCTTACCTGTCTCATGATATATATTTATGCTCTTTACATATTTATCAATAAACCTTATAAAATTTACTGGTTATACGGCGCTGCGTTGACTGTTATTCTAAGTGTAACGTCATCCTCTATAATTCAATTACCAATAGCTTACAAAATTGCCTTTCCCGCCTGGTTTTCTTGCATTGGGCTCCTATATATTGCCAAAACATTTATAAATATTAAAACACGCGGGGTAGGAAAGTATATTACCGGCGGTTCTTTTTTTCTTTGGTGCCTTTTAACTTTCATAACCCCCTTTTTTCTTTTCAGCAATCATTTTCAGTTACTTAGCTTCATCGGTGGAATATTACGTTTATTCATTGCTTCTGGTACGTTAATGGTGTATTTCGAAAAAACGAGAGCGGATTTAATTACTAAAGAAGAACATTTTGAAAGTCTCCAGCAAGTCAACCGGGAGCTGAACAACTTTTGTCATTCAGTGGCCCATGATCTCAAAGGCCCGTTGCTTTCGATCAACCAGCTTGCCGGCTTTCTTATCCGGGACTACGCAGATAAGCTTGATAGCAATGGGAATAAATTAACCCGGTATATTCAAAATAAATCAGCAGAACTCATTAAAATTACTGATTATTTACTTGAACTGGCCAGAATGTCCCAGAAACAGATGCAAATGGAAGCCATTCAATTGGAACCATTGTTTCGGGAAGTTTACGAAGAATTAATGAGACTTCAGCCGGAAAGGCAGGTGGAGTTTAAGTTGAAGCAGCTTCCTGCTATTCATGGCGACCTGGTAATGATAAAGCTGCTTGTACGCAACATTCTTTCCAATGCACTTAAATTTACCCGGGACCGGGAACCGGCAATTATTGAAGCCGCTATGGAAGAAGCCGGAAACAATTATATTATTTCCGTAAAAGACAACGGCGCCGGTTTTGATATGAAGGATTCTGCCAGGCTTTTTGGCATTTTTGAAAGACTCCATACCAATGAGGAATTTGAAGGACATGGTGTGGGACTTGCAATATGTCAAAAGATATTGCAAAGACACCATGGCAAAGCCTGGCTGACAGGACAGGTTGATAAGGGAGCCACTTTCTCTTTTAGCTTTCCCAAAGATCTATCAACACAGCCTGCCTGGTCTTCGCTTGTTGTACCCGATACGGTAAGCAGTGTTTCATAATTAAGAATAATCAGGCGAGACTTCAAGAATTAATTTCCTTAAATTTTTCTAGTTTTTTAATAGCTAATACCCTTTATGATCACTACCAGTTAAATGAATACTTCTATAATAAATTACTATATCCTTCCTTTGATGCATAAAAAAGACTGCCGCCAATACTTTGCCGACAGTCTGAAACGCGACCCGCAAATACCGAGTCGTTTTTTGTTGGGAATATAATAAAAATATGATAATATTGGATATGTAAAAAACTTATAGAGGGTGTTATTTACTTTGAAACGCCTGCTAATGGCCTTGGTATTACTTGCAGCTTTACTGTATGCGGTTGAGGCGATCGATTGGTTCGGTTTAAATCAATTTAAGCCGTTGCTTACTATAAATACCGTTGCCAACGAGTATATTTTGAGCTGGTCACGCCTACCGTATCCGGTTTACTACGAAGTGGAAGTCTTTAGCGCTCCTCCCAGGGAGGATATAAACGGGACAGGTCAGATTATAACCAAATACAGAACGTTAGACACCCGCCTTGTTATTAAACAAAATTTTCCTTTTCATACCTTTTGGCGGGTCTCAGCGCATAGTCTGTTTCATCATCCTCTCGGGCGCTGCTCCGACACGCTTAAGTTCGAAGATCACACCGGACAAGAACTGCCGACATTTGACAGAATAAAACCAGTGCCCACCATTCATTATCCTTACAATCTCCCGGCATCTTCCCAGCCCATGTTTACCTGGACAGTGGTTCCGGGAGCAGTCTATTATGAATTAGAACTATTAAGCGCATTTCCGGAAAACCCCAATGGAATAAAGCCGTCCAGGCGGCATCAATTAAAGATTACCCGGGAAGTATTTACTAACGGCTATAATGCTGATTTGAGCTGGTACGAAGGAAACCATTTATTCTGGCGAGTAAGAGCTCTCAATAATAAAGGCAACCCCATTGGAGTCTTTTCCGATGCGGCAGAAGTATTTATCGACCATTCCCTGCAAATGCCTCTAAAACCACTGCTAAACCAGCATCAAAGAAAAAACGTCCCGCCGCCGCTTTATCCTGCCTATTCCTGGATACCTGTTCAAGGAGCCGCGCGCCATGAAGTTGAGCTGCTGAGCCAGCCACCGGAAAACCCCAATGGCATTGATCCTTCACGCTACCGGCTATGGAGCGCTGAAGTCGCCGGCGCATTTGATTGTTATGATGAAGAGCCGCGCATTATCCCGGGAAGGTATTACTGGCGAGTCAGGGGAATTGATAATGACGGCAACCCCGTCGGGGTTTATTCCGACATCGCCGAATTTACTGTTGATCTCTCCCGGGGAAATTATGCGGCAACCTTTGGCGACAGCATCACGCATGGGGGAGGCGCCATTTCCTATTCCCCGGCCGATTGCGACTATAGTTACCAAACATATCTCTATTTTCCGGCCGTTAATTTAGGCAAAAGCGGTGATACTTCCGAGACCATGCTAGACCGTTTCGACCGGGATGTATTGCCGTTTAAACCAAAATTCCTGCTAATACTCGGCGGAACGAACAGTCTGCGCGGCGGTACTCCTGCCAGACAGGTGATCGATGAGCTGGCCGCGATTCGCGACAATTGTTTGGTCAACGGCATCAGGCCAATTTTCTTGACTTTGCCCCCGATCAACCCAACTGCCATCCATGAGGTTTTCCAGGAAGAGACAGTTCCCGACTGGCAGAAAGAATTTGCCGCGGTTAATCAATTCATCCGCGCCCAGCAATATTATATTGAGCTGGAACCGTTCTTCACGGATGCCGGCGGCGAACTGCCGGACCATTTTGCCATCGATGGCTTACACCTGGACATTGAGGGAAAAAAATTAATGGCCCAAATTATCAACGCAAACTGGAGCAGGGTTATCCGTTGATGTAACTATTCAGGTACTTGAATAGTTACAGGCGTCAGAATTCAGAATGAGAATCGACTAAGGTATTTGAAGACTGCTTGCGGCATATTCTGAATTCTGAGTACCTGAGTACCTGAATACCTGAATACCTGAATAGTTATCAGATAATCTCCTGTTCACAGACTAACAGTTCGTCCCGCCTTCGTTTGGCTATTTGGAAAAAATTATGAATATACGGCCGGTTGCCGGTGCGAATAGCAGCTATCACTTCTCCTAATATCCTTTGCAGCTTTTCCAGATTGTCATTAATGGCTTCCCCGTTGGTCATGCAAATATCCGCCCACATATCAGGGGAGGATGAAGCGATTCTGGTAGTATCCTTGAATCCTCCGCCAGCCAGTTTAAGGCTGCTTTCGAAGTCAGGAGAATACTCCAGTAAATTCACCATCGCCGCCGCCGCAACATGGGGTACATGGCTGATTATGGCCGTACACCAGTCATGAGTTTCCATATCCATAACCGTTACCTTTGCGCCGATTTGTTTAATCAAGTCCGCTAAGGTTTGAGCTGCTTGCGGCGAAACGGAAGGGTAAGGAGTGATAATAAACCATTTTCCTAAGAATAAATCCTGATCGGCGGCAGTTATACCGTTTTTCTCTTTTCCGGCCATAGGGTGCCCCGGCACGTAGTGCACTTCCGGGGGGATAATTGACAAAATGGTCTCTGTTATCTGACACTTGGTACTGCCGACGTCAGTTAAGATAGCTCCCGGTTTTAAAGCGGGGACTATTTGTTTTATCACCGGTACCATTTGCAGTACCGGAATGCAAAGAAATATGATGTCAGCCTGGATGGCTCCGCTGCCTGCATCGGAAGTCACGTGGTCAGCCGCCCCCTGCTCCAAAGCCAGGCGCAGAGTTTCTTCTTCCCGATCAACACCGGTAAGCCTGACCTGATCGCCTAATGCCTTCTTAATAGCCAGTCCCAATGAACCTCCGATCAGCCCCATGCCGATAATTGTAATGCGGGTTTTGTCTGTATTCATACGGAAATCTTACCCATAAGTGCGGCAACGGCCGTAACTTCCCCCATCAAAGACCGGAAATTTTCCGGTGTTAGGGATTGATTGCCATCTGATAAAGCTTCCATGGGATTGGGGTGAACTTCAATCATAAGTCCGTCAGCCCCGCCGGCAACCGCAGCCCTGGCCATGGGACGCACCAGTTTCCATACGCCGGTGCCATGACTGGGATCGACAATAACCGGTAAATGGCTTAAATTTTTCAAAACCGCCACAGCGCTTAAATCCAGCGTATTGCGCGTATAGTCTTCGAAGGTTCGAATGCCCCGTTCACAGAACATAACGTTGTAGTTCCCTTCATTCATAATGTATTCGGCTGCATTCAGCCATTCATTGATGGTAGCCGCCATGCCGCGCTTCAAAAGTACCGGTTTATCGGCTCTGCCCACAGCTTTCAGCAGTTTGAAATTCTGCATGTTGCGCGCGCCAATTTGAAGTACGTCGGCATAGTCGGCAACCAGCGGCACTGACTGCACGTCAACAACTTCCGTGACAATTTTAAGTCCGGTTTTTTCTCTCGCTGCCGCCAGCATTTCGAGGCCTTTTTCCTCCAAGCCTTGAAACGAGTAGGGAGAAGTTCTGGGTTTGTAAGCACCGCCTCGCAAAAATTGCGCGCCGGCATTTTTTACGACTTCGGCGGATAACATCAGCTGTTCCAGGCTCTCAACCGCACAAGGACCAGCCATTACAGTTAAATTGCCTTCCCCGACTTTTATCCCGCCAATGTCAATTATGGTATCATCATGTTTAAATTCACGACTGGCAAGCTTGTAACTCACCGTTACCGAAACGGCTTTTTCCACACCGGCCATTGCTTCCACCGGCAATTGGGACATAAGTTTCTTTTCCCCAATGACTCCAATAATGGTCCGCATTTTCCCTTCGGATATATGCACCTTGAGTCCTGCTCCCACGACACGCTCGATAACATGATCAATTTCAGCCTGAGTTGCTTCCGGGTTCATTACAATGATCATTTTTTATTCCTCCTTAACACATTTTTACACATTGACTTTTTGGATACTTGAGAAAAATAAAAATCCCGTCCCCCCTACAGGGACGAGATTCAAACTAACTCGCGGTACCACCCTGCCTGCTTTAAGCAAGCCACTCCTTCAGGTACGGGAAAACCTCGCGGATAATTCCGATACCCTAGCCTGTGTTAACGGTGGCAATCCGGCGCGGTCTACACAATAAATGTACTTTCAACCTTGCTGCTTGCGGGTGTATTTCAGTCAGTTTTCCTGCCGGGTCGCACCAACCCCCGGCTCTCTGAAAGTGTCCCTGACTTACTTCTCCCGTTCATCGCATTTGCAATATACTGTTCGCTTTGAATATAACAAATTATAATAATGAAGTCAATAGGTCAATATGTTAGCAATATGTTATTTATTTGTTAGCTTCCAGCGCTCTAGCCAACTGGTCAGGACAGGAAGTACCCTTGTCGCCGCATTGAATTCCTTTCAACCGGCTAATCACTTCCTCCACCGGCCTGCCTTCGGCCAGCCTGCTCACGCCTTGCAAGTTACCGGGACAGCCGGAATGAAATACGATTTTCTGAACAATACCATCTTTCACGCTAAAATCAATTTGCTTGGCACAAACTCCCACCGGTGTAAAGGTCGACAAATTCTCTCATCCTTTCTAAAAACGACTTTGATAACTATTAATGCGTTCCCTATAGTTACAATTATAACATGGGTTTGCGCAAAAAGCCTATGATTTTTCTTATCGTTTTAGTTTCACCGACCTATCCGTTATGCTTTTTTATCTTTCATCCGATAACCGGTAGCAATATAAAACACCCATTCAGCTATGTTAGTCGACCGGTCCGCCACTCTCTCAATATAACGAATGGCAACATGATATTCTACAACTGCCTCTTGCAGATTTGGGTTGGCTACAGCAGCGGCCAACAGGTCTTTTAACAATGTTTTATTAAGCTGGTTTACCGCCGCATCCCGCTCCCGGACCTGGCTTGCCAAGTTCGCATCATTGGTATCATACGCTTTAATTGCATCTGACAGCATTTGGAGGGCTAAATGGCCTAATGCCGCAATCTGGGGTGAAAAGGACTCAACGGCATTTCGTTCCATTTTAGGAAATTTTTTCTGAACGATTTTGGCGATATTGTTTGCATAGTCAGCCACGCGCTCGATCTCGCTGGCAATTTTAATACTGGATATCAAGAAGCGCAAGTCTGTAGCTGCCGGTTGCTGGGTCGCAATAGTTTTTATGCATTGTTCATCTATATCTGTAAACATCACATCAACTTCTTTTTCTAACTGCCGCGATCGAAGGGCCGCATCGGCATTATTAGTCGTAAAGGACTCTACAGCGGACAATACTGCCGCAGTAGTTTTCTCTCCCATGTCCAGGACTAAGCGTTTAATATTGGATAATTCCTGCAAATAATTTGCCCGCACCACGACACATCCCCCTTTAACTATTATAGTATAGCTGACTTTAAGGACATTATTCGGTATAATTATTATAAAACCTGCGGCGTTCGATAATGTTCCCATGTTTTTATCATATGCGGGCCAACGTTCCTGCAGACCATGATATCACAGGAACCTCAGACACTGCGGCCGGTGGCGGCCCCCAAAAAACAACCGGCATTGCTTTAATTTTTTGCAATACCGGTTATTTATTTCGGCTATTCATACTTCTTCTTTTCCTATTGGCAGGCGTCACCACAGCGAATCGCTTAAGGTCAACTACTGCCTGGCACACTCGCCTGCTTCTCCCTTCATGATTGCCAGACCATGTTCCAGAGCCGGCAGAACAACTTCGAGACATTCCTGAACGCCCTTGGGGCTGCCTGGCAAATTAATAATCAAAGTACGGCCGCGTAAACCGGCAACAGCCCGGGAAAGCATCGCCCTTGACGTTTTTTCCAATGATTTTGCCCGCATAACTTCCGGAATTCCAGGTACATGGCGGTCAATCACAGCCAGAGTAGCCTCCGGCGTCACATCTCGCGGCCCTAAACCGGTTCCGCCGGTGGTCAAAATCAAATCAATCATCATTTCATCCGCCATACGGATTATTTCCCGGCTTAGAATGTCTTTGTCGTCCGGTACCACTGTATAATGCTTGACTTCGCCAATACCGGCAAGCATGGAAGCTATTGTCTTACCGCTGATATCTTCCCGTTCACCGCGCGCACCCTTGTCGCTGGCAGTGATGATCCCGATGCTAAACATCCGCCTTCACCTCAATTGTATCTCCGGTTTTAACTGGTCCACCCTTGCGCACGATGGCGAATATTCCCTCCCGCGGCATGACACAATCACCGGCCTGATAATAGATATTGCAACGATTGTGACACTCTTTTCCAATCTGGCTCACTTCCAACAAGCAATCACCGATTGTCATTTTGGTCCCAATCGGCAGGGAAGGAAGCTCCAAACCTTCCGTCGTCAGGTTCTCGGCAAAATCTCCCGGATGAACATCCAGCCCCTTTTGCCGCATTTTCTCTATACTTTCCAAAGCTAAAAGACTCACCTGCCTATGCTGAAATCCGGCATGAGCGTCGCCTTGCAGCCCCTGCTCCGGCAACAAAGTTCCCTGACCCACATTTTGCTTTCTCTCACCTTTATTTTTGCTTGTACATACCGCCACAATTTTACCTTGCATTCGGGTTATCCCTCCCTTACATAATTGCCGCTTTTACCCCCGGATTTGGTTACAAGACGGATATATTCTATCGTCATATCCCTGTCAACTGCTTTACACATGTCGTAAATAGTTAAGGCGGTGGCCGCGACTGCAGTCAGCGCCTCCATTTCCACTCCGGTTTTGCCGGTAGTCTTGACAATGGCGGCAATATCGATGGCGCTGCCGGCGTCATCAATGGTAAATTCAATGTTGACACCGGTTAAGAGCAGCGGATGACACATAGGGATTAAATCCGGAGTCCGTTTGGCACCCATTATTCCTGCAACCTGCGCCACTCCCAGAACATCTCCCTTACCTAACGCACCTTGCTTAACAAGGTCTAAAGTAGCGGGTTTCATGGCAATACGTCCTTTTGCAACTGCTTCCCTTGTAGTGTCATCTTTGACTGTTACGTCAACTATGCGGGCTTTACCGGCATGGTCAAAATGAGTAAGTTCCATGTTGATTCTCCTTTTGGCGGCAGGTTCAAAACGCCCCGTAACACCCTAACCCCCGATTTGTGACATATTACGAAAAAAATCGGGTTGGAAATTTGCTTCGTTTAATGTATGCGAAGCTTGCTTGGCACCGATGGCAAGGTAAAACAAATTAACAATCTCCTCGTCGCCGGCACTGCTGCGCAGTGCTTTTTTTACGTCAATCTCTTTGTTAGACAATAAACAAGGTTTGAATTTTCCATCGGCAGTTAGCCGAATCCTATTGCAAGACTGACAAAAGTGCTCACTTATGGGGGTTATAAAACCGAAGCTTCCCACGGCTTCAGGCAGCGTATAGTATCTGGCAGGTCCATACCCTTTAACATTTTGCACAGCTTTGAGAACACCTTTCCCCCAGGAATTGATCATGCTTTTAATCTTCTCGACACTTGGTCCGGCATGAACCCGGCCATTCCCAATGGGCATATACTCAATAAACCGTACGGCTACAGTATGGTGGTGTACCAAATTAATAAAATAGGCAATATCCGATTCAGTAAAAAATTCGGTCAGTACTACATTAAGTTTAACCGGTGTTAAGCCTATCCTGAGCGATTCTTCCATTCCCTTGAGAGTTTGAGTTACATCCGCACCGCAGGTAATTGCCCGGAATCTTTCCGGATCGACAGTATCCAGGCTAATATTTACCCGGTTTAAACCTGCGGCTTTTAATGAACCGGCCATGTCCGCCAATAAATTACCGTTAGTCGTCATAGATATATCTTTAATGGTTCCAAGAGCGGCTATTTCACTGATAAAGTTCACAATCCCCTTGCGTACGAGCGGTTCGCCGCCGGTCAAACGAATCTTGCTGATTCCCTCTTTACTGAGAACCTTTATGATTCGCAGCATTTCTTCGTAAGTTAACATATCAGTATGTTTTTGCAGTAATACTCCTTCCACCGGCATGCAGTAAGCACAGCGGAAATTACAGCGGTCGGTGACTGAAACACGCAAATAGTCAATTTGTCTATTATAGCAGTCGCGCCTTGCTCCCATTTGCCATCATCCTTTGATTTAGGTACTTGTCCCCTATCGGTAACGCAGTTATTACTCCAAATATTCTTTATATTTCATCAATTCGTCGTCTGACGGATTTAACCTTTTTCGTAATTAGCAAAATAAACAGAAAGAATTCAATGACTAAAATAGTTCTTTGACCATAGCTACCTCATCGCAATTAGGAAATTTAGGACAGTTAATGCACTCCTTCCACATTTTCTGCGGCACAGACTCTTTCGTTACCTCCAGGAAACCAAGTTTTGCAAAAAATCCAGGGTTATAAGTCAACGCAAACAGGGTTTTCACGCCCAGGGTTCGTGCTTCTTCCGTCAGCATATCTACAATTTTTCGCCCTACTCCTTTTTGGGTCATGGAGGGAGCCACAGCCAGAGCCCGGATTTCCCCCAATTCATCCCATACCAGATGTAATGCGGCCAATCCAACTAATTTTCCAGCTTCCTCTGCGATTATAAAATCTCTCAGACTTTCATACAAAGTGTTTCTTGATCTGGCAAGCATAAAACCTTGTTCGGCATAGTCATTAATTAGCTTTTGCATCGCTTCTACATCGCGAAAAGTAGCTTTACGAAAATTCACTTGGCGTCATCCTCCATTCTCTATGCATTATTACCCTCTCTCTTCGCCGTTCTTTCTCTGCGGCCCTCCGTGGCCTCTGTGTCTCTGTGGTGAATGGTTTTCCCTTATGGTTTCAAAGGAAGGGCATAAGCGGGCCAGGGGACATTGGGCACACAAAGGGCGAACTGCTTTACAGATTTTTCGTCCATGCCATATCAGCCAATGATGTGCTTCACTCCATTTGGCTTTCGGGATAACACGCCTCAATTGCTGTTCAACTTCAAAAGGTGTAGTACCTTGAGCCAGCTGTAAACGGTTTGCAACGCGAAAGACATGAGTATCCACTGCTATAGCCGGTACGCCAAACAACTGGCTAAGCAGAACATTGGCTGTTTTTCGCCCCACCCCGGGCAGCTTCACCAACTCGTCAAAACTGGCCGGAACCCGTCCGCCAAACTCCCGGATCAACATTTCACAGGTTGCCATAATATTTTTGGCTTTGCTGCGAAATAAGCCGCAATCGTGAATATATTCTTCCATTTGTCCCGGTTCAAGACTCAGGATTTTTTCCGGTGTATTGTATTGAGGAAACAAGCGGGCAGTTATGATATTAACTCTTGTGTCAGTACATTGAGCTGACAGGATAACGGCAATCAGGAGTTCAAAAGGAGTGGTATATTTGAGGGCCGTGGTAGAGTCTTTATAACATTCCTCCAGAACTGTCAGCATTTGCTGCCTGACAGCTTTACTTAATCTCATGGCGGGCCTCCAGTTTCAGCTGATATAGTTGCCCGGTTGGTATAACAATCTTGTATCTTGTTTGTCTTCAATCTAGTTGGTCAGACTCCGCACCGGCGCCGGAATCCTCCCACCCCGGGCAATAAATTGGTCAGATTTAAAGGGGCTGACAGCCATAATCGGACAGTATCCCAAAAGGCCGCCGAATTCTACGTTGTCGCCGACTGATTTACCCGGCACCGGAATTATCCGCACAGCGGTCGTTTTGTTATTAATCATGCCGATAGCTGCTTCATCAGCTATAATTGCCGAAATTGTCGCCGCCGAAGTATCGCCGGGAATAGCAATCATATCCAATCCGACGGAGCAAACACAAGTCATGGCCTCTAATTTTTCCAACGTAAGGCTGCCTCTTGCCGCGGCTGCGATCATGCCTGCATCTTCGCTGACTGGAATGAACGCTCCGCTAAGGCCGCCAACATGAGAAGAGGCCATAAGGCCGCCTTTCTTTACCGCATCATTTAACATTGCCAGCGCGGCTGTAGTTCCCGGCGCGCCGCAGCTTTCAATCCCCATTTCCTCGAGAATGTAGGCAACGCTGTCACCTACGGCAGGAGTCGGAGCTAGTGACAAGTCGATAATACCGAAAGGATGCCCAAGCCGTCGCGATGCTTCCTGCGCAACTAACTGACCAACCCGGGTAATTTTAAAGGCTGTCCGTTTTATGATTTCAGCAACCGTTCCAAAGTCACAGCCTTTTACATCCTCAAGGGCCCGTTTGACTACCCCGGGGCCGCTTACGCCGACATTAATTGTTGTCTCCGGTTCGCCCACACCATGGAAGGCCCCGGCCATAAACGGGTTGTCTTCCGGTACATTGGCAAACACAACCAGCTTGGCACAGCCTAATGCGTCACGGTCCTTGGTAAGTTCAGCCGTCCGCTTGATCACCTCACCCATTTCCCTGACGCAATCCATGTTAATACCGGCTTTGGTTGAGGCTAGATTAATTGAGGAACAGACACGTTCCGTACGGGCTAGAGCCTCAGGAATGGAGCCTATCAATACTTTATCCCCGTTAGTATAGCCTTTTTCCACTAAGGCCGAAAATCCGCCAATAAAGTTTACACCTACATTTTTGGCAGCGGCGTCCAAAGCTTCGGCTACCTCAACGAAGCTGTCGGTACGACAGCTTTCAGCAGCAATTGCAATTGGCGTTACCGAAATCCGTTTATTAATGATAGGTATGCCATACTCGGTTTCAATATCTTCACCGGTTTGCACCAAACGTTCGGCGACACGGGTAATTTTATCATATATATTGCGGCAAAATATTTTAGTATCGGGATTGCCGCAATCTCTCAGGCTTATGCCCAAGGTTATCGTGCGTATATCCAGCTTGTTTTCCTCAATCATGCGATTGGTTTCAAAGACGTCCTGTATGGTAAACACAAATGCGATTCTCCCTTCTTTTGAACCATCCTCACTGATTGGCAGTATGGCTTAGACCCTATGCATGACCCGGAAAATATCTTCGTGCTGAACCTTAATCTCAAGTCCCATAGCCTCACCTTTTTCCCGTAATGTTTGCCCAAGGTCTTTCAAGCTGATAGCGGCCTGAGACATATCAGCCAGCATCACCATGTTAAAAAAACCTTCCAGTATATTTTGGTTGATATTCAATATGTTTATATTGTTATTGGCTAATATTTGGCTTACTGTAGCAATAATCCCGACTCGGTCCTGTCCGACAATAGTTATCACAACTTTCATCCATCATCACACTCCAGTATTTTTAACGCTAATAAAACTTGTGTACCTGTTATCTAACCCAAGTATAACCAGGTCGAGAATACCCGCTTTAGCGGGCTTCTTAATTATTATCACGGTCGTTGGTAACACCTATTCTAGTGAAAATTTCAAATACAATACTGATGATAATCGCAACAATTGTTCCTAATGCCATTCCCTTGAGTTCGACGGTGCCGAATTTCACTGCGGTGCCGCTAATGCCGCTGATGAGTACCACGGAAGTCAAAATCAGGTTACGAGACTTAGTGTAATCAACCTTCTTTTCAATTAACATTCTGATGCCGGCAGCAGCAATAACGCCAAACAGCAGAATACAAATCCCGCCCATTACCGGAACAGGTATGCTGCGGATCAACGCCGCGAATTTGCCAACAAAAGAGACCAGTATAGCAATTGCCGCAGCACCGCCGATCACCCAGACGCTGAATACTTTTGTAATCGCCATGACGCCAATATTTTCCCCATAGGTTGTGTTAGGAGTGGCGCCAACCAATCCTGACAGCATATTGGAAATACCGTCTCCCAGCAGCGAACGGTGTAAACCCGGTTCCTTGAGTAAATCCTTATCAACGATGTTCCCTGTCACGACTAAATGCCCAATGTGTTCAGCGAGTACAACCAGCATTGCCGGAAAAATCATTAATATGGCGTCGATATTAAGGGTTGGTGCGTACAATGTAGGTACTTCAAACCAGGGAGCCTTAATAATGCCTGTTATATCGACTATCCCCATGAACAAGGATAAAATATAGCCGGCGATAACGCCGATAAGAACCGGAATTGCCGCTAAAAAACCGCGGAACAGCATTGAACCCAAGATTGTTACTCCCAAAGTAAACATCGATACTGTTACAGCAGTAGCGTAAGGTATGTGAAGCTGCTCAACCATCTTGCCCGTCAATCCTGCCATTTCAGTGGCAACAGGGGCTAATTCCAGGCCGATGATGGCGACAATGGCGCCCATGGCCGCCGGCGGAAAAATAATGTCCAGCCAGTCGGTGCCGGCTATCCGGATAATTTGGGATATTACAATAAAAAAAAGTCCAAAGGCAATGAACCCTCCTTGGGCGGCCGAATACCCGCCCAGGCTGGGAATGGCCAGGATGGCGAATACAGGAGAGATAAAAGCAAAACTTGACCCTAAATAGGCAGGTATCCGGCCTCTGCAAACAGTAAGATATATTAACGTGCCTATACCATTCATTAACAAAGAGGTCGCAGGATTTACTTTAAATAAGAACGGGACTAACACGGTCGCGCCAAACATAGCAAATAAATGCTGAAAGCTAAGCGGCAGCGCTTCCATTAGAGCAACTTTTTGCTCAACATCATAACGAATTTTTGTATTGTCCACCTATTAACACGTCCTTTTCAATCTAAATTAATAAATCTTAAGTGTAAGCACCCCCATCCCGATCAAGGTAATGTCAAATGGGCCGGCAGGTCTTCTTATACTGTTTAATAATACCGGTGCATGTCCAACCAAAGTACAATATTCAAAAATACCGGATTCTATGGTGACACTTCACAATCCAGGTAAAAAAACAACAGGCTGGTGCACAAGTAACAAGTATTATCAATGTCATATTTTGGCCCAATTATGCATTATTCGCTTCGTTTATTTAATTACCTGCTTATGCACCAGTTTACATTAACAAAATAGTACTGATTGACATTATCCGCAATGGGGTCGTTTATGCAACAGATATTCATAAGCAACCAGGGCGGCTTTGGCGCCATCGCCGGCGGCAATTACGATTTGTTTGTCCGGGCCGTTCGTCACGTCGCCGGCAGCAAATAGGCCCGGTATTTTAGTCCGTGTGCGGCAATCGGTAACAATCTCCCCACCGTCATTCAATTTGACAACGCCGTCACAATATTCGGAGTTAGGCATCAGTCCGATTTCTACAAAAACCCCTTGTACCGGCAAATCTGTTTCTTCCCTGCTGTCTAAACTTGCAATTATCAGCTTTTCCACTGACTGGGAACCCTGAATACCCTTGGTATCACCCGAAAGTTCAACAATGTTATTGCTCTTTTTTAGTTTTTCGACTACGATGGGATCGGCATTATAATTATTTCTGGCAACAAGATATACTTTGTCGGCAACTTGACTTAATTCGATTGCCGCCTGCAGCGCCGAGTTCCCTCCACCTATGACGGCAACATTTTTGCCTGCAAACAAAGGTCCGTCGCAAGTGGCGCAATAACTGACCCCCCGCCCGGCAAACTCCTCTTCTCCCGGCACTCCCAGCCTTTTAGGGCGCTTGCCTGAGGCAATGATTACCGTTTTGCTATGATATTCCCTTTCGGCGCTCACTACGGTAAAAGTGCCGTCATCCTTCACGATTAGTCTGTTCACTTCTTCATATTTAATTTTTAACGGAAATTGCCGGACCTGCTCCTCGAACTTTGCTATTAGCTCAGGTCCGGTAATAAACTGATAACCCATGTAGTTTTCAATGTCCATTGTCCACATGACCTGGCCGCCGACTTCCTTTGTCACCAATACGGCATTCATACGCTTGCGGGCGGCATAAACAGCAGCCGTCATACCTGCAGGACCTCCGCCAATTATGACCAAATCATACATATATTTTTCAACCTCACATAAGCTCTGATTTCATCCGTCTATACCAACTATATGTGAGAGGTGGTCCTTGGGTCACAATTTTACATCAAATCTTTTTGTATCAATAAAATTAAGAGCAATATTAAGAGCGCATAAAAGTAAGTTAAATTGTTTTTACTCCATGATTCACCGGAAAGTCTCCCGCCTGGGTATAGTTTAGCTTTCTATTTTTCTTTTCTCTGAAAATTAGCTTAAATAATTGTAAAATATGGTTTTGATTCCATTTTTAAGAAGGATTTTTTTACTCTTATTGAACTTTTATTTAGTGATTTTGCAGGGAAGTGTGTATGTCCTTAGTCAGTTCCATATTTTAGGCAATATCTATAGTAACAGTTTTTGTTAAGGATGTGAGAAGATTGAAGCATAAGCCAAAATTAAAGGAACTGATCATTCAAGCCCAAAACGGTAATACCGAAGCTACAGCCCAACTGGTTTTCCGTCTTAGTCCTCTTGTGAGGAAATATAGCCGCCAATTGGGTTACGATGAAGCCTGTTCTGATCTGGTGACATGGATAGTGGAAGCAATTCACCGTTACCAGCCAAGTACCATGGGGAAAAAAGGCAAACTGGAGAGAGGTTTCTCAACCAATCCGGCGGAGGAGAAATAAACAAGAAAGACCTGGAATTCGGCCTTATTCTTTCTCCTATATGCTACATTCTTTAAAACGGCAAGGAGCCTTTGTTTTCAAAGGACCTAGCTTTTTTTTTAAAGCAGTTTTTTGATTTTGGAATAATTTCTTATTTGTGCTGAGCTAAAGAGAAGTACCTCAATAATTACAATTTTTTTAAAATAGGGGGTTATTAAAACGGCCCCCTATTTTCTCTTTATATAGTAGAGGGCGAAATGGACAGAAAGGAGGTGAGCAATGATGATTCCTTATACCTGACACCTATGATAATGACCCTGAAGATGCCCGGATAATGGCTTGGTTTGTAACTGGCCTGTATCACGAAACCATCAGACTGGCAAAGAAATACAAGCGTTTGCGAGAGCATGAGCTACTTATCCTTAACGACTTTCTTAGTCGAAGTACTGAAGGTGAGACGATGGAGATGATTGATGGCGTAGCAGCTACCAATGATATCTCTGTAGAAACAGAGGATTCGGTATTCCTCCAGGAAGCGCTCTCGTTGTTGACGTCGCAGCAGCAAAAAATTATTACGGCAACAATCTTGGAAGAACGACCAGAACACGAGATAATATAATAAGGAAATCAGGAAGCTTGCCTGAGGCAGGCTTCCTGATTTCCTTATTATATTTTGTAAAGTGATTATGCCGTTGGCTCAGAATAGGTAATTGGAGAGTAGAAAAGCAACAAGCGAGTAGACGATTAAATTGTCCTTGAAACTGACGGTTAAAACGACAGCAATATTCGTTTCGGAAAACTGGTCTATCTGAGCAAAGGAGTTAATAATCAGTTTTTGTAAAATTAATGGTGTTCGCCCTGTATTTACCGTTTTCAAAAATATACGTAGCTTGAATTTCCCCAACAAAACTCCCTGGAGACACTTGTGCCGGAATTCTGACTATCAATTTATTATTAATCACTTCATAATGACAAATACTACCAAAAGCTACATTATTGAACCAACTGCAGCTATATTCTTTTTCTTTAATAATCGTTGTTTCTTTACCGCCCGTTATGATTTGTATGACCATGTTGTCGCCATCACTTTGCATCTTAGTATTTATATTCTGTTTAACAATATCAGCCGGACTTTCTACAGCAATCTCTGTAAGCATACCAGGGTTTATTACATGAATGTCTTCTTTATGAACTCCTGTTCCTGTTCCAGTAGTTAAGAGTATAATCAATTCTTTTTCACTATCTTGGTTAATATCAGCGAAAAGAAGTTCGGGAGCATAGGTAGGGTTGGTAACATTTTCCCAAGCAAAATATTTACGTTCCCCTTTAACCTCTAAAATAAAGCCTCTATACATTCCATTTATATTTTGAAAGGGATATAATTTGGCCTCAGCTTCCGCTTGGTTAGAAACAAAATATGGTCTGGTTATATTAACAGCATTGTTTTGCTTATCCCACTTAACATCAGCGCCCAATGCTTTCGCTACCCAGCTGATAGGAACCATCGTATTGCCATTAATGATTTGCGGTGCAGCATCCGGTTTGATTTCTTGGCCGTTAACAATAAGCTTTATTGGACTGTCGGCAAAAACCCCAGTAATGAAGATACTAATCAGAATAATAGAACCGATAATAATTGACCATTTCTTATTCAATTTAAGAACCTCCCCATGTTCAACTATGACTACATATTGAGAAATTCACCAGCAATCTGCCGCAAAACTATTTATTACTTACAATTATACCATTCAATTGAAAAAATGAAGCAATTTTATGGGTAGAAATACAGATTTAGTTTTACCGATAGTTTTTTAAGAAATTCTGCAATTAGAAAGATCCTAAAATTGCATAGTTTCGCGATTTTCATGCTCGGGAAATATCAAAAAACCGGCTTTTATTATCAAAGATGAATTTGAATATCTGTTTATAGTTTGGTACTATGTCTATAAGCTAATTAAAGCAGGCAGCCTTATAAAAGTGAAAGCGAGGTATAGAGGATGATCACGCCGGAAGTAATCGCCAGAATTAACGAATTGGCGCGCAAAAGCCGTGAAAGCTGTTTGACGGAAGAGGAACGTACCGAACAGTCGCATTTAAGGCGTTTGTATATTGATCATATTAAAGCTCAGGTTAAAGCCAGTTTAGACTGCATTGAAATCCAGGACCAACACAGCCCTGACTGTGACTGTGGTTGCAAGAAAGACCCGCAAAAGCACTAAAAAACTCAGGCTGTTCAAAAACGAGCATAGCTAGTGGTCTGTAAACTCTAAAACTATAGAATGAATTGCGAGAGGTTTTTCGCCCTGCGAGGCGGAGGAGGCGCGCATATCGGGAATATGTAAGCCGACGACAACAAAGCAGGACGGAAAAGATCTCGCAAGAACACTATAGAATTAAAGTTTACAGACCACTAGGCGCACCGGAAGAACCCGCCGCGCCGCGTACTTCGGAGGTACGCAAGCAAGGGTTCTGAGGAGCAACGACGCTAGGCGAAGTTTTTCAACAGCCTGAAAAGCAGAGAGCCGGGGTTTCCCCCGGCTCTCTGCTTTGCTAAGAGCTACTTCGCTTCAAAGGTTTCACAGTCCGTATCTGCAGTTTTGGATGCGTTGAGTCCGGCAACGTGAATATGTTCGGCATTGCAATAATTGCCGTGCTGCCAGTATTTACACGGATTTACAAAACATTCTACAGCCGGCGTGAGTTGTGTTCCATCCACAAATGCCGCCGACACTGTGCCGCCGACGTTGGCGTTATGGAACGCGCCTAACATATCTCCCATGGTCTTTCTGGGGTGAAAAGACTTGCACAAGGTTTCTTCCTTCATCCTGGAATTGCTTTTCATCTCATCGTTATATACACTTATCTTCGCGGCCACGCACTGATCTCCCGGCATATAGTGGGTGCACTGATCGACTGTACATTTAACTAGTGGATTTGACATTCATATCACTCCTCGCAATTTTTTTTATTATTTACCCAATCCGCTTTGTTTATCCGTTTATCCCCGGTTGTATTTGTGTGAGCCATTTTCAGACGGTTATCAGGGCAAACGCCATGAGAGTATCGTACTTACATGCGGGACAAAACAGCAGATGAAGACAATACCCTTCATTTTGCAAAGGCATGTGGAGACTGTCCATATAAGGACTATACGGCCCGACATAGTCGTTAATCCCGCCTCCGTCCACCATGTTTTCACCGCAATTGGGGCAAATTTCAGTCACAGCCTGCAGGGCATTGCATAAAGGACATACTTTTTCTTGCATGGATTCACCTCATTTTGAATTATATACGTCGCAGGATAAGCTGTTATTGTTATAAATATCTGAATATTTATCCGGCTGTTCTCCCGGTGTATGCAGGAAAACAGGTAACGAGCACGAATATTTCCAAAAGAAATTTAGAAATTTAATAGAGAGGTGATTTTATGTCCTGGAAAAAACTATGTTTGGTGATGCTGGTTGTGTTAATGTTTGCATCACTTCTGGCCGGTTGCGGCAGAACCACAACCGGGAAACCGGACGCTAAATATCTCCGTTTTTGTATAGGCTCCGAGCCGGAAACCCTGGACCCCCGCAAATCCACCGGTACCCCGGAATCCACTGTTGAATCCCAAATCTTTGAAGGCCTGGCTGCTCTGGACAGCAAAGAAATCCCTGTCCCGGCTGCTGCCGAGCGTTGGGAAATTTCCCCGGACGGGCTTAAATACAAATTCTACATTCGCCAAAATGCCAAGTGGTCTAACGGCGATCCTGTAACGGCCCATGATTTTGAATACGCTTGGAAAGAAACCTTACGGCCTGAATTTGCCAGCAAATATGCCATTCAATTGTATTATCTCAAAAACGGCGAAGCTTATAACACAGGCAAGGCGACTGCCGATCAAGTAGGCGTAAAAGCACTTGACGACAAAACCCTTGAAGTTACATTGGAAGCTCCTACTCCCTATTTTCTTTCCTTAACCACCTTCCATACCTACTATCCGGTTAATAAAAAGATAGTTTCCGCCAATGAAAAATGGGCCTCCGATGTTAATACTCTTATTGGTAACGGTCCTTTCAAAATTGCCAACTGGACACACAATTCCAAGATTGAATTAGTAAAAAATGAAAATTACTGGGATATTGGGAAAGTCAAAATGGAAAAACTGGATCTTATCATAACTGACAATGCTGCCACTGCTCTTTCCATGTTTGAAAACGGTCAGGTTGACTTCATTGATCAACCGTATCCACCTGCCGCGGAAGTCCCTCGTTTAAAGCAAGAAAACAAACTGCAAGTCTTCCCCTACCTGGGAACCTACTACTACAGCTTTAACAACAACGCCGCTCCCACTGACAATCCCAAAGTGCGTAAAGCGTTGTCGCTGGCTATTGACCGTGATGCTATTGTAAAGAATATTACCAAAACTGAAGAAATAGCGGCTACGGCTTGGATTCCCCCCGGACTGACTGATGCCAAACCGGGCGAAGATTTCCGCAAGGTAGGAGGAGACTTCGTAAAATATGACGTTGAAACAGCCAAGAAACTATTGGCTGAAGCCGGTTACCCTGATGGAAAAGGATTTCCTGTTCTCACTGTGATTTATAATACTGACGACCGCCATAAAGCTATTGCTGAAGCCATTCAGGAAATGTGGAAGAAAAACCTGGGTATCAACGTAACCCTTTCCAACCAAGAGTGGAAAGTATTCATTAACAACCGGCAAACCGGCAACTACCAAATTGCCCGGCATGGCTGGATTGGCGACTATCCGGATCCCATGACCTTCCTGGACCTGTTTATTATTGGCAGCGGCAACAATGATCCGCAGTACAAAAATCCTGAATATGACAAGCTGGTTAAACTGGCTCAATCGACGAACGACCAGACCATACGCATGAAAGCCATGCATGATGCTGAAAAACTATTGATGGACGAAGCAGTCCTGGCGCCAATCTACTTCTACACCTTCCCGGCGGTTGTAAAGCCGAACGTCAAAGGAGTTATCCGCTCCATAACTCATACCACTTACTTAAAAGAAGCCTATCTGGAGTAATGCCAAAAAGGGGGCACGCCAATGGCGTACCCTCTTCTTAAGTCAAGGAGTGATTATTTTTGCTGCAGTATACCATTAACAGATTTGTTTCCATGCTGGTAGTTTTGTTAGTAATCATTACCGCTACATTCATTCTCATGCATTCTATCCCGGGCGGTCCGTTTACGGCAGAGCGTACATTACCTGAAGCAGTTTTAAAAAACATTAACGAACGTTATCATCTGAATGATCCTTTGTGGAAGCAATACACCGACTATCTTACCAACATCATGCAAGGCGACTTGGGACCTTCTTTTAAATACGAAAACCGTACAGTCAATCAAATTATTGCTGAAGGTTTTCCAGTTTCCGCCGAATTAGGTGCGCTGACTGTAGCCATCGCACTAATTGCCGGCATTCCGGCGGGAATCCTTGCCGCTTTGTTCCAAAACCGCTGGCCGGATTATGCCACTATGTTCCTGGCTACTATTGGCGTCTCGGTGCCAAACTTCATATTAGCCACGCTCTTTATATATGTATTTGCCCTGAAACTGGAGCTTCTTCCCGCCGCAATGTGGGGAGGATTTGAATATATGATTCTGCCGGCCTGTTCTTTGGCTGGCTTATCAACTGCTTTTGTTGCCCGCTTGGTACGTTCAACAATGCTGGAAGTTATGTCACAAGATTACATTCGCACTGCCCGGGCTAAAGGGCTTTCCGCATTCCTGGTCGTCTACCGCCACGCTCTCAAGAATACCCTCATCCCGGTCGTTACTTACCTTGGGCCGCAAATCGCAATGATTTTTACCGGTAGCTTTGTCATCGAAACAATCTTTGCCATACCCGGTCTGGGAAGGCATTTTGTAACAAGCATTTACAACCGTGACTACACTGTAATTTTAGGAATAACGGTGTTTTACAGTGCCCTGCTGGTCTTCCTCAATTTCTTGGTTGACATTGCTTATATGTTCCTTGATCCAAGAATTAAATTAGACAATAAGGAGGAAAACTGAGTATGGCGCCAAACCCTGAATTATTCCGTCGCATTGATTTTACCCATGATACATCCTATGATATTGCCCGCCCCAGCACCACATACTGGCAGGATGCCTGGCGCCGGCTAAAAGAGAATAAAATGGCGATGGCCGGTATGGTTATGATCCTCCTGATCACTCTGCTAGCCTTATTCGGACCATTGTTTTCAAAATATAGTTACTCTGACCAAAAACTTCAATTTGCCAACCAGACACCGTCAGCCGAGCACTGGTTTGGTACTGACAATCTTGGCCGCGATCTGTTCACCCGCGTACTGTACGGTGCCCGGATCTCTCTTTCCATCGGCATTGTTGCCAGCATACTCAACTTTACCATTGGCGTCCTATATGGTGGAATTTCCGGCTTTTTTGGCGGTCGCGTGGACAGTGTCATGATGAGGATTATCGATGTTCTTTACGGAATCCCGCTCCTTCTCTATGTAATACTGTTAATGGTCGTAATGGAACCGGGTTTAACTAATATTTTTATCGCCCTTGGTTTTGTTTACTGGTTAGGGATGGCCCGTATTGTCCGGGGACAAATACTGGCCCTGAAAGAATTGGAATATATATTAGCTGCCCGACTCATTGGCGCTGACTCCTGGCGTATTATCTTAAGGCATCTCATTCCCAACAGCATGGGACCGATTATTGTTACAGCGACGCTGGCCATTCCCGAGGCGATATTCACCGAAGCCTTCCTAAGCTTCATCGGCTTGGGGGTATCTGCTCCCATGGCCAGTTGGGGTGTACTCGCCTCCGAGGGTGTTACCAGTTTACGCTCCTACCCTTTCCAGCTTCTTTTCCCGGCTTTGGCAATCAGTATTACCATGCTGTCCTTCAACTTCCTGGGGGATGGATTACGCGACGCGCTTGACCCGCGCATGCGCAAGTAAGAGGCATAACTATTCACAGCAATGTAAAATGTTCTATCAGTTCCTCCAAACCCCAATTTCGCTTCACATATTTTCCTCCCGAGTAAAGTTCCTAAAATGGTGAGTATCGGAACTTTACTTTTAAGTAAGTTTTTTGATATATTATAAGTAAGGAAAGTAAGGAGGTTGCGGACTATGAATATTGAAGTTTCAAGAATAACATCAAAAGGCCAAATCACCATCCCGAAGGCGATCCGTGAGCGGTTAAATCTGGCTGAAGGTGATAAAGTTGCTTTTATTGAAGATGAGACTGGTAAAATTATCATAATTAAGTCTAGTGCAATTGCCTTGCGTGAGTTTCTTGACTCTATGAGTAAGGAAGTCCAAGCTAAAGGAATTACGGAAAAAGAACTACTCGATGACTTGGAGCAGGTCCGGGAGGAAATGTGGAATGGGCGAAAAGAGTAACGGGCTTCGTGTTTTCGTGGATTCCAATATTTTAATTTCAGCTATGCATTCAACAGAATCGTTATCCAGAAAACTATTGCTATTAGTTGTAGAAGAACACAATTTACTCATTTGCAGTTACACTATCTCTGAAGTTTCTCACGTTATTAAAAAACGGTTTCCCAACAAATTCGCAGAATGGGAACGGTTTCTGTCTTTACTCGAATTTGAATTAGTATACACTCCAGAGAACCCATTAACATTTCCTGTGCCACACATAAGAGATAAAAAAGATATCCCAATTTTGATATCTGCTATTTTAGCTGAGCCTGACGCACTTGTAACTGGCGACTATGATTTTCATACCGATGAAATTAAAGAGTATTTTGCAGTTTATACTCCTGCCGAATTTTTAAGAACTTTTGGCGGTCTTGCGTAGGATTAAAATATCTCCAACCGTTCTGGCCTAGTTAGCCTTTTTCTAAGTAGCCTGTGCGGACCACCAGTACGCCTCCGTTCCGGGCCCCGTGCAAACTATTATACTTAGTTAACGAAATCAGAATCGTCGTCGCGCCTCGGCGATCTGACTATGATAATCGAACCGTAATCAGCAAATTTCATTGCAATAAGTTTTTTTCATATGCAACGGGGTATCTGACGATTTCCAAGCAGTTCGTGGCATTTGATAACTTAAATAGATACAAGGAGGCGTAAATTATGGAAGCAGTCTTATCTGTTGAAAACTTGAAAGTAGTATTTAACACCTATGCCGGGAAAGTGCAGGCCGTCAATGATGTGAGCTTTACCTTGGGAAAAGGTGAAGTGCTTGGCATTGTCGGCGAGTCGGGCTGCGGCAAAAGCGTTACGGCCAGTTCCCTGATGGGTCTAATCCCCTCGCCTCCGGGCGAAATAGCCGGCGGCCGAATTATGTTCAAGGGCAAAGATATCGCAAAAATGGCGGAAAAAGAGTTGCGGTCCATCCGTGGCAATGATATCAGCATGATCTTCCAGGATCCCATGACTTCATTAAACCCGGTGCTGACTGTAGGTCTTCAGCTGGGAGAAACCTTCATGCTTCATCAAAAAATGAGCAAAAAACAGGCGCTGGCAAAAGCGGTGGATATGCTGCGGCTGGTGGGCATTCCCGCCCCTGAATCCCGGATTTCCCAGTACCCCCACCAAATGAGCGGCGGTATGCGGCAACGGGTTATGATTGCCATGGCTCTCGCCTGCAATCCCAAAGTCCTTATTGCCGACGAACCCACAACCGCTCTTGACGTTACCATACAGGCCCAGATTATGGACCTGATGAAAAATCTTAACCGCCAATTGGCTACTTCCATTATCCTTATTACTCATGATCTTGGCGTGGTGGCAGGCATCTGTCACCGGGTTATGGTCATGTACGCCGGTAAAATAGTGGAAATGGCGCCGCTGAAAGAACTTTATGCCAACCCGCAGCATCCGTACACCTGGAGCTTGCTCCGCTCGGTACCGCGCCTTGATGTGAAAAAAAGCTGTCTGGAGTCGATTGCCGGTCAACCGCCAGACCTTTTGGCGCCGCCGCCGGGCTGCGCCTTTATGCCGCGTTGCCGCTTCGCCATGGAGATATGTAAGCAACCGCCGGAGCTGGCTGCTATTGGGCCAGCTCACACTTGCCGCTGCTGGCTGGTCAATGAAAGCTCACCCTATACTCCTGCCAGCCTGTTTAAGGAGGGTGAACCGGCATGAGTAAAGTTTTGCTCGATGTACAAAACCTGACCAAATATTTTGTTGCCAAACGCTCCCTTTTCGGCAAAGCGGAATCTTACGTAAAAGCGGTTGAAAGCATATCCTTTCAAGTAATAAAAGGTGAAACCCTTGGCCTGGTGGGTGAGACCGGGTGCGGCAAATCGACCATTGGCCGTACGGTGGCAGGGCTCTACTCTCCCACTTCCGGCCAGGTGCTGTTTAACGGGGGCAACGTTCACGCCGCAATTCGCGGCTCAAACCCTTTAGCCATGCGCCGCAGGATTCAGATGATTTTCCAAGATCCCTACGCGTCATTAAACCCGCGAATGACTGTTGGCGATATTGTCGGTGAACCAATTGACATCCACGGACTGGCAACGGGCGGCGCAAGAATGGATCGCATTTATCACCTGCTGAAAAAAGTAGGTCTTAACCCGGAACACGCCAGCCGTTTCCCCCATGAATTCAGCGGCGGTCAGCGGCAGCGTATCGGTATTGCCCGCGCTTTGGCCGTTGATCCCGAATTTATCGTCTGTGATGAACCCATTTCGGCCTTGGACGTTTCTATCCAGGCGCAGGTAGTCAACCTGCTGCAGGAATTGCAAGAACAGTTTGGTTTGACCTATCTTTTTATCGCTCACGATCTGTCAATGGTCAAACACATCAGCCGCCGGGTTGCTGTTATGTACCTCGGCTCCCTGGTAGAACTGGCCGACTGCGACGAGCTCTATAAAAAACCGCAGCACCCTTATACCCAGGCCCTGCTCTCTGCCATTCCCATCCCGGACCCGGCGGTCGAACTGGACCGTAAACGTATCATCCTGGAGGGCGACGTTCCCAGCCCGATAAACCCGCCAAGCGGGTGTAAATTCCGCACTCGCTGCCGTTACGTTATGCCGAAATGCTCCGAGGAAATTCCTCAACTCATATCACAAAATGAACACCATGTTGCTTGTCATTTAATCAATAAATAGCAAAAGAGTCTGTAAAATACAACAGTAAAAATGAATCAAGCACCAATAAATATTTCTATAATATGTCGCATTAAAGAATTGACATCCGGGTATTAGGATAAGCTGAGGTTAAGAAACCAGCGTCAAAGCGTTCCTAATACCCGGATATAGTTTCAATTCCCTAATGCGTTCCCTATTTAAGAAAACAATTCGCAAAGCAGGTGGCAGTATGTCAAATATCCCTCCCGCATTAAAATTAAATATTAGACCGCGTATTCTATTCCAAGTAGCCAAAGCAGCCTGGGAAGGAAAACTGTTTGAACGCCAGGAAGACATTTGCCGTATGATCAAAGCTGAATTTGAAGATAAAACCGCCAGGCAATATGTGACCAACCAAATACGTATTGCTATGGGACTAAGTCCCCATGATTCTGACGAAATAATAAACGATTATGACGAAGAAGCTCTCATGGGTATGGGCAGCGAGCCTATTGTTGTCGCCAATCCTGACGCCTGCAGGTTATGCCTTGAACCGCGTGCCTGTGAACAGCATTGTCCTGTAGGAGCCATCAGTCATGATGAAACGGGCCGGCTAAAAATCGACCACACCCGGTGTCTCGGCGACGGTACCTGTATCGGCGTGTGTGAATTTGGCGCCCTTGCCCAGAAATCTCAATTTGTTCCCCTGATTAATCTTCTTAAACAGCATACTCACCCTGTTTATGCATCGGTAGCTCCCGCTTTCGCCGGTCAGTTTGGCCCGGGAACAACTCCCGGCAAACTCCGTACCGCTCTGTTAAAACTAGGTTTTACCGATATGGTTGAAACGGCGTTATATGCAGATCTGGTAACAATTAAAGAAGCGTTTGAATTTAATGACCATGTAAAGACAGATAGGGATTTTATGATCACAAGTTGCTGCTGCCCCATCTGGATCAAACTGGTGGAAAATAAATTCCCGGAGCTGGTCGTTCATATATCGCCTTCAGTTTCGCCCATGATTGCCTCCGGGCGGGTAATTAAAACCTTAGAGCCGGAAGCAAAAGTGGTATTTATCGGCCCCTGTGTGGCCAAAAAATCGGAAGCCTTGTTACCCGATTTAAAAGGAGCTATTGACTATGTACTGACATTCCAGGAACTCAGTACCATTTTTGCGGCGGCGGCTATAAACCCTGCCGATGAAACGGATGAAGAAAACGCCACTGCCTCCTGGGGGGGAAGATTATATGGCAGAACCGGCGGGGTAAGCTCGGCAGTGGCGGCCACCCTGGTTAAATTGGTGCCGCGCCGCGCCCAAAGCCTTAAAGCCATTAAAGTTGACGGAATACCTGACTGTCAAAAATTGCTTACAGAAATTAAAGCAGGGAAAATCGACGCCAACTTTATCGAAGGCATGGCTTGTAAAGGCGGCTGTGTCGGCGGGCCGGGCCGGATCATTCCTTCTGAGGAAGGTACCCGCTGCGTAAATGAATACAGCATCTTATCCCATGCCCAGACTCCGGTGGAAAACCCTCATATTTATGCCGTACTGGCCCGCTTAGGAGGAGTGAACATAATAAACGGGGACGGCAGCAATATTCCGGCAATGACCGGCGAGAACCCCATGGCAGCCATTTTGTCCCGCAAGCTTACTACATCCCCGGCTGATGCAAAGGCATTGGTTCTGCCCGGATAATATGCTTAGTCACATGTATACAGTATATTTACAAAAAATTAATTGGCAAAGTCATAGATGATAAACTACAATAAAAGCCATATGTCCTTTACTGTTATGTGAATAAGTGAAAGGGGGATATCCATGGCAAGCCGAAATCCAGTTAAAATTACTGAAACAGTTTTACGTGATGGTCATCAATCACTGACCGCTACCAGAATGCGTACTTCCGACATGTTGCCTGTTGTAGAGCAGCTTGACGATATGGGGTTCTTTTCCCTCGAAGCTTGGGGCGGAGCCACCTTTGACAGCTGCCTCCGTTTTTTAAATGAGGACCCTTGGGAACGTCTGCGCACGCTAAAAAAATATATAAGGAAAACTCCCATTCAGATGCTGTTAAGAGGCCAAAATGTATTGGGATACAATCATTACGCCGATGACGTTGTGACGGAGTTTGTTAAACGCTCAGTCGCGAACGGTGTAGGTGTTATACGCATATTCGACGCTTTAAATGACGTCCGTAATCTGGAAGTCTCGGCCCAAGCGGCTAAAGAAGCCGGCGCCCATGTTCAAGGAGCTTTTGTATATACCATTAGCCCTTATCATGATAATACCAGCTTTTTAAAAGTAGCAAAGGATCTGGTAAGCCTCGGTGTCGATTCCATTTGTATTAAGGACATGGCAGGACTTTTGCATCCCTATGCCGCCTACGATTTGGTCAAAATGTTAAAGACTGAAATCACCGTACCCATTCAACTCCACACTCACTACACCAGCGGTATGGCATCCATGACTTATTTGAAGGCCATTGAGGCAGGTGTAGACATTATCGACTGTGCTCTATCGCCTTTTTCCATCGGATCATCCCAGCCTGCGACCGAAGCCTTGATTGCTGCCCTGGAAGGTACCGACAGAGATACAGGAATTAAAAAAGAAGCGCTCTACCCTGTTGCTGATCATTTCCGTACAGTAAAAAAGCAATTAGCCGAAACATTTAAACTAAACACTGCTATTGACATCGATACTAAAGTTCTCTCTTTTCAAATTCCCGGCGGCATGCTTTCTAACCTCCTTAACCAAATGGAAGAGCAGGGAATGGCCGACAAATTCCCTGACGTGATCGAGGAAATGCCTAAAGTCCGGGCTGAAATGGGTTATCCGCCGCTTGTTACTCCCACCAGCCAGATCGTCGGCTCGATGGCAGCTTTTAATGTCATGCTGGGCCGTTACAAGGTAGTCCCCCGGGAAATCAAAGACTTGGCTCGCGGTAAATACGGACGTACACCGGCGCCAATTGATCCGGAATTCCTAAAGAACATCATTGGCATTGGCGATGAAGACATTATTACCTGTCGACCGGCAGACAATATTCCGCCGCAAATGGCGAAACTGCGCCAGGAACTGGCTGAAAAAGGCTATCCTGACGCTTCGGCGGAAGATGTGCTTTCTTACGGATTATTTCCGGAAGTCGCCATCAAATTCTTTGAAAACAACCGCTAAATCACTTTGAAAGACCCCTGCCGGAATTTTTGCCGGCAGGGGTTTTTCAAAGAATGCAAAGGCCGCGTGGCGGTTTTTTTACTTTGTCTCACTTTAGAAAAAGCAGGATTTACCGATAAATTCCCGCAGGATGGAATTCAGGGGGATCTCATCGTCATTGATAGAACTGAAATAGCTTAGAAAGCTTAGCAATCGTTGTGCCTCCATATATTCGGGATAAGCGGGAGTTACTTCGTTTAACAGCGGTTCGGCGTATTTTTTAAGAACAGCCAATTCGTAAATAAGGGCAGAGTTAAACATCACGTCGGCTTCTTCCTGGAAAGGGAAAATATTGCGTTCTTCACCGCGCCGCACTCCCGGCCACAATCTCAGCGTCATAAGCGCGTCATGGGAACGGAACTGGCTGTCGCGCACAATACGCCGAATCAGGCGGGTATCGGTAGTTGGAATCCGGTTATGATTATCGATGGATAATTGAGTCAGAGCGCTAATATAGACTTTAATTTTGCAATGCCTGGGCACCGCACTGGTAAGCCGCTCATTCAATCCGTGAATGCCTTCGACAATTAACGGCTGCCCCTTGTCGATGCGAATGCGATGACCAAGGTATTCCCGGCAGCCGGTCTTAAAATTAAAGGAAGGAAGCTCCACCTCTTCACCGGCAAGAATACGTGTCAGATGATCATTGAACAGTTCTAAGTCGATGGCATCAATAGATTCAAAATCATATTCCCCTTTTTCATCCAGCGGGGTATAACAGCGGTCCAGGAAATAGTCATCAAGAGATATGGGAACGGGCCAAACCCCGTTTACCCGAAGCTGAATATTCAGCCGCTGGGCAAAAGTTGTTTTGCCGGATGACGACGGACCTGCCACCAATATTACCCGTACTTCATTACGATGGCTGGAGACGAAATCAGCGATCTGAGCCACTTTTTTCTCATGTAACGCTTCAGCTATCCTGATGATCTCATCAATTCTTTTGCCCATAATATATTCATTTAAATTTGCCACATAGCCGCAGCGAAGAATATTTCCCCACGCTTCAGCCTCCTGAAAAACATTGAACAACTTCGGATTTTCAATGAATTTGGGCAAAACCGACGGGTTATCCTTTTGGGGAAAACGCAAAATAATACCCGGTTGATAGTATTTTAATTCGAAAACATCTAAATACCCTGTCGCTGGCGTCATTGTGCCATAAAAGTAGTCATAAATCTCGCCGCAATAATATAGGCTTACTTTCTTCCGGTCTAATTGCTCCAACAGCTTTACTTTCTCCTTCTGACCGGCAGCATTAAACAGCTCTATCGCTTCAGCTGTGGACAGGCTTTTCCTCACAATCGGACGGTTCTCCGCGATAATTTCCCGCATGCGGCCTGCCAGATTCTTTACGTCGGCGGGTGTAATGTCTCTGCCGTGATGAAGCTCGCAATATAAACCATTGCTAAGAGAATGTTCCACCGTTACTTCAACTTCACTGGCGGGAAATAACTCCTGAGCAGCAACAATAAGTAAAAAGGTCAAACTACGCTGGTATACCTTCATTCCCGTTTCCGTACACAAATCAAGGAAATCCAGCCGGGAATCCATCTCCACGGTACTTTGAAGATCCTTGATATCATTATTCATTATAGCAGCCATGATGGGAGTGGAAAACTGAGTTGCTGCATCATGGCTGATTTCTAACAAAGTAGTTCCTTTTTTGTACTCCTTTTGCTCACCTTTACCAAATGTTACGGTTACTTTTTCCTCCACCTGATTCTCCTCCTGGAATTCGGAATTTAACAGTAAATATATATATAATTCAACCTGCCATTGCCAGATCCTGCTTTCGACTACAATCGACAGGAAATTACTGTAATATAAATTTACTGTTATTACTGTTATTACTGAAGCAAATCATTAATTTTTTTCTGTCTTATCTATTGTATGAAGAAAGCGGCAACCATTCCAATTATCGGTTGACGCCTAGGATTACTTCTTATTGTTAGTATCTCCGAAGCTGCAAAATGCAACTATAATTTTTGCGGCCAAAACTTTGGAAATCTTTTTCTGTCACAGAATACATACCTGCCTTAACTTGAGACAACACTATACTATATCGCAATAATGGAGGTGAGTTAATTTGAATGTACTTCGCTGGGGCACTCGCATGATTGAAAGAAGTCATCCAGCCACCCTTGTTATGGCCGGAGCGGCGCTAGCTCTTACCTTTCCGCCGACGAGAAACCTTCTCCGTTCAGCAGCGGTAGCAGTTGCCAGTGGTGTTATCGGTACCATTGAGCAGATCAGAGGGGCAGGAGCACGTTTTGTAGAAGAAGTTGAAGACATTGTCGCCGAAGCGAAAGAACGCACCGAAACCCAAGTGTATTCATCCCTTACCGAAGATGAAGACCATGAACCGGGCAGCGGTGAAGATTTGGAAAACCCTAATCCGGAGCATTAAACTCGCGTAATACTAATTACAGCTATAATAAAAGAGCGTGATCGGACAGATCACGCTCTTTTATTATACGGATGGCATTGGCGCCGGCACACAGGGGACGATAGGTTTGGAACTATCTGGTATAGCTTTTTCCGTTATTCTCACGGCGGCAATGTCTAACAATGATGTGAAAGCGGCCACTCCCAAAGCCAGCAACCACTCTGTCCAATAAAGCGGTACAGTTGTGAAAATGGGTTGAAGTCCAGGAATGTGAATAGCCCCGATAACCATGGCCATGGATAGCGCAACTGCGGCAACAAGCGGCAAATTGCTTAACAGGCCTACCTTTCCCGCTTGTTTTTCCATACGGCAGTCAAATATATGCATGAACTGACTGATAGCAAGCTGCGCTAAAACCATTGTGCGGGCAACGGTCACATTACCGCTGCTCATAAGCTTCCACGCATACAATCCTAAACTGGCGACACCGATGAGTACTCCTCTTGTCAGGACCTTTCTGCCAAGGCCGCCGGCCAAAACGCTATCATCCGCACTTCTTGGGGGATGGTTCATAATATCTTTAGACGGCGGATCATTAACAAGGGCAACAGCAGGCAACCCATCGCCTACAAGATTTATCCATAAAAGCTGAAGGGGTAACAGCGGCAACGGCAGCCCTAGGAGCACTGCCAATAACATCATAACAACCTCACCCACATTGGTGGCTACAAGGTAACGAATTGATTTACGTATGTTGGCGTATATGGAACGTCCTTCCTCTATTGCCTTGACAATTGTTGCAAAATTGTCATCAGCAAGAGTCATACTTGCAGCTTCCTTGGTGACATCAGTTCCGGTTATACCCATGGCAATGCCGATATCGGCCGCTTTTACCGCCGGCGCGTCATTAACGCCGTCACCGGTCATGGCAACAACGAATCCCTTATCTTTAAAAGCTTTCACAATCTTTAATTTATGATGCGGCGATGTACGGGCAAAAACTGTGGCATTGCCGGTTACTGCCGCGAGTTCGGCATCACTCATCTGATCAATTTCGCGTCCCAATACAATCCTGTTATCTGAGTCAAAAATCCCCAGCTCTTTCGCAATGGCCTTGGCCGTATTGGGATGATCACCGGTAATCATAACGACCTTAATGCCGGCCCGGTGACATTTGGCGATAGCCGGCAGAACCTCCGGGCGCGGCGGGTCAATCATCCCGACGAGGCCACAAAATACTAAACCTTGTTCCAGGTTTTCAACGTTATCCTCCGCATCTGAGCTAAACGGGCGAAAAGCAGTTGCCAGTACACGTAAAGCCTCGCCGGTCATTTGCTCATTTGCTCGCAGTATTCTTTCCCGTTCTTCATCCCCCAGCGGAATAATGTCCCCGTCTGGCAGGAGGTAGTGGGTACAAGCCGAAAGCACTGTATCCGGCGCTCCTTTGGTATATAATATTTTGCTTTCTTTTTCTAGTTCTGCCGATTTTTCCATTTTTGAGCAAACAACAGACATCATCCGCCGTTCCGGTTCAAATGGTATCTCTTTTTCCCTTTTATACATTTTTTCTAAGTCATGGCACCATATTCCCGCTTTAGCCGCGGCTACCACTAACGCGCCTTCTGTGGGATCACCGGCCATACTCCAGCCGCCGGCGCGACGGTCATCCAGGGAAACGATGCGGGAGTGTTTGACCTGCTGGCATAGTTTCGCATTATTGCATAAAGCCCCGGCAACGAGAGTCCGGGCTAGACTTTCATCGGCTGTGATGCTGTTAGTATCAACCGTTTGCCCGTTTTGAATAAACTCTCCCTGCGGTTCGTATCCCTCACCGCTTATACGCCATTGCCGCCCGCCGCTATATATGGAGCGAACTGTCATTTCGTTCTTAGTTAAAGTTCCCGTCTTGTCGGAGCAAATTACACTTGCACAACCCAATGTCTCAATAGAGGAAAGTTGGCGAACAATAATATTCCTTTTGGTCATACGCTTAACCCCCATAGCCAAGGCAATAACCACTATGGCTGTAAGCCCTTCGGGTATGGCGGCCACTGCCAAACTGGCAGCAGTCTGTAACATCTGTATTAGCGGCAGTCCTCTCATTAATCCGGCGATGAACACAATACCGGAAACGGCCAGGCAGCCGTAAACCAGATATCGTCCTAATTCTTCCAGCCGGCGTTGAAGCGGAGTAGCTTCATTACTATGCTGTTGAATTAACGAAGCGATTTTACCCATTTCAGTATTCATGCCTGTGGCAACAACAACAGCTGTTCCCCGGCCGCGAGACACACTTGTACCCATGTATACCATATTTTTGCGATCGCCAAGAGTTAATGCCGCCGGACCTGTGAATCTATAGTTTTTCTTTGCTGATACGGTTTCACCTGTTAATGATGCTTCTTCCGCTTCAAAATGGATCGTTGTTAAAAGCCGGGCGTCTGCCGGAATTCGGTCCCCGGCTTCCAGAACAAGAATATCTCCCGGGACAAGATCTTGAGCGTTGATTTTGGTTATGCAACCATCCCTTATAACCCTGGCTTGAGGCGCCGTCATTTTTTGCAGTGCATCCATTGATTTTTCCGCCTGCTTTTCCTGCGCTGCCCCTAACCAGGCGTTGGCCATTAAGATAGCTAGCGTCAGCAGCGCATCTTTACCCTTACCCAGGAAGAAGGAAATGCCTACCGCCCCCAGCAGCACTTGTACCATAAAATCCTTAAACTGGTTTTTAAATAACTGCCAAAAACTTTCTTTCTCCCCTTCCGCCAGCAAGTTTGTCCCGTATATTTGCCGGCGACGGGAACTCTCATTTCCGGTCAGACCAATGCGGGGTAAGGTTTCAAACCGTTCACAAACCGACTCTAACGGCATAGAGTGCCAATGATCGTCGTGAACCTGCGCCTGATTGGTCACCAGGGGAAAATAATTAGCAGCATCACATTTCGAGCGGAAATATACCAGATTATTTTTATGCTTGCTTACCGCCATTTCCGGTTTGTCGTTGGCAAAACGCTGCAAATCTATCTGCTTTGTGGTCATAGCACCTGACGGAGAACTCTCAAACCGCCGCGATTTATTTTTTGCATCTTCAGTAACAATGTTAACATTGTTGACATTGTTACTATTGTTACTATTGTTGACATTGTTAATTTTGCTAATTTTGCTACTGCTATAGTGGGATTTTATTGGAAAAACCTTTGCTTCAGCCAAGGATGACTTGGTGGAACCTGATAGCAGTCGGGCAGAATTGCAGATGACAGCAACCGTACTGATGTTTTGCAAAATAGCGGCAGTTACAGGCGAAATAAAACGGGAAACAGCCAGCGCTATACCGATTACATTTAGACCTACCGCCAAGGACATGTTCTGCCTCATAATTTCCATGGTGTGATTACTAATTTGAATTGTTTCTGCAATTTTTCGCGGATCGTCACTTGACAAAACAATACCGGCGGATTTAATTGCCCAATCTGTACCGCCTGCTCCTAACGCCACTCCGGTATCCGCAGCCGCCATAGCCGGGGAATCATTGACCCCGTCACCAACCATCATGATTCTGTGTCCGTTAGCCTTCATGTCCTTGACTAGGTTTACCTTATCTTCCGGCAGCATGCCACTCCAATGTTCCGATAGCCCCAATTGCTTTGCCACTGTCTCTGCCGAATGAATAGTATCACCGGTCAACAAACCGATTTGTTCAATTCCGACTACCCTTAAATTTTCAACCGCTTCTCGGCTTTCGGCCCGAATTGTATCGGAAATGCTGATAATGCCGGCTAGTTTTCTTGCCACCGCCACGTATAAAACGCTATTGCCCAAATGTCGCATCCGGGCAGCACGGGCCTTTATTTGGCGCATATCAATTTTTTCTTCCACCATAAACTGCTCATTACCTACTAAAATTTCTTTGCCGTCAATGGTGGCGCGAACTCCCCGTCCAACAACCAAATGGTTCTCATCTGCCGGACGTAATGATAAATTCCGGGTTTTTGCCTCTTCAACCAACATGCGGGCCAAAGGATGACTGGTAGCTTTCTCAGCGGAGGCGGCCATAATCAAAAGATCTTCGGCCGACATTGTCTTCGTACATGGTACAAGTTCAGCTACTTGCGGTTTAGCAGAGGTCAAGGTGCCGGTTTTATCAAAAAGTACCGTATCTGCTAAGCCTGCCGTTTCTAAATGCCGCGCGTCCTTGACAAATATTCCATGTCTGGCAGCACGGGCAACGGCAGTGCCTAGAGCGCTCTGTCTGGCTAATACCACTGTGGCCGGACAACCGGCAAGCAATATGGCCAAGCTGCGATTAAAGTCTCTTGTTAATAAAAAAATGCCGACTGCAATAGCAATTGTCCACGGTACGATTTTGGCCGAATAGACTTCACCTGATAATCCGCTGGCGCGCAGGGAACCGCTACGCTGAACCATTCGTATAACATCATAAATTGCAGTATCTTGACCGGCTTTTTCAGTTTGTATTTTAATAGATCCCGCCTCTACCATCGCCCCGGCAAAAACGTCGTCTCCTACCCGTTTGGCGACAGGATAATACTCCCCGGTAACCGCGGCCTGAGTCACTGTTGCTTTACCGCCGCTGACGCGCCCATCAACAGAAATTCTTTCACCGGAATGGACGACGACGACATCACCTGCTTTTACGTTTTGAGCGGAAATAAGCCGTGATTTACCGTTCACGAATACCCGTGCCGACTGTTGTTTTCCTGCCAAGATTGCCTCAATGGAAGCCCGTGACCTGGCTTGCATAACATACTGAAATAAATTACTCAAATGCACGATCCAAAGCACTGACAGTCCGGTTAGGCTTTCCCGCATAGCTAACAAGATCAGGGTGGCAAGAAAAATAATTAAATCCGAGTTAATCTGCTTCTTCTTTGCCAAATGGGACAGTCCGTCTTTTAAAACCGGATATCCCGCCACAATAGTGGTCAACGCAGCAAGATTGAATATCTTTTGCGACCGGGCCAACGGCGAAACACCTAAGAGTGCCCGTTTGCCTATAAGAGCTGCCAGTACACCACCGGTAGCAGCAGCATAGATTACCGGCACAGATAAAATCCCCTTGGCGATATTCTTCACCCGGTCTGCGGTCGGCATTGCTGCTGCTTGGGTCGTATGACCGCACTGCTGTTTCGGGGCCAGCGGCGGAATTGGAATAAAGAATCGACCTATCTTTTCCATTTCACGTTTGATGGCCGGGAAAGAAATGGCGCTTTCATCAAAAACAACTAATGTCCGGCCGGTTAGAGGACTGGCACTGACAATTTTCACCCCGGCTGTTTGACTTAACTGACGAGTCAGTTCTTTCGCAAAAACCGGGTTACGGTAGAGCCCGCTCACACTGACGCGGATTCTTCCCGGCAATAAGCAAACAGGTTCCACCACTGACAGACATGATTGCAATTTCTTCTCCTCCTCGGGGATCTTAATTCTGATCAGATTAAGCTTCAAAAAACTGGCAGCAAGGACAGGTAGTCCTTGCTGCCGTGGGTCGCTACACCCACCGTATCACATTATAATTTTATTATTCTCCTATTAGAACAACTTCATTCTCGTCCAGGAAATCCCGCTCAACAGATTATCCTTGCTTTCTTTACTCCGATGTTTAATGTACCCCAGGAACTGCCCCAAGAAATTTTCCCACAGTCTGGTTACTTCCCCTTTACTTTGCGGCGACTGTTGACGCATTTCAATCGTCATATCAACCGCATCGCGTAAATCATGGGCAATTCTATTAAGTCTCTCCTGCAACTTCAGTTCCTTATCTATCTCGCAGTTAAGTTGCCGGGATTTCTCCTTGGCAACATCCTTAACATCCTGCACATCATTGATCAAGCTTTCACCTCCTCACTATCAGATCTTTATCCAATTTTGAGACTCCCGCTTTTATAAGTATCGTTAAATATCGTTGCGGCCGAGTCCCCTCATTCCAAGTTTTGACGTCCAGCATTAGCTGGACGAGTTCATTTGCCCTCCGGATCATCCGGACCAATAGTTTCAGCCATGTCGGTCATTTGCTCCGGATTAACCTCAGGTATTTCAAAGGAAGTTTTAAATCTTTCAAATTCAGCCTCACTCACCAAATCTTCAATATCCTCCTTTACTCCCGCCATCATTCCTTGCGCTTGTTCAGAAAACTCCATAATTCCTTGCATAGCTTTAACAGCGACGGGATGTAAGGCTTTTCTTACCGTAGGCAATAACAAAAATCCTAAAACGGCAGCTCCCAATCCCAGTACAACGCTTTTACCGGCGGGCGATCGCATTTGGTGCGATATCCTTCGCTGTGTCCGCGCCAATTTGCTCATACCCGGACTTTGCTCAACCAAATCAATTAAGTCGGCTAAGTGAAGAAGCTGCGCCTGTTCCTGCACAATAAGATTATCCAGAGTTTTTCGGGCGTATGGATCACTGATGCCCTCCAACTTTTGTTCATACACTCTTAAAGCAGCTAACTTTGCTTCAAATGCTTGTTCCAGACCGGTTACCGTTTCTTCGTTTATGGATTTTAATGCCTTATCCCGCATACGCCGGCTCCGTGCCCCCCGCTTCGATATCTGCCCGCGCCGGTTATCTTGCCCATCCATGTTTGCTTGTCTTTCCATAATTTATATGCTTTCCTTCCTTTCCTGTTTCTATTCCATACAAATATTAATATTGCACCATTGATTAATATTGCACCATTGATTTATATTCTCCAAAATTAACCACGCATATACGCTTTGTGCAGGATCATACTAATGATGTTTGTCTAAGAAAACGTCAAAAAGCCACCCAGATATTAGATCCGAGTGGCTTAGCGAGACTTGGTATGCCGTCTGTAGACTTCAGAAACCTATTAAAGAGTCACGGCATCATTAAGAGTGATCAGTACCTCATCCGCATTAAAATCTCTGCTAATTTAGCGGTCTTTTTCCGCCCTGCTTCGTTGTCGTCACCTTGCAGATTCCCGATCTGCGCGGCTCCTCCGCCTCGCAGACCAAAAAAATCCTCGCTAAATTAGCTATAGTTTTAATACAGATGAGGTACTAGGTTATTAAACCGATTACCCAAATTCTTCCTGTTGGAAAAACGTTTTGTGTTTTTCTTCGCCGTATTGGGGTAATAATTCAACTTTGATTTATCCAAAATTTCATAAAAAGTGCCGGCAGTTGCTGCACTTAGTTCCCGTATCAATCGTAATTTTATGTTGGTCAGTACGCCTGTAATACGCTTAATCAAAGTATCGCGACACCATCCGGCTTGCTGCCGCACATCGCAATCAATTATATGCATAAATTCACTGCCAAATTTGAAATGTTCAATTACTTTCTTAGGCAATTTCACCGGTTGGATGTGTTCCAAGCTGTTTTGCCATAGTTTATCAGCAATTTCAGTAACTGTAGCCATTACCACCATGGTGTTTTGGTATTCCATCCACAATTCAGCCAGAGCGGTTAGGCTGCTTACGTCATTTGCGTTATACGTTTTTCCGGCATTTGTGATATCAGGCGACATAATATTAAAACACAAATATAATTCTTGCTGAATTCTTGTTTTTACGTGTTCCAAGACTGCTTCGAGCTCAGCCAAGGGAACTACCTGGGTGTACAGAGAATTAAGATAAAGTTTTTCTTCACCCGCCATAACTCGTTTCACATAGAAGCTTACATTATCCGTACAATCGTTAAAAAACCGGCTGATTTCCTGCTCAATATAATCAAGACAAAATTCTACCCTGAAACTTACTTCTGCTTCTTTATAGTCTATCATATCCAAGTTTGTTGCATGCTGAAGTCTTTCTTCATCCTGAACCAGCAACGCTGTTTGGCTCATACCTGCACCCCCTTTGCCTATTAACTTATTATGTATACAAAAGTTTTCGCTATTAAATTATATGCGATAATTGTTATCAGAAGGTTAGCGGGATGTTAAGTTTATGTTAAAATAAAAAACCAAGGCTTCCCGCCCTGGTTTTACATATTCTATCCTTCTATCCTTCGACTGCCGCTAAAGCTTTTACCACTTTTCCGGCCATGCCGCTGATTTTGGTTGCTGGAACGGCGCATACCGCAATACGCACGCCTTTATCCAACGGAACTGCGTAAACGTTGTCTTCGTGCAACTTGTCACAGACAGCATTGGGTTTTTGGGCCGGAATGGTTAAAAAGAACCCGGCAACATAAGGGAGCATAAACAGGTTAACGGCTTTAGCTTCACGCATAAAGACAGCGGCTCGTTCTTGTATCATCCGGTAACAGGTGCCTCTTTCGGCCTCAACCTGGGCCAAAACAGCTTTGTCATTGTAAATAGTGGATAATAGTTTCATACACCCGCGGTTTATATTGGACCAGGTTGCCCGACTGGTAAATTGGTTTATATCCTCAAACTCTTTAACAACATCTTTATTCTTGGATATGCCGATCATCGCCCCGGTGCGTTGGCCGTACATAGTATATCCTTTAGACATGCTGAACGCCAGTACAACCAAAATATCGTCCGGCATGTTACCAAATTTTTTCATGAATCCGCGGGATTCATTTTTATCGCCGGCATAATCGATATAGGCAATATCCACGAGAAGAACAATTCGTTTTTCTTTACTCCGGGTGGCGGCCGATACAACATCTAATATCTGATCCCACTCACTGTCAGTCAGGTTGTAGCCGGTTGGGTTGTGAGCAGGAGTATTTATGATAATCACCAGATTGTTCTGTTTCGCCAACAACTCGTTAACTTTGCTTTCAAAAGATTTGATGTTAAATTTCCCATTTTCATCAAATAAAGAATATGTATCAATCTTTCGGAGAGCATCTTCACAGAGCACTTTATAGGGGTCCCAGTACCAGTCTGACGTGAGCAGAGTATCACCTATTTCGGAATAATTCCAAATCGTATGATGAATTACTCCTGATCCGCCGGCGGTAGCAACCGCGTTTATATAGGCATCAGGACGATTTTCGGCGAATGTCAGTGCGGCAGCGGCTTCCAAAAAATCCGGCAAGCCGGCAATAGGAGCATAATTAGTGACTTCGGTTATAGGCAAATTACGAAAGACTTTTTCTACAGTAGGAAGACAAACAAGCATTTCATTGTCATCCAAGATCACACCAATGGTAGCATTAACTACCTTGTCCTTACCGAACCTGGTCACAGCTTGATTGGCAGCAGAACCCGCTCCAAAGATTGTGTCGGTGGCTAATTTCCCTTTGGCATGGGTAGCCGCAAAACTATTTGTCATGATTTTCCTCCCAGAATTGGAATTACTATATATTCCGTTTATTTCTATAGTTCCTGTTCACACAAAACTAAGGATATATTTTATGTAGCATACGCGAAATTGATATTATGTGCTTACTCCGGCCATACCAAATATTATATTTCCTGCTATCAATATGGTCAAGATGAATTTTTGAAATCTGTGAATTTTTCGAGATCTAATAACAACGCATTAAAGAATTGGAACATCCGGGTATTAGGATAAGCTCAGGTTAAGCGACAGCATCGAAGCGTCCTAATACCCGGATTGTTTTCTTTAATGCGTATATAATAATAAAATAAAAAAAGAAAAAGCAGGCTTTCGCCTGCTTAGGGTCTTTGATTTGCATCAAATTTTGCCGTCACTGTTCCACCGGCATTCGGGGTTGCGCTCCCTGCGCTCCCTGCAAATTGTTGTTCCTGGGCTTGAATCATTTTTTTAACCATTTGGCCACCTACCCGACCATTGTCAGCGGAAGTTAATGCTCCCTTATAGGTGTTGTTATAGTTCTGCAGACCTAGTTCGGCAGCCGTTTCTTCTTTCAACCGGTCGAGGCCATTTTGCGCTGCTGGATTCACAGGTTTGTTGCTTCGTGACATTACGCAAAACCTCCATTTTAAAAAATATTGGGTACCTGTTATTAGGATACCAATAATCAAATAAGACATACCTTGAAATTAATGGTTTTTAATCTATATATGTATGTCGCATTATCCGGGTATTAGGTTAAGCGGCAGTGTCAAAGAAGCGTTCCCTATAAATTTCTATTTCGGAAAAAAACGGGCATGAATGGCATTGACGGCTTCTTTTACTTTGTCCTCTTGAATCAGGCAAGATATACTAATTTCCGATGTACTGATTACTCCTATATTAATACCAGCTTCTGCAAGTGCTCCGAAAGTAGTTGCGGCAATACCGGGGTTACCTAACATACCAGCGCCCACCACCGAAACCTTGGCCACATTTTCTTCAATGAGGATGCCATTAAACTCCATTTTCTTGCCAAGCTGATCCATAATTACCTTTGCTTGCGAAACATCACTTTTGGCAATCGTGAAAACCATATCAATAATATTTTTTTCGGAGCTGCGGATGCTTTGAACAATCATATCAACATCAATATTGGAATTTGCCAGGACTGAAAAAATTTTATAAGCTATACCCGGAATGTCAGGTACCCCTAAGATGGCAATCTTTGCAACATTAGTATCATGGGTAACGCCGCGAATAACGAACTCTTTTTCTTCCATCGTATACTCCTCCCTAATAAACGTACCTGGCTCCTGAACAAATGTGGAACGAACGTGAATCGGTATGCCATAATGCTTACCCAGCTCTACAGACCGGGGATGCATTACACCCGCTCCTAATCTTGCCATCTCCAGCATTTCATTATAAGTAATTTCTTTCATTCTCCTGGCCGAAGGCACCATGCGCGGATCAGTGGAATAAATTCCGTCAACATCCGTATATATCTCGCAATGATCAGCTTTTAGGACGGCAGCCAAAGCTACTGCTGTCGTGTCAGAACCGCCACGCCCCAAAGTTGTGATTTCGCCTTTATCTGTAAGTCCTTGAAAACCAGCAACTACAACAATCTTTCCAGCTTCCAGCTCGTTAAATACTTTTACCGGATCGATGCCAATAATTTTTGCCTTACAATGGATTTCATTAGTCGCAATACCCGCCTGAGAACCGGTAAAAGAAACAGCAGGATGTCCTAATTTCTGAAATGCCATGGCTAATAAGGCTATTGATACCTGCTCGCCGGTAGTAAGCAGCATATCCATTTCCCGATTGTATATCTGATCAATCGTTCCAGTAATCTCCTTGGCTAAAGTTACGAGATCATCTGTAGTATCTCCCATAGCTGAGACCACAACTATAGTTTTATCACCGGTTTTTTGTTCGTTTAATACTCTACTGGCCACAGCTCTGATCTTTTCCGGTGTCGCCACAGAACTGCCGCCAAATTTTTTTACAATTAGTGCCATGCCTATCCCCCTTTGGTACCAATAAATTAGCACGACACTGTATATTCTCCATGCGCGAACAGATTCCTTCTATGAGAGGACAAATTACAAACAAAACTTGATTTAATTGTAGAATAATACATTTACATAAATATAATCAACCGTACTTAACGGTGTTCATGAGTGCTTATAGAATACGCATTCTTACTCTTTCATAATAACACACATTTAACGATGATTGTAATAAATTTTGTAATATTACAAAATCCCAAGCGTTTGGGATTATTCAGCGCGCGCTAACTCACGACAGCGCTGTCGTATGTTAAAGGTTTCGGAACTTTGACACTGGATATTTGTGACGGACAAGTTGTCGGTCACAAAAAATGGTTCAGTCACGTGGGAAAATTCCCCACCTTACTGTGCGAATCGCACAACACAACTGGCGAAATCCGCCACTACCAGCATGTCAATTTGACAATCTGGGAAATTGACATGCTATAACTGTACGCGGAGAATTTTCCCAAGTCAAACAATAGTTTGGGACTGTCCTCTTTCCTGGTTATGGTGTAAAATAGTCCTATAGGTTTGAAAGGCAGGTATTGATCATGGAAGAGTTATTAAAACAACTCCTAGAAGGTCAGAAACAGCTATTTGAAGGTCAAAAGCAAATTACCCAGCGGCTTGACCGGATGGAATCCGATATTACCGACCTAAAAACCACCGTTAACAATATCGAAGGTCAACAAGCAGAAAACACCCAATACATTAAAGCCCTTGTTCACCGTACTGAAGAATTAGACGCCAAATTTGACGGCCTGTTAGTAAGTACGGCCACCAAAGAAAACATTGCTCGTCTTGAGGCCCAAACAGCTTCTAAAGATGATATTGCCGCCTAGCACATGATATCAACTTCCTTGTTCGTAAAGCTGCTGAACATGATAGCGATATACGCCGCATTAGAAAAGCTGAATAGTCCCACCGTTCTACAATCAATCCCCGGCCATCCCGCCGGGTTTTCTTTTATCGACGGGACTGACAACCTGGCTGCCTTAATTGGCATCGTTCCAGTCGGTAAACTCCACATCGGGGGCAACGTCGTTCGGTCTCAATCGGCAAGCGTTTGCCGAATTGATGATATTAACTGCATAGTCCGGCGGCATGATGGAGAAGCTTGTTTTTACAAAAAACACCTTGTGAAAATTTTCAAGCGCTTGTGAATGCGAATTAGAGTTATAGCCAGGCGGTAGCGCTCAATGGGGCCTCTTTAGTGGCTAGGGTATCTTTTCAAGTCAGGAAACATTTCCTTACCGATGTTTGGTAATCCCGGACGCACAACTGCCCAAATTGGACACCTCCATCCTCTTACCATACCAGAAAAATAATAAGCCTATAACCCCAATAAAATCAACTACTTTCGGGGTTATAGGCTTAATTTAATTATTGTAGAATAATACATTTACAAACACCAATCCAGCCAGTATAATTTCCCAACAGCCTTTGCTTACCATTAAAACATTCTCCTCCCTGTTGTAGCACCATTCCGCAAAGTTTCGGTAAGCATGAGCCATTTCCTGCCCCAGCGCCATAGTTCCTAAGATTGCCGCCAACATAGACACCACTTTGGGCCCTGTGGTGTGAAAAAAAGCACCGACGGCTATAAAGTAGCAGGATAAGCATAACCATACCAGAAATATAAGCGCCAGCGTTATTTGGCGAGCTGCTTTTGCCCCGACCCTTCTCCCTAGTTTAAGAAGTGCTAAACGAATCAACCTACGCCCGCAGCGTACCTTTCCCTTCTCGCAACTCATATACCGTTGAGGAATGTCATAGTTCCAGAGAAATGAACAACAGGCAACTAAGAGCAGCACCTTATGCATACCCTCACCTCCGAAAAATCAGTTCTATTCTCAGGTTCTTTCGCTTTCATTATATCATTTTTTCAATAATCCAACAATTCGTTCCATTGCTTATCCACTTGACGTAAAAAATGATCCTTGGAAACTAATTCATCAATACAAATAAATTCCATTCCATTTGCCGTGCTCTTGTTTCCTGATACATAGCCCTCACTCCTACAAAATAATCCTATGTAGATAATTCGACATAAGAGCTTCCCCAGAAGATCGTAATCATCAATAGCATAAAGTCAGCCTTAAACTGTTTATTCATCGAATTTTCCTTTCTCTTGTATGATAATTGGGCAAAGGAGTTACCTTTGCCCGACTGCTCTTACATTGCTGTTTACTTTTGTTCAAAAGTGGATATCACCGAACTGCCCGAGAAAGCTTTCATAAACAGCTATATTTTCCAATATTCCTTTTCAATCTTAGTCTGCTCAACTAACTTATTAATGAAGTCAGTTTGTGAACAGGTCCTTGTTCATTAGCATTTTATTGTTCTTTCCTTGTTTTGCGATAAATCCTATAACATACAAATTTTCACTATTGTCGTCTGGTCCTCCCCCCATTATTTTGCCAGGGTTGTGTTTACTTCTTCCTCTGACTTCTCTATTTTGCGATTAGCTAAATAAACAGACAGTAAAATAATCGCGCCACCTAGCATTTGCATCGTGCTTACCGGCTCTTGTAAAATGGTAAATCCGCCAATCACCGAAACCACCGGTATAAAATTAACAAAGAGGGAAACGTTGCTAACCCCTAATATATTCATTGCGTATACATAAAGATAATTAGCTAAAGCCGAGCAAATAATCCCCAGGTATAGTAAGTGAAGAATAATGGGGTAATTCACAGCTTCCCATTGCCAAGTTTCAAAAAAGCTGAAAGGGATTAAGGCTAAGGTACCAAAAATAACTTGATGTGTAACCACTGCTAATTGAGAATACTTCTCCGATAATGGCCTTGTGATTAACATATATATAACCCAGGATACAGTAGCCCCCAACATAAATAAAATTCCTACCAAGTTTTCGCTTGATGCTTGTTGCGGTGTGGCAACGATCAGGTAAACCCCAACGATTGATAAAATTACACTGCATATCTTGATTAACGACAACTTAGTTTTAAAAACCAGAAACTCGCCTACTATGGTGAATATTGGTATGGACGCAATGATCATCGAAGCGGCGGAGGCCGTGGTCAGTTTAATCCCTATATTTTGAAAGGAATAAAAGATTGTCACTCCCAGCACTCCCGAAAGGGCTATGAAAGGAACGTCTCTCTTAGCCAAGCGCGTGGCAGGCTCGACTTTTTTTAGTACAAGAACAAGAATCGCCGAGGCAATGATAAAGCGTAATAATGCCAGGGTCATCGGTGGTATCACAGCCACCGTTATTTTTATGCTGATAAAGGATAACCCCCAAACTACAGCGGTACAAAAAATGGCTACGAGCCCCATAACGTAAGACTGATACATTTGTATTTCCCCCAAGACTATTTTTTTTACAACAAATAGTTACGCACTTGCTTCGCTAGTATTGCCTACTATTTTATTGGCAAAGTTGTCCATTTCCAGCTTAATCCTGTTTTGCACTTCCCGATAATTGTCGCCACTAATAATTAAGTATCCCATATGCCCAGACACGATTTTAGCCATTATAGCTCCAAATAGGAAAGTTATTCGCGCTCCCATTCAAAAATATGTGGCGTTGAATATCCACAGGGCTAAAACTGAATTGCTGCCCTCAATAAATTCTCGCGCATCTATTACACCAGAGTTAGGGGAATTTATTCTGTTTAGCTCTTCGCATAATAAAACAGACCGATAGCTTTTCACTGCCGGTCTGCTTTGCTTGCAATTTATTTGCTACTCTTTTTTGATTTTTCTCTTGACTTGAGTTAGCAGGTCTTTATATGTATTCTCTTAATGAATCATTCGTTATTCTACAACGGTTACAGCTTTGGAACTTTCCCACAGTCCGTGGATATTGCAATAAGATTCAGCAATCAGAGTACCGGAAGCATTCAACTTGATAACAACTTTGCCAAACGGATCGGTACAGACCGGTCCTTTATTGGCGCCCTCCACAGATTCACCATGAGCGTTAAACTCAAATGTCGCTATTTCATAAGGGAATTTGCCATTATCAGGCTTAAAATAAAGCTTAATCCAGCGAATATGATGTTCGGTAGTATTGGGATGAGCAATTTCCTTGCCTACACATACTTCAACAGTGAGTTTTTCCCCTGCTTGCACACGATCCGCTGCCTCAAGGACCGGTACGTGCTTCTCCGCCTTCCAATCGGCACTTTGAACAAGATCAGCAATTCTCATGTGTCCATTCCTCCTTGTTGGTAATTGGAATACATTACATGGAATAACCATTCTCCGTTAAATACTAAACTCCTCCGTATATACCATCAATATTATATTATTTTATTATTTATATATGCGTACGTGAACGGTACGTAACATTTGTTGGTCCAATCCTTCCCATTCTGGTGGATATTTCATTTCAACAGCCTTCAACCCTAAGGAAGTATCGCATTCATAACTGGCGTTCAAGATTTGCAATGCCATAATCGAATTGGTTGCCTGGCAGGCGCCGGCAACTTCTTCTCTGGTCGCATGAAAGGTTATAACACACTCGTCATTAATATCAGTTTTAGCCATTCCGCAGGCATAACAATGCTCAAAAGTCGGAATACGGGATAATATGTCAGCTGTCACCTGCAAAATAATGGCAGCACATAATTCGAAATATTGCTTATTGAACGTGCTGGGTTCTTTGTCCTGGTACTGAATTCTTCCCGAGGGAAGCAATTCACATGTTTGCCTGGGCACAACAGCTTTGGGCGGCAGCCAAACCGTAATTAAAGGTATATTCACATGAAAGTCTACATCAACCTCTACAATTACCGGCAATCTCATCTGCGACAAGGTTTCATCAATTTTCAACCCGATGGCTCCCGGTTCTCCCTCCAGTAACCGCTGAATATTTTCTATCCGGGTAGTTTCCTCAGTTTCGTGTTTGGATTTAGCTTCTTCATATACCTTGATCTCCTCGGCATGACGGCGTTCAATTTCGGCCTGACTGGCAATATGAGACTCTTCTAAAGCCTCTTCCCTCGTTTTGAAAACAATATACAAAGAAAAGGCGGCAGCTACAGCCAAAGGTACGGTAATCCACAAGGTAATGACATTAAACAACACGGCAACAGCAATAGCCAAAATAGCTAAAATACCAATCCTGCTAGCAATTGGCATCATAAATTGGGTTTCGATTTTTTTACGGTTCTGTTCATAGAGATATTCATAATCGGTCAGTACCAATTCGGGAAAAGTTATCCTTTCTAAAAAAGGTTCATAGTCTACTTGCTCATATACTAATTTGCTGACTGCTCCTAACTTCAACTCATAATCCTGATGCTGAATAAATTCTTTACGCCAGCGTTCAAACTGTTCTTCCCCTTTGAAATAACGTACTTCAGCCTTTTCCTGTTGAATATTTTCATCGTGATTACGTCTGCCAGATTGTGGTTTATTTTGCGGTTTTACTGCCATATATTAACCCCTTTTTCAATTTATGCTCGGTTTTATACCGGATAAATTCTTACTTTCTGATAGTTATACGAATTGTCATCCTCGCCACTACATAACAGAAAGCTAATACACCACCAACTGTAAAGAAAAAAGCTACTGGCTTCACCATCAACAGTTCCGAACTGGCAATAAGGCTAAATAATAAAGCAGTCATATAGGCCAAAAACATTTCTCCATATTTGGGACTGCTAATCCTTGGCGCAATGATAAGCCAAACCAAAAAACCGACAAGGATAATATTAATGTTTTGAATAAACTCCATTATGGTACTATATGCTCCTCTCTCCCCATTGAAAAAACATAGAGATCAATATTTAATTTCGATTCTTGATCAATAATTTCCTGCTTTTGTGAGTGTAAAATTTACGCTAAGAAATTTTCGGCAGCGATTTAGGCTTTAAAATGTTGACGGTTGTAACATTATGTTTAAGCCTATCATATGCTGAAGTAGGTAGCGCAAACAGATAGATACAATATTGGCACCAAGTGAATAAATATCTTTATAAAGGAGGATGTTGGTATCCATGGAAAGCAAATACCCGCATTGGTACAGCCACGACCACGATGAAAAGTTGTGCTGTGATTATCCCGACAAAGACGTGATGTGCTGCGACGAGTTGCCAGACTACCTGCCCCCAAAAGCATACTATGATAATTTCAAAGATCGACTCATGTGTTTCTTGGGTGATGAAGTCCTTATCGGCACAGACGCAATGCTTTTTTGCCGGACTTCGACCTTCTGTGGCACTATTTGTTACGTAGGCTGCGACTATATTATCGTGAACAGTTTTTATCGGCATAAGCCCATTTCCCTGCATGTACCGATTAAAATGATCCGGTTCATTGCTCCTTTTAAGTCCCGCCGTTAATTAGGTTTTCATCTCGCCAGCAATGTTGCTGACCCCTCTATCCATCACACATTTCATACACAAAAGCATACCCTATACTATATATTATACTGACTTTGATAGAGGAGATGAGGAGATGATGAAATGAGAAAACCATTCAGCCGCCGGCCCACCCCGGTTGATCCAGCACATATGATTACGCTGCATCAGGAGGCAATTGAACAATTGGAACTGATGCGGTCTTCGGCTGATGCCGCGGAACATGCAACGGATTCTATGCGCGATAGCTTGGACAGTATGACAGAAAACCACTGGGAAGCTTACATGGACGTTTTACACATGATTAGTTTACATGATGACTCAATGGCAAACTCCATAAAAAAGTATGGGCTAAAGTTAAGAGACAATGAGACGGAAGAAAATGAAAGACAGTGGGGAAATCGGTTGCTACTCACACTTCTGCTACTAGGATTAATCCGCAGGCACCGTCGCTTTGTACAATTCTATAGCCAGCGGGGAAATCCCATGGGTGAATATCTTCGTAACTCGTTAGCAATGGAACGGGAGCATCTGGCCAAATTTATATCTATGATTAACTATGTTATGTAAAAAACGCAAACCGTTTTTGAACCGTGAAAAGCAAGTTCAAAAACAAAACCAGGAGGACTTTAGGTCCCCCTGGTTATTTTCGTTTTCAATCCACGTTTTTCGGAAATCAAGCAACTTCGCACAGGGATTAGTTTTTCAGCGCAATTTCCATTATTACTCCATTACCACTATCCACAAACTTCATTAATTTGCTTACCTTTTCATCCATGTTGGTAATGACAATTGGTGTCGTTAACAATTTCCCCTGACTTCGAATATAGTCCAGGTCAAAAGTTAGCAGCTTTTCACCGCAACGCACTTTATTTCCAGGTTTCACATGGGCAGTAAAGCCTGTCCCCCCCAGTTCCACGGTATCTAGTCCCACATGAATCAGAATCTCGACACCTTCGTTTGATATTAATGCCACTGCATGCAGTGTCGGCGGCAGCACTGCTATCTCTCCGTCACAAGGAGCAACTATAAGTCCTTCATCGGGTTCAATGCCCACTCCATCTCCTATCATGCATCCGGCGAAAACCTGATCCGGCACTTGTGAGATGTCCATTATCCGTCCTTTTACCGGTGCAAATAGTTTTAATGAAGAATTCGAAGAATTTGAATACTTTTTTCTTTTTAAAAAATTGAACATATGATTCCCACCTGTCTGAAATTTATCATCGGGATACAGTTTGCCGGCCTTTCTAACTCATTGCCTTTTGGTATACTATCCGCCCTCTGACCAGGGTTAACAGCACGTTGACGGCCTCATCGAAAACAACCATATCCGCATCCATACCTGGTGCAATGCTGCCTTTACAGCAATCGATACCCAATTTGCGCGCCGGATTAATTGTAACCATTTTAACAATTTCACTGAGCGAGAGTCTGGAGGTAGCTCTAAAATTCGCAACCGCTTTATTAAGCGTAAGCACACTCCCGGCGATTACGCCGCTATTTAAACGGGCTGCGCCGCTTTTTACATTTACTCTTTGCCCGCCCAGGTCATATATTCCATCCGGCATTAGACAAGCCCGCATCGCGTCGGTAATCAAAATTAGCTTTTCCACTCCTTTAAGCTTAAGAAGCAAACGCTGGGCGGCGGGATGAACGTGAATGTTATCAGCAATCAGTTCGCAGGTTACACTACTGTCCGTCAGCGCGCCCAGCATGCCCGGTTGACGGTGGTCAAAAGCAGTGAAAGCATTAAATGTATGAGTAATATGAGATGCTCCGGCCGCGATAGCCGCCATGGCCTGATCGTAGGTTGCCGCGCTATGTCCGGCCGCAATAATAATGTTATCTCTCCGTGCCTTTTGAATAAATTCAAGACTGCCGTACATCTCAGGAGCTATTGTTACTATCTTAATTACATCGGCGAAACGGTCAATCCTGCTATAATCCGGTTCCAAAATATATTGTGGATCCTGCGCCCCTTTATGCTCTTTACTAATGAATGGTCCTTCCAAATGAGAGCCTAATATTTCGGCGCCAGGTGATTGGCCCATTTTGCCCCGAATGCGCGCCAGCGCGTTTTCCACAAGATCAAACCGCATGGTCATAGTCGTCGGCAAAAAGGCCGTAACGCCGGTCTGAGCCAAGCTTTTACTTAACACATCCAGCGCACTATCCTCTTCATCCATAGTGTCCATGCCAGCACAACCATGGATATGAAGATCAATAAAGCCGGGAGCCAGATAGTTTCCTTCCGCATCAATTTTTTCCCGCAGCTGATAGCAGTCCAAGGACGTATCCGGAACCACCGCTGCTATTTTTTCGGTATATACCACCGCAGAATTTTCAATCAATCCCGTTTCAGTGATTATTTTAGCATTATGAATGGCTCGCAATTGGCATCGTCCTTTATAACTTTTTTATAGCCGTGTTCATTATAACATATTTTTCTTTATAGGATTTTTCCAAGCGCACAGCGAAATACTATCAGAGTATCCGCGTGTCCGCTTCAATAAATCAAAGGAGACATTATGCGTAGTTTCGTTATTCCCGAAGGCTTTGACGGGATGTCGGTTAAAGATTTTCTCCGCCGCGACGGCATATCCTTAAGTCTTTGGCGAAAAATTAAACAGTCCGGCAGTGTTGAAGTCAATGGTTTGCCGGCTGCTCCCCGCACGCCATTGAAAGCAGGGGATGTTATCCGCGTAATCTGGCCGGTGGCGAACGATCTGGCCCCAATACCGTTAGACCTCGTCATCCGTTATGAAGATGATTATCTTTTGGTCGTGGATAAACCGCCCGGGCTTCTCGTTCATCCCGTGAGTCTCAGTCAGGAAACTACCTTGGCCAACGGCATTATTAACTACTTTCAAACGAAAGGCTTATCATGCGGGTTTCATCCGGTGAATCGTCTTGACCGGAATACCTCCGGCCTGGTCCTTATCGCCAAGGCGCCTGATGTCCACCACCTGTTGAATCAGCGTTTTCCCTTAATTAGCAAAGAATATTTAGCAATAGTGTCCGGCGTTCCTTATCCATTATCCGGTATAATAGAGGCCGCAATATCCCGCTGTCCGGACAGTATCATCAAACGTATGGTGAATCCTGGCGGCCAATCGTCTATTACTGCCTTTCAGGTAGTCCATGTTTTGACCAACAATATTGCCAGCCTGGTTAAACTTTCCCTCAAAACCGGACGGACTCATCAGATCCGGGTACATATGAGCCATATCGGTCATCCTCTGCTGGGAGATGATTTATACGGCGGTTCCACTGAACTCATCTCCCGGCAGGCCCTTCACGCTTCCCGCCTTGTTTTCCCCCACCCTGTATCACGGCAATCATTGTCCATTGAAAGTCCGCTTCCCGATGACATCTGTGCACTGTTAACAAGATTGTCCAACAACTGGTGATATTCCTAATAATTTCTATATAATTGCATTGCTTGTTTCTCTTTTACCCAAATATTATGATATAATACGATCAGAACTACCAACAATTTCTAGGAGGGATTTGTATGCCGTTAGTTACAACCAGTGAAATGTTTAAAAAAGCCTACGAAGGCCAATACGCTGTCGGCGCCTTTAACGTAAACAACATGGAAATCATCCAGGGCATTGTGGACGCCGCCAAGGAGGAAAACGCTCCGTTAATTTTGCAAGTATCCGCCGGTGCCCGCAAATACGCAAAACATATCTACCTCGTGAAGCTAGTCGAAGCAGCATTGGAAGACTCCGGCCTTCCTATCGCCCTGCATCTCGACCATGGGGAAGATTTTGAAATATGCAAATCGTGTATCGACGGCGGCTTTACTTCTGTTATGATCGACGGTTCAAAACTACCGTTTGAAGAAAATATTGCGGTAACCAAGAAAGTGGTTGAATACGCTCATGAACGCGGTATAGTGGTGGAAGCCGAATTGGGCCGTCTGGCCGGGGTTGAAGACGCCGTCAACGTCAATGCTAAGGACGCTACCTATACAGACCCCGATCAAGCAGTAGAATTCGTTGAACGTACCGGCGTCGACTCTTTGGCCATTGCCATTGGTACCAGCCACGGAGCATATAAATTCAAGGGCGAGTGCAAGCTGGACTTCGCCCGCTTGGAAACCATCTCCAATAAGCTTCCCGGCTTCCCAGTGGTGCTGCACGGCGCATCCACCGTACTACCTGAATTTGTGGAAAAATGCAACCAGTATGGCGGCAAAATCCATGGTGCCCAGGGTGTTCCGGAAGATATGCTGCTAAAAGCAGGTAAGATGGGTGTATGCAAGATTAATATTGATACCGACCTACGCCTGGCGATGACTGCCAGCATCCGTGAACACTTTGCGAAAAATCCTGCGGATTTTGATCCCCGTCAATACTTGAAACCCGCACGTGAAGCTATCAAGAACATGGTCAAACACAAAATACGCAATGTACTCAACTGCAGTAACCGTATCTAAATACATACCAATTAAAAAATTAATGATATCCGGGTATTAGGAACGCTTCGCCGCTGTCGCTTAACCTCAGCTTATCCTAATACCCGGATATCATTCTTTAATGGGACATATATAGAATAGATCTTTTATTATCCGGACAAATTAACACCAAATCCAGACTGAAAGGAGATATGCCGCTTATGTGTCCCAATAATATTACCGACATTACCTATGCAACTTTGTCCAGCGAAGAACTGACAACCGTTAAACAGTTTGAAGAGGATTTCGCCAGAAAACACGGTAATACGCTTTACCTGCTTGCCTTCATCAATCACAAAAAATAGTATCTAACCGGCGCTCTTGGGAGCGCCTTTTACATTTTATTACTATACTGATTCCGCTAGTTCACTTTGATTGCTTTGATCTGCCAGTATTGTCCGGAATTCGTTTCCGGATATTACTTCCTGATTTAAAAGCGTCTGAACGGTTATATCCATCGCCGATTGTTGTTCCGCCAAAATGTCTTTGACCTGTTTCGCAATATTTTGCAGAATATCGCTAATGGTATTGTGGAGAAGTTCTTGCGGAATATCTTCCGGTGAAACTATGCCAAGTTCGGACATACCGCCAAAAATAATCTGTTTTGAAAGTTCGGCAGCCTGTTTAAAATCATTGGCAGCGCCAGTACTCCGATTACCCAGGAAGATCTCTTCGGCAATGGCACCGGCGATTGCAACTGAAATCTTCTTCTGAATATATTCAACAGTATAAATGTATATGTCTGTTTGCTGCGTTTGTCGTACATAACCTAATGCGTTGCCGCGAGGCGCGATGTTCACACTAGCGACCGAACCCGGTTGGGTCCATTCGCTTAAAATTGCATGTCCGGTCTCGTGAATGGCAATCCGCTTAGTTTCTTCCGGTCCAGGAATTCGATCCAGTTTTTCACCCATAATAACTTTTTCAACCGCGTTTTTCAGATGCTCAGCGGTTATTGTACTGCTACTTTCACGAAAGGCTAAAATAGCGGCTTCATTGGTGACACTTTCAAGGTGGGCGCCGGAAAACCCAAATGTGTCGCTGGCTACATCTTCCAACGAAACGTCTTCAGCCAGAGGCTTATTGCGCGTGTGCAATTCCAAAATCCGTTGACGGCCTTTTTTGTCAGGCAAATCAACCTTTACTCGCCGGTCAAACCGACCGGGCCGCAGGAGGGCTTGATCAAGAATATCCATCCGGTTGGTTGCCCCAATAACCAGGATTCGGACATCATCGTCCGCAGATAGACCGTCCATCTGAACCAGCAACTCGTTTAAAGTCTGATCGTATTCCAAATGACCGGCGTTTTGCCCTCTTTTTCCACCCAGCACTTCGATTTCATCAATGAAGACCACAGCACTTGACTTGCCATGCTTTTTGGCAATATTCCTGGCCTGTTTAAACAGTTGCCGCACCCGCTGGGCGCCGACACCTACATACATTTCAACAAATTCAGAACCGCTGGCGGCAAGAAAGGCAGATCCTGTGAATTGGGCAGCGGCTTTCGCCAGCAATGTCTTCCCTGTCCCCGGGGGACCATTTAACAATATTCCTTTTAATGGGCGAATGCCAAGGCTTCGGATACTCTCAACATTTTTAATGAATTCCAGTGCTTCCCTTAGTTCTCCTTTGGCCACATCCTGGCCGCCGATATCGTCAAAGTGTATCAGTTGTTCCTCCGCTCCCGTCTGCCCAACTGCTGCAAACGACTTACGGCCGGCCCGTTTTACATTCATATAATAGATGGCGCCCAAAAGGCTGCCGAACAGTAGGACTGGCAAAATGTCAAGGCCCTGTATCGCCAGAAAAATCAATATGGCAACCACCACACCCAGCACAACTTCAATGCGATACATCTATCTCACCTCCTTGGAATGAGATCGAGGTGTAATGACATACATTGCACGACCGTTTTTTTTCATTTGCAGATAGATATTATCGGTATCCACATAAACTTGGGTATTCACACCGGCAGAATTCGACTGGCTTTGAATTCTTTCAGCCATTACAGCAAACTTCCCGGTCACGATAGCTTCTTGAATGTAATAGTGAACAGAATAGTAAAAATCTTCAAGTTCCGGCGAACGGTCGTCTTGAATTACCAGGTCATATTTTTGGGTACCACCCTTTTTTTCCAAATTTTTTATTACCTCAGTATATACTTTCTGCAAATTATCAATATCACCAAGCTTGACCTGAATACTGACCTGTTCATTTGATTTTATCTGATCATTAAAATCCACCGTTACCTGTTCCACACCTTGAATCCCATTGAACATTTTATCCAAAGGTTTAGCTACGGCATAGCGATTCCACACAAACTGCCCACCCAATAACAAAGCAAGAGTTACAATAACGGTAACTACTCCCAGCAGCCATTTCATACTATTGTCTTGCATACAATCCAACTCCTCTCTCCGGAGTAAAGCAATACTATTAACTCAAAAATTATATCATATTCCTATAAAATTTTATATGGTAATTATCATCCTGTATATCCAGTCTTTAGTAGAATAAGTTGCAATAACCGAGGGTAAACTAAACATGTATATAATAACAAGGGGGAATAAATGATGGATAGAGTGGCCCTAATATTAGTTATCGCCGGAGCGTTGAACTGGCTGCTGGTTGGGTTGTTTAACCTTGACTTAGTAGCTGCTATTTTCGGTGGACAAAATTCTCTCCTCAGCCGGACTGTTTACACTCTAGTTGGTTTGGCTGGTATCTGGTCCCTGTCACTGCTCTTTAGGGAAAGAAGCCTAACTTAAATTATTTATTTTAGCCTACGCCTAAATAAATAAAGGGCTGACCTGAAATATAACAGGTTAGCCCCTTTGGAGTTGCACCTATAGCCGCAACGACCGTCTGGCCTCCCGGTTCAATCCCCCGGTCTTTTCCTTGAACAACGCTTCCCAGCGCGCCTGGAACCGTCGATAAATAATAGGACATTTTTTCTTCAAACAGACAATGCTGGCGGCATATTCTTCATCCATTTCCCGCAACTCTTCCAGTATTTCGTCAGGTAAGGCACTCCTAAGTTCATCCAGCATACCGCCATCCAGTACATCTTCCTCAACCAGCCATTCCATAGCGTCCAGTAAAACCAGCGGCAAAATCCGCTGGTCATTTAGCGCCCGCTCCATTTCCTTGCCGATAGAATAATTAGCCTGCGCCTGTTCCCGGGTTTCCCGGACTTCCTTGCTGTTTCGGTCGGCGGCATACGCCAAATCAGCCATACGTTTGGCGCCATCCGTGTCGCCGCTTTCCTTGCATTTGTGGTATTCTGCCAACAGTGCCGCAGCAATAACAGTTCTTTGTTGCGGCAGGCAAAAACGCTTGATAAATTTGCCTGTTTCCCGTTCTGCCCTGTTCAGGCTTTTCTTATCATCTAGTGCATCAGCCACCTGGAGCCAGGCAATAAACAGCCCGATATCGTCAGGATTTTCCCCGCCGGCACCGCTGGCCCGGGTTTCAAGCTCAGCCATAAATTCCTCTTCCCGGTCCGCATACTCATAAACAGACAAATACATGTCCCAATCTTGCGTTAGAGTTTCCGGATAGCGATGCCGCCGCTGTTCAGCTTCAACAAACGCACACGCACCATGATATTCTTCCAGCAACATGACGATTTTAGTTTTCCACAAGGCCGGCCAAACCTCATCGCCGACCGTTTCCCGCAATACGGTGAACTGTTCCTCAAATTTGGTTTCTTTATCTTGGTGTAAGTATAAATAGGCCAAAGCCAGCCTTGCCTTTTGGTATCCAGGGTCGATAGCCAATGCCCGGTTCAGTAATTTTTCTGCATTACCCATACTGCTGTTCATAGCCTCATGCACAAGGTCATCAACAGATTCGCCGTACTTGCGTAAAACATCATACTCCTTGCGCCGCCCGGCGTCGCGCAGGGTATCATAAGCCTGGCGGATTAGCTGATACTGCTCGGGGTGGGTTTCAGGAGGATGTTCTTTTACCTTGGCAATATAGTTTCGTTTTAAAATATCAAGGCTATCCGTATTACTGACGCCAAGGACGGCATAATAATCTTCCACCATAGCCAGTCCCTTTTTCCGGCGCCGCCTAAGAACAGCAGCCGGTTGCGGCTTGCCGGCAGGTTGTTTTTTCTTTTGTTCCCGTCGCTCTTTAATAATCGCAGCTTCTTCCTTTCCACTTTTCACGTCTTGTTCCTTGGGCAGCGGCAGTTCTTCCAAATTATCAAACAGGGGTTCCTGTTTCATACTTATTCCTCCCAAGTTTCCAATTCAATGAGAAAATCAGCCGCCTCATCGACCGCCTCCTGCAATAGTGGATAAGCATTTTCTTCAGCAAGCAGTAAAGTTTCCGATAGTTTCTGGTCAATTTGTTTCAATTTTTCCTGCTGCAGATCATTGCAAACGGTTTCAATATTTTGTATTCTGGTGCGCAGCAAGACAGCCTGCCTGCGAAGAGCGTCAAATTTTTCCGGCCCAATTTCGTCTTCCGGCCAATCATCATCCCCGTCAGGGTCCTCAGCGGGTAAATATTCCTCGGCGCCATCCTCAGTATGGGAATACAGAATGTTAAGTTTTTCCATGCTATCCTGAAAGGCTTCCTGAGAATCGCGGGCCAGTTCGTCATGTACCGTCAGGCTTTGTTCTTTGTTATTGGAAACACATTTGGCCGTTACTTCCAGAATACCATTCAAATCATACCGGTACGTCACGTCAATCCTTTCAGGTTCCCGCCGGTTTGATCGTATGCCTTGCAATAAGAACTTACCCAGCAAATGATTGCGTTTTACCTGTTCATGTTCTCCCTGATATATTTCTATTTCCGCCTCGGTCTGCTCAGGGACGGCTGTGCAAAATTTGTCTGTTCGAGCTGCGGGTACCGGCGTGTTGCGCGGAATAATGACATGGAAAATTCCTGACCGCATAACACCGTTGTAATTGCGGGCCACCGCAACCCCCAGGGAAAATGGGGCAACATCGGTGACAATAAGACCGCTTGCCGACAGAGCGCCTCCTTTTATGCCGGCCTGAACCGCCGCACCGAGAGCCACCGCTTCATCCGGGTTTACATCCGCACGCGGTTCTTTCTTGAATAACTCAACAATCATTTCCCGCACCCGCGGGATGCGGGTCGACCCCCCCACCAGCAAGATATCCTGCACATCTGCCGGCAAAATGCCGGCATCCGCCAGCGCTCTCTTCACACAGTCCGTTGTTTTATCCAGCAAATCTTTGATCAGTTGGTTGAAATCTTCGCGAGTAATCTCGGTAAATAGTCCCACCGGCCGGTTACGCTTCATCGTAAGCAACGGAATTTCCACAGAAACCTTATCTGCGGTGGATAGTTTCATTTTTATCTTTTCGGCCTGCTCTTTTAACAGGCTCTTTGCCCGTATGTCTTGGCGAGGGTCTATGCCATGGCTTTTTTTTACTTTTTCGGCCAGCCAATCGACCAGCCGCCAGTCAAAATCCTCGCCGCCCAACTGGCTATCTCCGGCTGAAGCCCTTACTTCCAGTATCCCGCTTATCATTTCCACAACCGAAACGTCAAATGTCCCCCCGCCCAAGTCGTACACCAATATATGCCGGTCTTCCCCCAGCTTATTAAGTCCATACGCCAAGGCTGCCGCCGTAGGTTCATTAATAATCCTTTCCACCGCAAAACCGGCCAATTCCCCGGCCTGTTTGGTAGCTCGCCGCTGTTCGTCGGTAAAATAAGCAGGAACAGTTATTACTGCCTCAATTTCATCGCCGCCCAATTTTGCTTCAATATGTTTTTTCAATTCCTTGAGAATAATAGCGGAAATTTCTTGCGCTGAAAATTGCTGACCGGCCATGGTAATAAGTTCCGTAGAACCCATCCTGCGCTTCACGGCGGCGACGACCCGGTCAGGCATAGCCACCAGCGAAGCCCGTGCCGTCTCACCAACAATAATACGTCCCTGCATATCCATCATAGCAACGGACGGCATAAGCCGTTTACCGTCGGACAGCGGAATAATTTCCGGCTGTCCATTGTGAATATATGCCGCTGCCGAATTAGTAGTCCCCAAATCAATCCCCACTATCGGCCTAACTATTTTTTTGCTCATAGTGATCCTCCCTGTATGTAACCACCTGCGCCTTACGCAGTAGAACTCCATCCCGAGTTATAAAACCCCGCCGCAGAACTTCCGCCACCTCATAAGGAATTTCTGGACTACCGGCAGGTCTTATCACCGTCCCTACGCATTCAGCGATCTCCGGGGCAAAGGTCTTGCCAACCACTTCAACTTCCAGTATGCCAACTTCTGCCAAAGCCCGGCTGATCCGACATCGCCACTGATTAAGCACTGTCTGCCACGAATGCTCGGCTGCCGCATCCAGCCGGGCACAAACTGCATCCAACTCATCAAGCTGATCTATTAACGCGGCCCGCAACTGTTCGTTTTGTTTGTTTAAAACGTCAACTTGAGCAGTATCCAGAGCGAGTTCAGCCTGTCGTTCCAGTACTTGTCCCAGCATCTGGTGCAGACCGGCCAATCCGGCCTGTATTTCCTGCCCGGATTTGTATTGCAGTCTGGCTAGTTTGGCTATCTGCGCGTTGAAGTCGGCACTCTGACTCACCCCAGCCTCACTCATATCCTCCAGCCGAGTCAATCCATCCTTCATTTCTGCAATCTGCTGATTAATGCCGCCAAGTTGTTCATCCAACGAATGTCGCTTCTTTTTCCAGAAAACCCACTCCATTTTGTTCTCTCCCTGCTTAATATCCTAAAAAGGTCTATTTTAATACTATAATACCAAAATTCCACCTAGATTTTCCATACCTATTTTTTGCCATTATCAAAAAACTACCGTTCATTGCATGAATAGCAAATGAAACGAAACCCAGGGATTAAAAAAAAAACATCGTTAAGACGATGTTCAGCAGTAGCAGGTTATATACTTTTCAGTTAAAGCATCCAGCGCTTTACGAATTTCTTGGATGCTCTCTTCAGTCAGGTTAAAGTCCTTTAAATCTTCGCTATGCACTATAGAAGCGAGCTTATGAATACGCTCCAATAGCTGAAGTTTTTCCATTGTCAATATTACACTCTCCTTAAAAACGACTTGCAAGTATAATATTAACAACATACTCTCCCTTTGTAAATATGTCATGAAAATACACAGAAAAGCAAGTTTTCTTTGAATTGTATACACTATTTCCCTTTCATTCAACCAAGTGGCAAAATCCGCCATTACTAACTTACGAGTTTGACAAGCTTGAGAAGATGTATCTGAGCTAAACGCCAAATTTGACGTGCTCAATAATCGCCTATTTCAGCAAGAAGCCGCCATTCACCAACTTAAAGCAGTCAAGTAGCTCCCGTCCATCCCGCCGGGCTTTTTTATCGGCGGGACTGACAGCTCTTAGCTGCGGGAAAGACAACAATGGTGCGCAAACGCGTACAATCTATATAAACTTTTGTACCGCCCGACCGTTCAAATAGTTACATCTTTTGCCTTGCCATGTATCTAATTCTTCCAAACGCTGTTCAATCGCGTCCCGAATTTTCCACCAACCGGTTTGCCAATTGGTAAATAAGGTGTTTTGCTCGGGGGCCCTGCCGATTAAACGTTGGACAGTAATGCGGGGATGTAAGTGCTCCAGGAAGGTCACTACCCGCTCGATGTATTCTTCCTTACTGATCAAGGCGATTGTCCCCCGTTGATACCATTCGGCCATAACCGTGTCTTTAACAATGTACAGGGCATGCAGCTTAACTTGGTCAATACCGAGAGCCGAGACGATCTTAGCGTTTTCTGCAACGTCAGCCATATCGTCCCAGGGCAAATTCAAGATTAAATGCGCACAAATGTCTATACCATACCGCTTGGCTCGCACTACGGCGTCAATAAACTCCGCCAGCGTATGTCCCCGGTTGATTTTTACAAGGGTATGATAATTCACAGTTTGCAGACCCAGCTCAAGGACAATATCTACTCCATACTCTTCTTTTATACGGGAAAGCAAATCAAGATATTGATCATGAACACAATCCGGCCGCGTTGCCAGTGCAATCCCAACAATATCCGCTCCTTCCCGGCAGGCTGCCAACAAATAGTTTTCCAGTTTATCAACAGGAAGGTAAGTGTTGCTGAAGTTCTGGAAGTAAGGAATAAATTTACTTGCTTTGTACTTAGCGGCAATGTGTTCTTTATTCGCTTTTATCTGAGCTGCAACTGTCATGGACGCAGGCAGGTTCTCGTAACCGGCTCCAATCTGACCGCAAAATACACAGCCGTTGATACCACATGTTCCATCCCGGTTGGGGCAGGTTACCGGCAAGCTTATGGGCAGCTTGTATACTTTTTCGCCGTATCGCTGCTTTAGGTATTCCGAATACATGTAATACCTCATGAAACAATTCCTTTCATGATTATTCACTTTAAGTTGGGAACTGCTTATAAACCGCCATCTGCGTCGTTGCTCCTGCGGTCCTCACTACAACCGTTCTGGCCTAGTTAGCCTTTTTCTAAGTAGTCTGTGCGAACCACCAGTACGCCTCCGTTCCGGTCCCCGTCGCGCCTACGGTCTGACTATGATGGTTAGAACTGTAATTAGCAAATATCATTACAATAAGTTTTTTTCATATGCAACGGTATCTGGCGATTTCTAAGCAGTTCGTGGCATTTGTAAAATAAGCAGGTACCTTCTTATCACCAAAAATCTTCCGGCTTGATTGTTTGAAACGCCGGGCTGTTGCCGGCGTATGAAAACAGGATAGCGACTTCTTTTTGTTGTACGGTAGTACTCCCTGGTAATCTTTCTTGTATATAGGAAGGAATGTCATAATTAAAGACCTCAATATGATACTTTTTCTTAATGTCCCGCCATGTTGTGAAACTGTAATTTTTCACATAGCGGCTGACCCGGTCAGCATCCCGCCAATAGGATGCTTTCTCTTTCTCCCAGGGGTCGCTTTCATGCTGAGCAGATTGATTCCAAGGTAGAAATTCCGGGCGGACCAAAACTTTATCCGCCAATAAGGCATCAAACTTTAAGAACTCCAGGTATAGATTCATGTCTTGTAAATGACCCTTTTCGAAAAATTGAGCCATGTATAAATATAGTGATTTTACCCCGTGAGACACAAGGTGCAACCCGCGTTCTTCCCAATAAGCCGCAAGGTCGTAATAGAATTTGAAAGCGCTTCCCGTATGCTTTAGAATCATCCAAGGCAAACTATACCGAAATCTGCCGCTGTTGTAAACTTGATTAAACACCTCTTCCATAATCTTAAGTCTGCGAATTTCATCATAGCTTAGGCAATTATTGGCCAATACCTCGTACGGTGCCGAATCCATGTATACATAACCATACTTGGCCGCTTCCCGTCGGATACCTGATCCTTTAAGCAGCTTCAAGAAACCAATCTGGAGCATATCGGGCTGTAAACTATAAACATCATTAAATGACCGTGCAAATTTATTCATATCTTCATAAGGCAGGCCGACAATCAAATCAAGATGAAGATGAATGTTGCCGTGTTTGTGAAGGCAGCGAACATTGTTTGCAATCCGTTCCCAGTTATTCTGACGCTGAATGGCACACAAAGTAGATTGGTTCGTTGACTGAATCCCAATCTCAAATTGGAATCGCCCCGGCGGAACAGTCTGCAAAAAACTGAGCACCTCCCTATCCCACATATCGGCAGCAATCTCGAAATGGAAGTTGGTACGGCAACTCTGATTTGCCAAAAACTTCAGTATGGGGAAATAGTGATCCTTGCGGGCATTAAAAGTCCGATCAACAAATTTAACTTGCTTTACATCGTGCCTGATAAAAAACTCCAAGTCGTTAAACACCCGCTCCAGGCTCAAAAAACGTACTCCTTGAGTAATACTGGACAGACAGTATTGGCAAGAGAACGGGCAACCGCGTGAACTTTCATAATAAATAATTTTATCTTTTAAATCGTAGATATCGGTGGTGACATAAGGAAAAGGCAAACTATTAAGGTCGGGGATGATATTGGGTAAGCCATTGGCAACCACATCCGCCCCTCGCCTGTAACACAGCCCCGGTACACGTTCTTCTTTGTATCCGGCCGGTACCTTAAGCAAAGCGGCAAAAGCCTCTTCCCCTTCACCCATAACAATATAATCGATGGCAGGATATTTTTCAAGGATAGTATCGGGATCATAGGAAACTTCCGGTCCACCTAACACAATTTTGCCATTGGGCAGAACTTTTTTTATCAGACTTGCCAGATTTAAAATTAAGTTCATATTCCATATGTAACATGCTATCCCAATTACCTCCGGTTTTAGCCGATAAATATCACTCAGCATAGCAAGCAAATCATTATTGATGGTATACTCCCGAATCATAAATTCATTATCCTGCTTCAATGACTCAGACTCACAATAAGAACGCAAAGAACGGAGCGCCAAAGAAGAATGTATATATTGGGCGTTTAAAGCTATTAGTAGAATTTTCAATTCATTCACCTCTACAGGCACGACAAAAGGCCCTATGCAACGGTGCATCCACGCATTTTGGACCAGCCTCCCTAAATTAAGGGTTGCGTGTTTTACCCTCTGATTAACCGGAATAACTTATTATCTCATCTATTAATTCCCGTCTGCTTTGAAATTATCCTGCCCGGGAAGGTTTGCAACTCTTTCACCGCCCGCCTGACTGCAGCATAAAATGAATCAAGGTAAACTATATCGCTGATGCATTCAGGGAAGGTGATTATTATGCGAATCATAATAGACGGGCATTATTTGCCGGGTAATGTCCGAGTCAGCCGTGACCTTTTAATTACTCTGAAAAATGTTGCGAAAAACCTTAAATGGGGAATTCGTTACGACGCTACCAGAGAGCTGGTGTTAATTAATTCCAAGGATTCCAGCGTACCGCCTCTGCCTGTGGATAAACCAAATGAAGAGCGGGTTGAAGAAAGCGCCCGTTTAGCCAACAAAGTATTTTGCCTTGATCCGGGACACGGGGGAAGCGACCCCGGGTCGCTAGGACCTGCCGGTACTGCCGAAAAAGATCATACCCTGGCGATTGCCCTTCTCCTCAGAGATAAGCTGGAGAAAAATGGCGCCACTGTTATCATGACCCGCGACAGCGATAAAGACGTTGCTTATCCTGATGCAATCCCGGACGAAGAACTCCGGGTCAGAGTTAGTGCTGCCAACGATGCCGAAGCGGATCTGTTTATCAGCATCCACAACGATTCTTTTACCAGTAAAACTGCTGTCGGCACAACTACATTTCACTATGGAGACCGGGAATCAGTACAGTTGGCAAAACTAGTGCAGGAATGTATAGGAAATCGTCTCGGCACAAAAGACCGGGGCTCCCGGTTTGCCAGCTTTTATACACTCCGTTATACCGATATGCCTGCAATATTGGTTGAAGTAGCATTCATCTCAAACCCGGTGGAAGAAATGTTATTGTCAAGCACTGACGGCCGGGAAAACGCTGCCGACAGCATTTGCGAGGGGATAATGAAGTATTATAAAGTATAGAAAACTCCAACTTGCGGGCACAATATACAGGAATTATACCAAATCATGCTAATATATTACTAAAGTATACCGAAATTATCTAAAAAAAGGAAGTGTTATTACACTCATGACAACTACAATCTTGCACGCCGCCAAAACCGGCCCACAACATAAAACTAACGCCGACAGCAGTCAATCCGGCGCCGACCTGCCCGCCCGTACCGATATTCCTAAAAAGTATCAATGGCGCATTGAAGATATTTACAGCAATGAAGAAGCCTGGAAAAGTGATTTGAATAAAGTTAAAGCATCTCTGGAAAAAATATCCGGCTATAAAGGCGCTTTATCCGAATCAGCCGGAACGCTGTTAGCTTGCTTAAAACTACGGGACGAATTAAGTATTATAGCAAGCAAGCTACATGCATATTCACGGCTGCAGCGGGATGAAAATACCGCTGACCCCAAATACCAGGGAATGGTCGGAAAAATTGAAAGTCTCCTGGCTGAACTTGGTGGAACAACGGCATTTATCGAACCGGAAATCCTATCCCTTGCCGATGATGTCTTATCCTTTTATCGTAAAAATGAAACAGGACTGACGGAATACAGCTTCTATTTCGATAATTTGGCCAGACAGAAAAAGCACGTTTTATCTCCGGCCGAGGAAGAGTTGCTTTCCCGTTCGTCGGAAGTAACCCAAGCGCCGGAAAACATTTTTAATATGCTCGCTCACGCGGACATGGTTTTTCCTGAGATCAAAGACGAAGAAAATAACCCTGTCCGCCTCAGTGAAGGCAGATACCGCAAATTCATCATGTCATCCGATCGCCGCGTGCGGCAGGATGCATTCACCGGTTTATTAGGCGAATACAATCACTACCGGAATACTTTTGCCGCTACCTTGTCCGCCAATGTGAAAACCAACTTCTTCTATGCAAAAGCAAGAAAATATAATTCAACCCTGGAGTCGGCCTTGCATGGCGACAATATCCCAATCGAAGTATATGACAATTTAATCAAAACAGTTAACCAGAACCTGGAGCCGCTCCATCGTTACGTATCTTTGAAAAAGAAAGCACTCGGTCTGGATGAAATAAATATGTATGATCTGTACGCCCCGCTGGTTCCGGACGTCAAATTCAAAGTTTCTTATACCGATGGCCTGAAACTTGTTAAAGAAGGCCTTGCTCCTCTTGGTCCGGAATATATCGCTATCCTTAATGAAGGGCTTGCTTCCGGCTGGATTGACGTTTATGAAAACAAAGGCAAACAGACCGGCGCTTACTGTTGGGGTGTTTACAGCGTCCACCCTTTTGTTCTTCTAAACTATCATGACCGTCTGGAAGACGTCAGCACCCTGGCGCATGAGATGGGTCACGCGCTACACAGCTATTACAGTCAGTCCAATCAACCTTATGCAACGTCACAATATACTATCTTCACCGCTGAGGTTGCATCGACTACCAATGAGATCTTGCTCAATGATTACCTGATTAAAACCATAGACGACAAGCAGAAAAAACTTTATCTTATTAATCAGTATCTGGAACTGGTCAGGGCAACCGTCTACCGCCAAACCTTGTTCGCCGAATTCGAAAAAGTCATCTATCAACAAGTTGAGGCTGGAGAAACCTTAACCGCCGACATCCTCGATGACTTGTGGCGCAATCTTAACACCAAATATTACGGTCCTAACATAGTGGTTGATGACCAAATCAAAATTGAGTGGGCGCGCATTCCTCATTTCTATTGGCATTTTTATGTGTATCAGTATGTAACCGGCTATGCCGCAGCAACTGCATTGGCGGAAAAAATGCTTGCCCAGGATGATTCCGCGCAGGCAAAATATTTGAACTTCCTAAAAAGCGGCGGAGCAGATTATCCTCTCAATATTCTTCAGCAGGCGGGAGTGAATATGGCAGAGCCATATCCGGTTGAATTAACATTACGTAAATTCTTAACTGCTTTAGATCAACTGGAAAAATTACTTGGATAATCTTGACAATAAATCAGCGACAGGGTTATAGTGTAGTAAATGACGGTAAATAATTGCTTTGGGATGGCTCGCAGTCTTAAAATCCTCTAACCAACCGGCCGGCAATTGATTTGCGTCAATTATTTCTAGGAGGTTGGTTATTAATGGACTATCAAGACAAAGAATTATCTTGCAAGGAATGCGGGGCAAGTTTTATTTTTACCGCATCCGAGCAAGCTTTTTTCGCCGAAAAAGGTTTTCAAAATGCCCCGTCCCGCTGCCCCGAATGTCGCGCCGCCAGAAAGCGCCAAAGTGGCGGCCGCGTGAGCGCAGTACCGCACCAGCAGCGTGAAATGTACGAAACAACCTGCAGTGCTTGCGGAATTACCACCCAGGTTCCCTTTAAACCTACCACCGGCAGACCTGTATATTGCCGGGATTGTTTCAAAGCAAACAGGTAATCCAGGCAGACCTCCATGCCAATATATTGGGCGCCACAGGGAAGAACGTTTTACCGCAGAGGCGCAGAGGGATTAATTATTTATGTTTTTCAACGCTCTTCCTTATCCTTTCTCTGTGTCCCTCTGTGTCCCTCTGTGTCCTCGGTGTCTCTGTGGTTCCGGTTCCTTTGTCTTATGACGTTTTAGTTTTTTCAGGCCAAATCATGGGCCTGTTTTTATTTTTCCCTCATATTTCCCAAGTGGTCTGTAAACCCTAATTCTATAGCAGACCACTGGTCACGCAAAGATACTATTACTGAATCACCTTTTTAATTAAGGAATGAGGAAAACATGTGCTGATCTTTAAACCGATGCTGGCCAAAGCCGGTTCTCTGCCGGAAGAACAGGCAGACTACGGGTATGAGATTAAATGGGATGGTCTAAGGGCGATATGTTATATAAAAGACAATCAGGCCACTGTCATGAGTCGTAACAATAAAGATATTACTGCTCAATATCCGGAACTTCACAGGTTGGGAATATCAATGAATAATCGAAAGCTTGTTTTAGATGGCGAAATTATTGCCTATAATAACCAAGGGCTTCCTTCTTTTTCCGATCTCCAACACCGAATGGGCTTGTCGGATGCTAAGGCAATTGAAGCTAAAATGCAGGAAATACCTGTACAATACATCATTTTTGATATATTGCTCTTCAATAACCGGTCTTGCCTTGATTTAATGTATACGGAGCGACGCAAACTACTGGCAGAACTGGAGCTAAACGGTCCTTCCTGGCAAACTCCGGACTACAAAACCGGCGACGGCAATACCATCCTTGCCGCCAGCAGACAACTTGGTTTAGAAGGGATTATTGCCAAGCGTCTTGACAGTCCTTATCAGCCCGGCAAAAGAACGGGAGCTTGGATTAAAATCAAGAATCAGCGGCGCCAGGAACTTGTGATCGGCGGTTGGGTACCCGGTCAAGGAAATCGCCACGGCCAAATCGGAGCACTGCTAATAGGATACTATGACCAATCCAACCGGTTTATTTACGCCGGTAAAGCCGGAACAGGCTTTACCCGCAACACCCTTGACAGATTGTCCCGCCTGCTTAAGCCCCACGAACAAGACATGAACCCCTTTTCCACCGACCCGCGGGTCCCAAACGCAGTATACGTAACACCCCTGTTTGTCGGCGAATTTGAGTTTACAGAATGGACACCCAATGGTACTTTACGCCATCCTGCCTTTAAAGGCCTCCGAACCGATATTGAGCCACACCAAGTAACCCGCGAACCAACCCAATAGTCACTATTGTCTATCCGCTCAGCTATCAAGTGTCACGAACTGCTTAAAAATCGTTAGATACCGAATATTTGCCGCGAGGAGATGATGTACATGCCTAGACCTGTGTGGAGCGGGGCTATCAGCTTTGGCCTTGTGAATATCCCGGTAAAATTGTATAATGCTGTAAAAAAGAAAACCATTCATTTTAATCAGTTAAGAAAATCCGACGGTTGCCGCATTAACTTGAAAAAAGTTTGTTCTACCGATGGAGCAGAAGTTCCCAATGAAAATATCGTAAAGGGCTATGAAATTTCACCAGACCGTTATGTTGTCGTTTCCAGTGAAGAACTTGAGACTATACAACCTAAGAATGCCAAAACCATTGCTATTGAAGATTTCGTCAGTCTTAGCGAAATTGATCCCATGTATTTTGACAATTCATACTATATGACCCCGGATAAAGGGTCGGCTAAAGCCTACGCTCTCTTGCTAAAGGCTATGCAGAAAACAGGAAAAGTGGCTATAGCCAAAGTTGTGATCCGCAACAAACAATACCTGACTGCAATCCGGCCGTCAGGACAAGCCCTCTCATTGTCTACCATGCATTTTGCGGATGAACTTATATCTCTCGCCCAGTTGGAAGAATTGCCGGATACAGGCGTTGAACCGGACAAGCGTGAACTAGCCATGGCTGAACAGTTGATTGAGTCCCTTTCAGCCGCCTTTAAGCCGGAAAAATATCATGATGAATACTACGAACAAGTCATAAAAATGATTGAACAAAAAGCGGAAGGCCAAACTATCGCCGTTCAGCCGGAAGTAAAAGAAGGAGCAAAAGTGATCGACTTAATGGCTGCCCTGGAAGCGAGTATCTCCGCCATCAAAAAAAATCCGGATAAAGCAGGCAAAACAGTCGTAAGCTCCGGGAGGAAAAAATCCCGTGCCCAATAATATTTCGGATAAAACAACGATTGAAGTTGCGGGGAAAAAGTTGAAGCTTGCCAACTTGAACAAGGTTTTCTATCCCCTTACCGGCTTCACCAAAGGGCAAATGCTGGATTATTATATCCGTATAGCACCGGTCCTTTTGCCCCACCTTGCTAACAGGCCCTTAACATTCAAACGTTACCCCAACGGCGTGACAGGCAAATTTTTTTATCAAAAAGATTGTCCCGTACACCGTCCGGAGTGGGTAAAAACCATCCCGGTATGGAGCGAAGGAAACCGGAAATACATTAACTATTGTAATGCCGCTGATCTGTCGACTTTAATATGGGCAGCCAACTTAGCCGTCTTGGAGCTTCACACCTCCCTTTCCCTCGCACCCGAAATCGCCAGTCCGTCTCTCTTAGTGTTTGATTTAGACCCCGGTCCCCCGGCAACCATTGTCGATTGTGCCCAGGTAGCTCTGTGGCTAAAGGAAATGCTGGCCAAGCAGGATCTCAAAAGTTTCCCCAAAACCTCCGGCGCCAAAGGATTGCAGGTATACGTTCCACTCAATACACCCCTAAGCTACGACCACACCAAAAGCTATGCCCGCTTACTGGCTAACCGTTTACAGGAGCAATACCCCCAAAAAGTTGTTGCCAATATGAAAAAAAAACTGCGAAGCGGGAAAGTTTTCATTGACTGGAGTCAAAACGATGAACATAAAACCACTGTTTGTGTATATTCATTAAGAGCCGGAGAATTGGCCACTGTATCCACCCCGGTAACATGGGAAGAGGTTGAGGCCGCCTGGCATGAGAATAATCCTAATTCACTTGTTTTTGAAGCTCAGCAGGTTTTGGACCGAGTCAAATCGCGGGGAGATTTGTTTGGTCCGTTACTTGGCTTAAAACAAAACCTTCCGGCCACAAACCAATTGGGCAAAAGCTAACAATGAAACGTGAAACGAAACTATCACTTCTACAAGTGGGTTAGCCGTAAATTAAAATAGTAACGAAAAAAATTGAGCTGCCCTAGAGTCTTGACCATGTTATATTTTAGTTTTAGGGCGAGACAAAATGGCAAAGGACAAGGAAGACCCGACGACGCATACTGGAAGGGGTCTGCTAGGAGGGGCTGACGCCGCCATTTGCCATTTTGTCCGTCATCAAACTAAAAAGATAATGTGGTCAAGACACTAGAGTTTAAAGCAGCTCAATTTTATGCGCCTTATCATCCTTTTTCAATTCAAGTAATATGTCATGGTACAAATCGTTATTTTACATATTTTTACATGTATTCTCAATTATACTTAACATATAAGCTTATAACTGCGGCGAGGTGATTTCATGTCTTTAACGGCCAAAGAAAAACAAAGAATCTATGATGAAGAGCTGGAACGTTCCCTTGCCCGGAAGAAAATTCGGGCCAAAGTGAAAAATACGAAAAAATCACCACAACTGATAGACTGGATTATTATCATCGGAGTGCTATTCATGCTGTTCATCGCCTTTGGCGGCGGAAAGTAATAAATATATCAACAACTATTTAAGCTTTAGGTCCGGCGTCAATAATCTTCAACGGCATATTTTCATATTTACTAAAGTTTTTGATAAAAAGTCGGGCCAATTCTTGCGCCTGACGGTCATAAGCATCCTTGTCGGGCCAAGTATTGCGCGGCGTCAGGACATCCGTTGGTACCCCGGGACAAGAAGTGGGTACATAAACATTAAATACCGGGTCAAGTTCGTATTCTACATCATCCAGTCGCCCTTCAATAGCGGCAGTAACCATGGCCCGGGTACGGAGCAGACTCATGCGGGAACCGGTGCCGTACGGGCCGCCGGACCAGCCGGTGTTAATTAAAAACACATTGGTATTGTACCGTTCCAGTTTTTCTCCCAGTAACTCCGCGTACTTCAGGGGCGATAAAGGCAGGAACGGTGATCCGAAACAAGCGGAAAAGGTGGCCTCAGGCGCGGTTATTCCTCTTTCGGTACCGGCTAGTTTGCTGGTATAACCCGATAGAAAATGGTACATAGCCTGCTCTTTGGTAAGTTTGGCAATCGGCGGCAATACACCCAAGGCATCGGCAGTCAAAAATACAATGGTTGTGGGATGTCCGGCTACACCCGGAATCAATGCATTGGGAATATAATCCACAGGGTATGCCGCGCGGGTATTCTCAGTAATTTTCTCACAATCAAAATCAACCACACGCGAATGAGAGTCCATAACCACATTTTCAAGGACCGCGCCAAAACGGATGGCTTCCCATATCTGAGGTTCGGTTTCGTAACTGAGGCGGATGCACTTTGCATAACAGCCGCCCTCAATGTTAAATATTCCGTCATCACTCCAGCCATGTTCGTCGTCACCGATTAACCGGCGGCTGGAGTCTGCAGATAAAGTAGTTTTTCCGGTACCGCTTAGCCCGAAGAAAAGCGCGGTATCTCCGTACTGACCCACATTAGCGGCACAATGCATGGGCAAGATACCTTCCTGCGGCAAAATATAATTCATTACGGAAAAAATTGATTTTTTCATTTCTCCCGCATAGCCGGTACCACCAATAAGGATGGTGCCCGCTTCAAAATTAAGAATGATGAATGCCTCGGAGTTGGTCCCGTCGATCGCCGGTGATGCCTTAAAGCCCGGCATGCATATTACTTTAAAGTCAGGAATCAGATTCTGCCCGCTGGCCTGAGGACGAATAAACAGTTGATGAGCAAATAAATTCTGCCAGGCAAATTCATTAATAAAACGGACAATGACGCGATTCTTCCGATCAGCCCCGGCAAACCCGTCAAATACGAATAAATTCCGGTTTTGCATGTAAGCCATCATTCGATTATATAAATGATAATACCTATCGGTACCAAAAGGTTTGTTGCCGGTCCAGTCAATTTCATTATGGATTGCCGGTGAGTCAACAATAAATTTATCATTGGGGGACCTGCCGGTATATTTGCCGGTAGTTACTCGCAAAGCACCGGTGAAAGTCGTTAATCCTTCACCTCTTGACAACGCAAATTCCACTAATTCACTAGGTGTCAGGTTATAGTGAATATTATCCAATCCTTCTCCTTCAAAAATACGAATGGCGTCGGCCGGGATCACATTCATTACATAATTCCTCCATCTGTTTAGAATCGCGTTATCATTTTAGTTGTCATTATATCACAGGAGTTGTGTATACAAAAGAAACAATTAGTCAGTAATTTAACGCAAATACAATTTTTTTATAATATATTTTTACATATATTGAGTAAAAAATTCTAAACAAAATGAATAAGACTTGGTATTCCTGCCAAGTCTTATTGACTATGATTATATTTAATAATAATTACTATTTTTTTAACCCAGCGAGAGCATCTCTGACAGCCAAATACATTTTATCCTTATCACAGGTATATTTATGCAGTACTTTCAGATGCTCCAGTTCACTTAGCGCCCGCGGCACCTTCCATCCCGTTAAAGAAGCAAGCATAGCCAGCAAACCAAATTCCGCCTGCTCTGATAAGCTCTTACTTGCGGATAAAGCGGCTAAAACCGTCGCGTTAAATTTAAATGGACTTGCGGTAGAAACGATAATATTCGGTATGCCGTCCCCTGTCTCAAGCCGGTAATTATCAGCAATTCTCCAGGCGACCGCCGTATGCGGATCTAATACGTAATTAAAATCATTAAATACCTGCCTGATGGTTTCAGTTGTTTCCGTGTCATCCACATAACCGGCAAAGAATATTTCTTTTATTTTAGTGAAATATTCTGCTTCAATTTGATACATTCCGGTAGACCTTAGTTGTTCCATCCAACCCTGAACCTTTGCGGAGTCGGCTGCCGATATGTGAAACAACAGTCTTTCCAAATTACTGGATATCAGTATGTCCATGGAAGGGGAGTAGGTTTTGTGGAACGGCCGGTTCCGGTTATAAGTGCCTGTATTGATAAATTCCGTCAATACATTATTACTATTGGAAGCACAAATGAGACGGTTTATGGGTAAGCCCATCAATTTTGCATAATATCCTGCCAGTATATTGCCAAAATTACCGGTAGGGACCACGAAATTTACCGGCTGTCCCCAAGAAACGTGCTGTTCGCGCACCAAATCACAGTAAGCACTGAAGTAATAAATTATTTGGGGTACGAGTCTTCCCCAGTTGATAGAATTCGCTGACGAAAGTTTATAGTCATGCTCCAAGAGTTCATAGTTGAAGGCAGGATCGTTAAATATTTCCTTCACACCAGTCTGAGTATCATCAAAATTCCCGCGAACAGCGATTACAGATAAATTGCCTCCTTGCTGGGTGACCATCTGCAACCGTTGAATCTGGCTAACGCCGTGCTCAGGATAAAATACGATAACCTTAATTCGTTCAACATCCTTAAATCCGTCCAGAGCTGCTTTGCCTGTATCGCCGGAAGTCGCTACCAAAATAACAATTTCAGCCTGTTCGCCGATTTTGGTCAGAGCCTTGGACAGTAAATGCGGTAAAAGCTGCAGAGCCATATCCTTAAAAGCACTAGTAGGACCATGCCATAGTTCGAGCATGTGGGTATTATTGCCGACAGTAACAACAGGCGCTACAGCCGGGGAATCAAATTTTTCAAGATTGTAGGCAGCCGTAACGCACTCGACCAAGTCTTCATAACTATAATCAGACAAAAACAGGCTAAGAATTTTGACTGCCCGTTCTTGATAAGACAAAGGAAGTAAACCGCCTATGCCCTGGAGATTTATCGTCGGCAACTCTCCAGGCACATAAAGTCCCCCGTCAGGAGCAATGCCAGCGGCAATAGCGGCGGCCGATTCTATTTCACCAATAGCACCGCGAGTGCTGATGTATTTCATTGCCCAGTCCCCTCTCTAATCCCTTCATAAACTGAGGCAAAACCTTTCGCTGTCACTGAACCTTTATTATAGCATAGGAACATTTCCGCCGCAAAATCCAGCATTGAACTTAATTCTGCCGTATTGACAGCTTCATCAGCATAAATCACGCACAACAGATTTCTCGTCGTTAATGTAACTGCCGTCCGCTGACAATCGGAAGTAGGATTGCCAAATACGCCAAGCTGGTCGGTTAAAAAAGGTTTGCCGTCAGTATTTACCAGATTGCCGGCAATATTGGTATATGTTCCTTCACTAACCCTTTGATATAGGATATCGCCGTTGATTCGATCCATATCATATAGACCAAAAGGTAACATGTATTTAATGGAGCAATAATTATTTACGTCAACCGCACTATTAACGTAATATAATCCCTTATTTTGGAGAACCCGCCGCACGAGCGCCTCAGATGCCGGGCGATACCGTGAAGGGTCAAAATCCAACTTTTTATACATATTGCGAACGGCCATGATGCGGGGAAGTTTAGGGAGAATTTCAAGGTTGTAAGCCTCGGCAACTTCAGACTGCAGCTTTAAAAATTCCTGGCTTAAGGCTGGCGGGGTACCGCGGACAACAACATCCTTTATATGTAGATACCCCAGATGGCAGTTGGGCACAACCTGGCTTATGCTCTCATCTATTACTATTTTCATTATTACCCGCCTTCCATAATGCACAGTGCTTGACTTTCCATCTTAGCGAACAATAGTACATATCTTAGCATTTGTAGCCTCGACCAGATTATTGAGTGATAAGATAATTCTAATCTAATGTAATTAATTCATATTCCATTGAACCCATGCCGATTTTGGCCGCATGCTCAATTTGGATCATGGCATTATGATGGGAGTAGGACATCGCCGCCAACGTTCTGCCATTAGTTTGGGCGGTCAAATTCAGCGTCGCCATATCAATAGCAACCGGATCGGAAGAAGCCAGGATTCCGATATCCGGAATCAGTTTGGACTGCTCAACGTCAAAACAATCACAGTCTTTGGTCATATCGATCATTACATTAAAATAGAAAGACTTACCTGCTTTATCTTTAACCGCGCCGTAAGCATGTTCCGCCATACTACGCTGCATATACCCTGATTCGATGTCCCAGTCATACTTTACGGCATCAAACCGGCAGACTGCCAAACACTCGCCACAGCCAATGCATTTATGACTAAGGATGTAAGCTTTTCCATCTTGTTCAACAATAGCGTTCTCCGGGCACCACTTTAGACACTTCCGGCAGAATTGACAGGTTTCAGTGATGATTTCCGGCAGCATTGCGGAGTGTTGCCGCATTTTACCCAGCCGGCTGGCTAATCCCATTCCCAGGTTTTTTAGGCAAGCGCCAAGACCGGCAGCAATATGTCCGGTAGGATGGGAAACAACCAGCAAAGCGTCGGCACTAACCACTTCCCTGGCTACTTTAACTTTCTCATGCAGTTGGCCGTTGATTTCCACCTCATATTCAGTATTGCCGGCAAGGCCATCGGCCGGAATAAAGGGCGCGCCGACTCTTTCAATACCAAATCCGTGTTTATGCGCATGCAGGATATGCTTAACCGCATTCTCCCGTTCCCCTTTATACAAGGTGGAAGTTTCAGTCAAAAAAGGCTGTCCGCCTAACCCTTTGGCCCTGTCTACCAATTTTTTAATAAGTTCCGGTTTCACATGCGTTGTGTTCTTTCGCTCACCTACATGAAGCTTTATGGCGACAAAATCATTTTTGCCTATGACCCCGCCAGCACCTGATTCGTCAAATAATTTCGCCATAACTTCCGCCTGTTGGGAAACCGGCAGTGCATCAGCGACAGGAATAAAGTATACTTTGGCCATCACAAAAATCCCTCCAAATATACTTAATATACTCAAATTTATCACAGTATATAATTGATTCCTCTATTTGTCAACCGTCAAATGTGAATAATGGCAAGGGTGCGGTGATTTTTAATGAGTCTTTTACAATCGACTATTTTCATGGTCTATCAGGAAAAAATCTGCAAATAATAAAGGACAAGCACTTATAGACAGCGAATATTGCGATATACTGTTTTTTTCCACATTTATAAGGGAAAACTCTCTAATTCTGCCAACACGATGATAAATACCTATCTTTCCCATATTCCTGCTGAATGAGGTGAACTTTTTTGTTGAAAATTGCGCTTGGGCAGATGGATGTCATTCCCGGCAGACCCGACCTAAATACGAAAAAAATGCTGGACATGATTCATCAAGCCCGCACACAGCAAGCAGATATAATTGTTTTCCCCGAGATGGCAATTCCAGGCTACCTGATTGGTGATATGTGGGAACAGCAGTCATTTATCAGAGATTGCGAAGCCTTTGGACAAGATATCATCGCCGCAGCTGCCGGAATATGCGTTATTTTTGGCAATGTCGCCGTTGACTGGGAAAAACGCGGCGACGACGGGCGCCCCAGAAAATACAACGCCTGTTTTGTGGCCCAAAACGGGAAGCTTGTCCCGGATCACCGGTTTCCTTATCCGTTTCGAATCAAAACGCTCCATCCCAATTACCGGGAATTTGACGACACCCGGCATTTTTACAGCCTCCGCAAGCTGGCGCTTGATCTTAAACAAGATACCGAAAGCCTGCTCTTGCCGGTTACGATAAAAGTATCCGGCAAAGAATACCATTTAGGCTGTATTATTTGTGAGGACGGCTGGAATGACGATTATACCGTGGATCCCATTGCGGCTTTAGCTGCCAACGGACCTGTTGACTTATATATAAATATTTCCAGTTCTCCTTTTACATTAGGAAAAAACAATAAACGCAACCGGGTATTTTCCAGCCAGGCCCGGGATACCGCAACCCCGCTGATATACGTAAATACTGTGGGGGGGCAGAATAACGGCAAAACCGTTTATACTTTCGATGGCTTCAGTACGGTATATAACTGCGCCGGCGAGATCATCACTTATTGTCCCCCCTTCCGCGAAAAACTTGAATATATTGAACTTGACCCGGAAAATGGCGGCCTAAATCACATCCCGGTCGCGGCTGCCGATGACAACAATATTTCCAGTATGTACCAGGCTATTAGTTATGGTATTAACAAATTTTTATCTACAATTAATATGAAAAAGGTTGTAATCGGGGCTTCGGGCGGAATCGACTCTGCTGTCAGCGCAGCGTTGTATGCAAAAATATTGGGGCCGGAAAATGTACTGCTGGTCAATATGCCCAGTAAATATAATTCTCAAACCACTAAGGATCTGGCAGCACAGCTTGCTGCCAATCTTAGATGTTTGTATACGGTTATTCCCATCCAGGAAGCCGTTGACCTTACCATATCCCAGATCAGCCAAACAGCGGTGGTCTGCCCGGCAAATAAAAAAACACACCATCTTAACATTACTCCCTTCATCACGGAAAATATTCAGGCCCGGGACCGTTCATCCAGATTGCTGGCAGGTATAGCAGCCACGTTTGGTGGTGGGTTCACTTGTAATGCCAACAAAAGTGAGCTTACAGTCGGCTACTCCACTTTATACGGAGATCAAGCAGGGTTTCTCGCGACTCTTGCCGACTTATGGAAGCACCAGGTCTACCAATTGGCCGGTTATCTTAATAGCTGCATTTACGAAGAGGAAGTAATTCCGCAGGCAACTATTGATATCGTCCCCAGTGCCGAACTTTCTCCCGATCAAGCCGTAGATGAAGGTAAAGGAGATCCTATTATTTATCCGTATCATGATTATCTGTTCAGATCTTTTATAGAATACTGGCATAAAGCCACCCCGGAAGATATTCTCACTTGGTATCAGGAAGGCAGTCTGGAAGAAAAACTGGGTTGCGAAGCCGGAATAGTCTCCCGTTTGTTCCCTTCCCCCAAGGAGTTTATCACCGATTTGGAACGGTGGTGGAATCTCTACGCCGGCATGGGACTTGCCAAACGAATACAATCGCCGCCGGTTTTAGCCGTGAGCCGCCGGGCATACGGCTTTGACCATAGAGAAGCCCAGAACGGCAGCTACTATACCCGCGCCTATAATAATCTTAAAGCAAAAATATTATCCACCTGCTAATGGCAGGTGGATAATATTTTGCGAATTCACAACAGCCTCATCTGCGTCTCAAGAAAAGGAACCACACAATGCTGCCGGCAATTGCCAAGAGAAAGAGTAACGGCAAGGCCACGAAGAACACCACGCCGAATACGAAGATAAGGAAAGCAAGAATAGTAAGTTTGCCCAGCAGTCCGGTTAACCCAAAGTTAAGATTAATCTGTCGCACATGAATACGATGGCTAGGGCTTTCTTCACGGTATTCATAATATTTGCCGCTCTTAGTCTTCTCTTCTTCGATAGTAAGGCCGTCAAAATTGTCTCGTTCCCGCTTGGACAAGGGCTTTACCTCGGATCCCATGCGGCAATGGGGACAAACTTCATTTTGTTCATCAAGGTCGGCGCCACAGCTACTGCATCGCATTCATTTCACCTTCTAACCTTCTATCGTATATAGATGTAATACTAATACTACGAGCTATACAGCAAATGTATTAGGCCTTCTTCGCTCAAATAGCGGGGATCGAACGGTTTCAATTCAAGAATATCGGCAATCCTGTTCCGGTTTTGGCTGACACCGGACTTACTCACTCCCAGTTCCTCAGCCAGAATATCAAGGGAAACCCCGGCCTCGGAAGAATTAATTTGCGAATACGCGTAGATTACCGCAGCCGCCCATACCTCGGGCTTGCGAACAGTAACACAGGTAAGCTGACTAAAATCATCCCACAATTGTTGCGCCAGCATAACGTCATGATGTGAATACGATAATTTTGGCATAAATCCAGCGATTACCTGCGACACCGCAAGGTTGGGTCTGCATTTTTCTTCAATCTTGGGAAAAGTATGTTCAATATGGGTATAGGGGGTGACATTGACTTTGGCCCAAGTAGCCAGCAAATCGATTGTATGCCGTATGGCATTGGCATGACGTTCTAAAAACTCACTCCAGCTGGCTCCTGGCTTTTGAATATCAAATATGGCTTTTTGGCGGGCAATTTCCTCTTTTATACGCCGGCGAAGATTAGTGCTGATTTCTACACTCGTGATGAAATTGATCATTACCAGTTCCTGTTCACGTTCTTGAAAGAAGATATGTCCGAAGAACAACATTTTTTTGCTCACTTTGTAATCAAAGTTCGGGTTGGGCAAACGAAATCTTTCGTCCGTCAACAAGTTAACGCACTCCACCCAATCCTGATTAATAATACTTTCAATATAAAATACGGTAAACCGGGCACTCATAAGTTCGGACAGGATTTTGCGTTCCTCGGTGGAAAGCCTGTCAGCGTAAGCTTCTTTGAACTTATTGAGCGGGGTAAGATCATTAGCTAACAAATGATAATCAAATAAAAAATAATCCCAGAAACCTAACCAAAAGTCATCGTCGTTTTCTTCATCCCGGTCGGGTATCTGCACCATTGGGCCGAGATACAGCATAAGCGCCCGGTCAAAATCGTCAACAAAACCATCCTGTTGAAAATAAGAACTGAATTTTAGCATAAGGCGTTCAACCGCCTCACCCACAATCCGCCCAATTTCTTCAGGTACAATCAATCGATTCCTGGCGAATTTATTGTTAATGTCATCGTCAAGCTGCTCCAAATGCTCAGCCGAATCGTAAAATCTTAATTTTTTACCGCCGGTCATATATTCCGCCGCTTTTTTCAATTCACCGGAATCGGTAAGCATTTTGCGGCCGGCGAGAAATAAATAAAAATCCTGAAGTACTTCAAAAAAATGCCGTACTGTTTTTATGTCCGCCTTGAATCCCTCAATCTGGACGATCATCCATTCTATCGCCAAACTATATTCGGATACGCCAATATCCTCAATATCACTGTCGCCAGAGTAAGACATATATAGAATAAACATCTGCAAGTTTCTCCAGATATCCCGTAACGACTCATCCTGAACCCCTTGCCAGGCCTTTTGGCGAAGAAATCCTTCAACCCATTCCCGTTTAAGCACTGCCGGGCATTCTAATTCCTGTTCGAAAAACAAGTGAACCTCATCATATACATTCTTTATTTCATCAGGGTTATTGTTAGTCATCAATTATGAAAACTCCTTTATTAATGAACCTAGTGAAAAGTTCGTGAAAAGTTCGTGAAAAGCTTATAAAAAGCTTGTAAAAAGCTTGTGAAAACCTAGTGAAATAATTATAACATGTTTGCCAGTAGCGGACCAGTGGACCGTCAAGTTAAAAGGCTGGGTTCATTATAATATATATGTCGCCTTAAAGAATTGACCATCCGGGTGTTAGGATAAGCTGAGGGATATAATTTCAATTCTTTAAGGCGTTCCTTATAGACTATAGAAAGGTAATATTCACACAAAAAATATTTCCATGGGAACAAACCGTACACCATATTTTTCTTGCTCACATTTAGTCGGGCAAAAACCAAGCCGCTTATAGGCCTCTACCGCGTAAGGCGAAGAGTTGACAGTACAAATATTTACTTTCAAACCGGTTGCCCGTAACTTGTCCAGTGACAGTTGAAATAAAGTCTTAGCTACTCCAAGACGGTGATAATTTCCGTCTGTGAATAAGAGAGCGACATGACAAGCTCTCTTCATCTCAATTACACCGACTATCTTTTTATCGCCGTTACCCATATTCCCCAGATTTTCAGCAAGCAAAATAAAACTTAGATCTTCCTGTAATCGCTGCAAAATGCGCTCTGGCTGAACATATTTATAGAACTCACAAACCCCTTGTTGCGAAAAGCCGGGGGCAACAAACTGATCAAATACTGCTTTCACCATGTCGGAGACCTGTTGAATTTCATCCGGCCTCATTTCACGGTATTTTAAATCTGCCACCATTAAGATTAGGCCTCCATTCATAAAGTAAGTAAAGTGATTTATATTTAATTTTGATTTTATTCCTATATGCAACTGAAATCAACAAAAAATCCTCGCTTTGTGTTATCTAAATTTAACTGGAAGCGGCATAGACGGAATGGTAAAATGATACTGTGACGTCAAAGTCGTAAAATGTTGCAATTTGGCAAATAACGGCCCTTACAGGAATCTCGGTTGAATAGTGAAGTTGTGGGCCAGATTTACCACTCGGGCAAGTGTGATCTACCCATCTGCAAGGGACAATGTACCTGCCCCTCCGTACCAGAAATACTATTGAGAAAGGAAGTTATGCCCTATGAAAACAAAAGTGCTTTTGGTAAAAGCTGATGAAGACCCTATGAAAGGAGTTGAAAACCCCAAGCCCAATCAGATTTATAAAAACACTCAGATTTCTATTGAAGAGAGATGTTTGGGATTAGTGAATCCTGATGAAATAAGGGTTGAAATGCTTTATGTCGGTATTTGCGGCACCGATGTGCATTTAACGACAAACAATCCGGAAACTGGATATATATGCTGCACTGCCCCCCTTTCCATTCCGAAAGAAGGACGCATAATCGGGCATGAAGGAGTAGGGAAGGTTTTGGAAGTCGGGGCAAATGTTAAAAATATAAAACCCGATATGTACGTAACCTTTGAATCAATCCTCGTCTGCAATACTTGTGATGTATGCAGGAAAGGCCATTTCAACCAATGCCGCAATGCGCTGTTGTTAGGGCTGGAAAAGGATGGGTTGCTGGGCACGGTTGTGGATGTGCCGGCTAAACTAGCTCATAATATCACTGATTATGTAAAAAACGAACAGGACTTAATCGCAGTCGCATGTGTTGAACCCGCAGGAGTAGCATATGTCGCTTGTGAAAATGCCATGGTTAAAGGCGGCGACGTTGTTGTTGTTTTTGGCGGCGGACCAATTGGAGCGTTTTCGGCAATCCTGAGTAAGATAGCCTTTGGCGCCTCAGAAGTATATCTTGTTGAGCCGCTTAAATACCGCAGAGATTTTGCCAGAAAATGGGCAGACAGAGTGTATGATATCGAGGAATTTTTTGAAATATGCCCGCCCAGTGTTGACGTGGTGATTGAATCGTCGGGAAATCTGGATAATGTAAAAAAAATATTTCATAAGATTAATGCCAATGGACATGTTGTCCTTCTCGCAAGAAGCGGCAATCCTCTTTCCATAACCGATGTAGATTATATGATCACCAATGAAATCAATCTAAAAGGATCCCGCGGGCATCTATGCGGAGCATTTAGCAGTATTCTGAATTTGTACAAAGCCGGCCGGCTTGACCTGGGTGAAGTAGTAACCACTGTTGTGGATGGACTGGAAGAAGTAAATGCGCTGTTGGAAAATAGTGAAGAAATCCAAACGAATAATTGCAAAGTAATTGTAAATCTTACAAAAAAGTGAACTCGTTTAGCTTCTGCTAAACTTCGGGGCTTCGGTGGGGGACTCTACCCCCACCGAAGTTTGGAAGTGGTAACACCCACTTATAGAAGTGGGTGTCTTCGAAATTGGCTAAAGCCGTATATAAGCCATTTGACGGCAATTATATAAAATCGTATTATAAATTAAAACAGCATACTCCCATAAAATTAGCCAGCATCCCGCTTGCGTAAATGCTGGCTCTCTTTGTTTTCTTGTTAATAATGCGCCGAAAGTTTCCTTATAAATATATAATAAATATAAAGTTAATTATTTCGGCAAATTCCCTGATTTACAACGGCAACTTTCAGCAGATTCATGACACGAGTTACTGCCGCAATTACAAACATCCTTGCCGTTAATAGCCCGCCAAACCAGATAAACCATGTATCCGAGTGCGGCTGCACCGATTCCACCTAAAACTACCGTTTCCATTTCAGGCCTCCTCCAAATATTTGTTATGCGTAGAACCAATATACTTGCCTGTTCTAAGTTTCTCCTCAAAAACCAACCGTGATCTCTTGGATCTCTTGGCATAAACCAGTTCCACCCGCCAGTAGTTTCCCTTTCGCAGCCAGGGTGATTAAAGCATCAACAACATCCGGATCAAACTGACTGCCCCGGCAGCGCCGCATCTCGTTCATTGTCACGTTAAAACTAAGCGCCGGGCGGTAGGTCCGGGTACTGGTCATGGCATCAAAAGCGTCCGCAACAGCCACGATCCTAGCGCCCAGTGATATCTTTTCACCGGACAGTCTGTCAGGGTAACCGTTGCCGTCAAACCGCTCATGGTGATGGCGCACGATATCGGCAACAGACTGAAGAACCTGGACCTTGCCGACAATCTTATCCCCAATTTCGGGATGCTGACGGATCAGGGCGAATTCTGCTTCCGTCAACTTGCCGGATTTATTAAGAATCATATCGGGAACACCGATTTTGCCGACATCATGCAAGTGGGCACCGATATGGATTCTTGTCTGTTCCGCAAGCGACAAACCCATTCCTGTCGCTAATAACAGGGAAAGTTCGGCTACCCGCTCCGAATGGCCGCACATAAACGGGTTTTTGGCATCCAGCGCCGTAGTTAGCGCCTCTACAATCTCGTGTAAATCTTCCTGTGTAAAACAGTTCAACATAAATTTCTCCCTGTATTCAGTCACAGTTTACTTGGTTTATTTATTAACCGGGTATCAGGATCATAAACAGATGGATAAAAGCCTGCAAATGCACGCCCCCCTTTGATAATATCTTTCACCCCCTGTCTTATATTTAATTAGTAGTAATACTCATTCTCATTAATTTGATAAAATAAAAAACTTTGCCCCGCAAAGATATAAAAGGCTTTAAATGATAACAATTATCATTTAAAGAATAACATACTCTTCCACCAGTGTCAATACGTTAAATAATTTTTAATAATTTTATAAGCAAAATTTAAACTTTATAAACAAGGAAAATTTATCTTTTTGGACAAACATATATATTGAAATTGATAAAATTTGTTAACAATGTAAAAATTATAATTGCTATAATTTACATTATATTATAAGGATATAATTACAAGCATTATAAAAATAAAAATATCCTTCAGGTAATTTTGCATTTATTTACTAAGCTGTAAAATATAATATAAAATTATGAATAAAAGGAGGGATATGGCAATTTCTGTAGAAATATTCACCTTTAGTGATAATAATTTACTGAAGCACTAATTTATTGTATCCGGTGCAACGAGTACGGGCCAGACGCGCTGCTTGGACATATCTTTCGGAAAACTAAAAGAAAAAACAGCTCCTTCGTCTACCTTTCCTGTCAGCCAAGCTTTGCCGTTGTGTCTTTGTAAAATTTTTTGACATATTGTAAGTCCTACACCATGTCCTTCAAAGTCCCTGCTGGGATGGAGCCTTTCAAAGATGCCAAACAGCCGGGAAGATTCGCTCATATCAAAGCCCGCGCCGTTATCTTTTATGGAAATAACATAATTGTTTTCGACTTCTTCCGTGTCGACTTCAATGATTGCCAGCTCCCGCTTCCGGGTAAATTTTAACGCATTGGAAAGAATGTTGCGCACCAGCAGCTTTATCATTATGCGGTCGCCACAAATTTTAGGCAGCTTTCTTATCTTGAAATCCACCTGTCTTCCCGGCTGAAGCGCTAACAGATCAGCATAAATATCGCAGAACAACGGCTCCAGTTGAATCGTTTCAATTTTTAGCTGTTTTTGGGACATCCGGGAAAGCTCAAGCAAATACTCGGTAATATTAACCAGCTCTGCTGATTTGCCCTTAATATACTGGATTAATGGATATTGGTCCTGTTTAAAGTTATCTGCGCCTGCAAGTTCTTCGGCGAGCTGATTAATCGATAATAACGGGCCTTTTAAATCATGGGCTACAGAATGACAGAAGTTATTAAGCTCACGGTTGGTTTGTCGCAAGGCTTCCTCTTTACTAATTAAATCTGCCCGCGTTTTTTCGAAATACACTAACATCATACCGCACCCGATAAATAGACGTAATATGCCGCAAGCAAAGTTGATCCACGATAAAATTTCGTTATTTGAATCAAAAAAGTGCACTGAACAGGTCAAAAGCCCCCATAAAATTAAAGCCCAGCCGGCAATATATTTTCCTGTTCCACGCGTTTTAACATTGATAACAATCCAACCTGCGTAGATAAGTACAATGGTGGCGAACCAGGTAGGGGGTATCAGCTTGTAGAGTAATGGCAGTTGGCTTACATCAGCCGCAATACTTAAAGTTATTGTTAGCCAAAGACCATAAAACCAATATTTTGTAAGGGGCTGATTGATAAAAAGGTGTGTTCCATAATTAAAAAGAAAAGTACATACAATGTAAAATGTTTGGTAATATAAAGGGCCAAGGGATGCTTCCTCCCAGTTGAATAATTCAGAATCAAATATGACAACTCTAAAAAGAAGAATAGTCCAAGTTATAGCCCATATTCCCACAAAGCGTTCGCGGTAAAGGGCATATAAATAAACATAGATAAGGTCCATTAAAAGCGTTGCAATTACTATCATAAGTTTAGATACATGAAGATAATCCATTTTAACTTTATTCTCCTTCGTTAAAATGTCTAAATTATATTATTACCCCTAAAAGCACATCCTAAATATGTATTATATTATAGCAAACTTTAGTATTTATGGAGAAAAATATATGTAAAAATTATAGTTTAAACACACAACAAATGGCTAGCCTAAGAGAATTAGGCTAATCCATCTGTTGTGTGCAGTAGTATTAATATATTGGATTTTGTTTTACTGATTATATTGTTAGTCCCGCTAGCGGCTGCAAAATATTATGGGAAAATAGAGAATTAATCAACTGCCTCTTGAAACCATCCTATGTGAGTTAGGATAATAGTTTTGTTGTAAATTATTTAGTATTTTACGTGCAATATTGGGATGACGTTTTTGAAAATTACTGAACAGAAAAAATGAAAAGACTAAAATATCTGCCTCATCTAAGGCTATAACGCTTGAGAAATGTCTTGAACGATGAGCCAAGCCATTTTCGCCGCAGTATTGCCCCGGCAAGATGGTGCCATGCAAGGACGACTGTGCTGTTCCCGCCAGTAAAATAATAAGCTCTTGACTTGTATTGCCGCTCACGGCAATATGATCCCCGGCATGACAATGAACAATGGTGCTGCAGGAATGCAAAAAAAACTTGGCCTCTAAAATGGACAAGTCGTTCATTATATCTATAGTTTGATTTGGCGCATTGCCAAGGTGCCGGCAAATAATCGACCACAGCTCGTCCACAGTAATGAGTTGGCTGTTAATGGCAGGGGTTTTCATTTCGCTAAAAAATACTGAATTGAACCGGTTGACCACTTCAGTATTTAATGACGTTCTTCCCCGAGCAATACGGAATAATGGCGATCCTACTCTTTGTAAATGTTGAACATCATCCACTGCCAGAACAAGACTGGTTAGCGGACTACCGTCGTTGGAGTCTACGGTATTTTTGTCAATGCGAACATATCCGGAACGCTCATAAAATGGGATCAGATGGAAATTGCAGTTAATAAAAGCAAACTGTATTCGGTAATCACAATATAACTCATAAAGCTTGGCTATGATTCGATAAATTGCTGACGAATTACGGTATTCCGGCAGTATCATGCCCTTTGAAGCCACTGCAAAATATGGATCGTTTTCTTCGCTGTGAAATTTTTTAAATTTATCCATACGATATGTTTGTATTAAATCAGGAGAAAAATCCGCTAGTCTGCCAATATTAACCCTTCCTGTGCCAATAATTTTCGACCCGACCTTAGCATAGAGAAGCAGTGCCTTTTCATCTAACTCATCCTGCAACAGTTTGTTGACATGATCGGCAGTTACGAACTTGTAGCCTATTTCCTCAGCATAAACGTGATACCGAAGGCGGTAGATTTCCCTCCTTTCCTTAGCTGTTGTTGCCTCACCGATTATGATCCTTTCTGTTGGGGCCCCGGCGGGGGACAAAGATACTGCCTGCGTAACATTTTCCATAAGCTATCTCTCCTTTTACTTTTTTTCGGGAAAATGTTGTATTTTTCCCGAATTAATTCCATATTACATCAAATCCCGCCCCTTTGAATACAGAATTATGGAACCATTTTATGTTTTTAATAATCCGTAATTGTATTCCGAATCGGAGGAATATACGTGTATAAAGTATTAATTGTTGATGATGATATGCCGGTAAGAAGAAAGCTTAGGCAATATCAGCAGTGGGAATCCTATGAATTTGTTATTGCCGATGAAGCTTGTGACGGTATAGAAGCCCTGGAAAAACTATCCTCACAATGCTTTGATCTGGTGATTATTGACATTCGAATGCCTTGCATGAACGGACTCAAATTGATAACTGAAATTAAAGCCAGGAATTTAAATCCTTGTTTGATATTATTGAGTACATTCAATGACTTTGAATATGCCCAGCAGGGCATCCGTCTGGGTGTATTTGACTATATGACCAAACCGGTGGATGATAAGGCCTTAAGTGAAGCTTTGGAACGGATTAAAAGACATTTGGATGAAAAAAGGCTGATTGAAGATAACCTTAAATTTTATTACCCGAAAGGCCAGGAAAGAAAGCTTACGGATTTAATGCTGGCAGGCAGTAATAAGGTTATGGCTGAAGCCGCGAGTACTTGCGGGGAGCTGGCTAAATTAGCCGAGCAAAACCCGGTTAAGACCGGTATACTATTGGAAAAAACGCTGGCAAATTTAAGCGAAGAAATCTATAAGGTTTTCCCGTATTTGGCAACCCTCGAAAAGCTGGTCTTTGATGGTATTTTCACTAATATAGAGTCGCTTGGTGAAATTAAGGAAAAATTTTTAAATTATATCGGAATTATGCTGGAAATAATAAAAAAATATGAACTGCACCACGCGGACAGTGTAGTGAAAAAAATATGCGCTTATGTAATGACCCATGTGGAAGAAGATGTAAAATTAGGTGATATTGCTACTGAAATATATATCAGCGGCGGTTATATCAGTAAGCTGTTTAAACAGAAAACCGGAACTAATTTTAATGATTATGTGACAAAAGTAAAAATGGAACATGCTAAATATTTGTTAGGGACAGGTAAATTTAAAAACTATGAAATAAGCGACAAACTTTGCTATAGCAGTCCGGACTACTTTTGCCGCCTATTTAAAGACTATACAGGCTATACGCCGGTTGAATTCAAAAAAATGAATACATGAGTATATAAGAACATAAAGAAACAGTCTGCATCGCTATTTGGGGACGCAGACTGTTTTACATTTATTATTTTCGAAGTTTTAGGGTTAGAATATGAGTTTTTCATGTTTATTTCAGCTGGACAGAAATATAAAATATGGAGTGTATTAGGATGGGTTATATGGAAAGGGGACTACAATGTTAAATGAAGGTTTCCCTGCTGATGAAATTCTGATTATAGTGAAAAAACCCTTTAAAATTCCTGTTTTGCAGTACATTCCCAATGATCTGGAATCTGTGCATAAAATCGTTGGTGACTCGATAAAGTATATTGATTTTCAAGATGATATAGTAATTATCGCTAACAATAAGGAAGGAACGTCACAACACCTTCCTGCTAATTTTACATATGGTAATGATGCAATCGTAGGTACTTGCTTATTTGTTGGCAATGTTGCCGGATCTAGATTTTCTTCACTTACCGAAAAACAAATTGCTACTGTTCTGACCAAAAGTATGGATAATAATATGGGGAAACTTGCTAACGACCAATAAAAGAGCTTTAACGCCATTTTGTGCAAAAACATGCCGCCGATTGACTACCGCAGCATTTAAAAAACCGCAGCATTTAAAAATCGGGTTATGCATGGTAAAATTATTATGAAATTTGTAGACGCACAACGATGGAGGCAAGCACATGAAAAGCAGTTCCGGAAAAATTACGGTTATAGCATCAATAGTACTTCTCGCAGTACTTCTCGTGAGTTTGCAGGGATGTAACCCGAGAACCGGGTCTGAAACAGAGTCAAGCTCTCAGCCATTGCCCCCCGCTCCGAATACCGATACCGACCCGGTTAAGGCAGCAGAGTCAGAAGAATTCTTCGCTCAGGGCTTGAATCTCTATGAGCAATACAATTACCGGGAGGCAGTAGCTAACTTCGATAAGGCTATCGCCGCTAATCCCGCCAATTTTAAAGTTTATACAGCCAAGGGGATTGCTCTTTGTTATGAAGGCGATTATCGGGGCGGCCTGGCGCTGATACAAAAAACTCTCGCCATGAACCCGGGTTATGTGCCAGCTTTTTATGATATGGCTATGGCCTATAAACTGCAAAACAATTATGATAAATCGCTGTATTGGTTTGAAAAAACCATCCAGGGCGACCCGAATAATACCTGGAGCTATTATGGTATTGCCACAATCTATGCCGACCGGGGGAATACGCAAGAGTCTCTAAAATATTTAAAGAAGGCCATCGAGCTTGACCAGGCCGTAAAAGCAGTAGCCCAACAACAGTCTCATTTTGCGCAGATGCGCAACATGCCGGAATTTCAAGCCTTAGTGCGCTAGCATCCCCCCTTATTCTCAAAGTAATAAAAGTAATAGAAATCGCTATTCGTCTGCCAAGACACAAATAGCGATTTCTATTTTTAATCTATCCGTTGTATTTTAAAGACCACTTCACAACTATCATCAATTCCTCAAGATCATCCAGCGGTTGGGGATCAACCGACAGTGCAAACGATTTATTCAATATAATGTCTGAGTTGTTGCCCCGGCAAAGCTTCCATGCATCTATTCGGTCAAGATTAGTAGCTTCACCGTCAACTTTCACTGAAAAAGCTACCGGGTTATCCTTAACCTTGGCCAGAAACATTACATTTTCAATAACGGCATCAAAGGGCTGAGACATATATGGCAACCTTGATTTGTCAATTTTTAAGTCAACAGAGCCATTATTTTTGAGCAGCAGCCACTCATTGGGCAGGTCATGTTTCATATTTAAAGCTACTTGCAAGCCTGATTCATTAAGTTCCTCGTCAACGGTTTTTAACCATTTCGCCAAGGACTTGGCGGCAGCGGCTTTGAGTCGTTCGCCACCTTCACAGGCCGTGTATTGTAAGTGAATAATTACATCTGAAATGCTGTGATAGTCAAATTGGGTAAATTGGGGTAATTCCAAACGCCACTTGCTGATAACCCCTGCCCCTTCAAAGGGTAAATACCGCTCGTCCCGGAAGTTAAGCTCAAACATCCCGCTGTCATTTTGAGCGGAACTGGCCGCTATCGCCTTTATCGGTATAGCATAAGAACTAAACCGGTCATCCGTTTCCTCGCTATCTTCTTCATAATTTTTGCCGCCTATAGCCGTGTTGCGGAATTTGTTTTCCAAAAGACTGAGTGTGGCATTTATACCGGTATAAGGACCTGCAATGCAAGGAATGGAAACAGTTGCCGCTTTGATGCGGCGTTTGTAATGACCCGGGTAATCCATATCAAATAATACTTCCGGCAGGACAAATTCGCATTTGCCGGTTTCCCTGAGCTGTATGACCGCCAAAGGATTAATTTGATATATGGAGATCTGCTTGGTTATCTCGTAATCATGCCCCCGTTCGTTCTGATAAGCTGCTTCCAGTTGTTTAAGCCCCACATAGAGCTGCTCCCCTGCCAACAGTCCATCTCTGCCGGCATCAAAATAACCGGGCTGAATAAAATTAGCATTGCTGAGGCCTCTTTCAAAGCAATAGGTTTTCTCGGCTTTTTTAGCGAGCTCATAAGCAAGGTTATAAACCTGATGGTATAAGGTTTTTAAGCTCCCTCTCATCCAGGTGTATAACTCTTCGCTGGAGTATTTGTTCTTGATAAATTCTTCCACTTCAGTGGCGTTGTCAATAGCCTTTTGCTGATTGGTTATTTCCTGGTTGGCAATATCGATACGTATTTGCTGGGCGGTAATTTGCCTGTCTATCTGCTTTAGCTCATAACCGGCAGCGTTGGCCTGGAAAATGCGCTCTTGCAAGGCGCGGGTAAAGCCTCCTTTTTTACCGGCTTGAGCAGATTGAAATGTAAGTTTGGCCGAATGGGTTTGCATGCCCCGGGCAACTGCCGAAGCAGCCGATCCTAAATTCGATCCGCCCCAGGTAGCGGTTGCTCCTACTCCGATTGGCGTCACATAGCCTCCCAGGGAAGGAATTATATTAAGTATGCTGGCAATAGTTTCAGTTACGCCGATGGCTTCCTGCCAATCGGCAGCTTCACTTGCTTTTTCCATATCCTCTTTTTCAAATGGTATCAATTTTAATCCGCCATCCCCGTCCACAGTCACAATCTCATTGGGTAACCCATTGAAATCAGCCGTATCAGCAGGCACCAGACTTTCATCCAGGCCGCTAAGCTTCAGGTAATATTTCATCCTGGCTTCCGGTGTCTTACGATTTTGCAGCAGACTTTCAATATTTTTTTGCGCCTCTTCCAGTTGTTTTTTCTTGATTTCCATCACCAGATTCTGCATTACTCCCTCGTGTTTGGCACGAATAAGCGCGATGGTTTCGTTGTCTTTTTTCTCAATGGCCAAAAGCATGGCGCCGCCCAATGACTTTAATTCCGTGCATAATTCCAGAGCCTTCTGCAGCAAAAAGTAAAAACGATAATTAGGCATCGGTGCATTGAGGTCATTTAATACCGAAGCTATGCTCAAACCCTGGGCGGCGGCCTTAACCAGCAAAGCCGGATCAATAGGTGGTTCAAACAAGGGAAGTTTCCGGAAAACTCCTTCAATATTTTGACAATGACGTATTTTATATAGCCTGTCGGCCAGAGTGTCCCAATAGCCCATCAGTTTAGGGTTATTGGGAATGCAGAAATATAAAGACGAAGCCAAACCGTAGATATTGGCAAAAGCCAGCTCATTATTGACCGTACCAAAAGGTAAAGTTGTTTGATTACTGAAGGGCGCCGTCAATTCCAGCTCAACCATTGCATTGCCGAAAGCATCCCATTTATCCAACAAGCCAAGATAGGTCTGCGGTTTGATTGTACCTCGCTTGGGTATCATCATCGGCTGCGGGCCTAGTATGTGGCCTGCTAGAACATAGAGCTGGGTCGCCTGGTTGATGGTTTCAATCGTATCCTGGCGGAAAAGGTAATCACCCCAGGCCAGAAGGTTATCGATGTATTTCATTACGACCCATTTCATGTAGGCAACCGGTCTGCTCCGCGCTACCACATGCGGCATAAAAGGTTTATTTCGCCACTCGTTAATGGTTTTATCCGCCGTATTAGGCTTGAGGTTATTGAAGATGCTGTCCAATACCCGTTGACTGTTGATACTTTTGAACGGTTTAAATTGCCAAAACCGGTTATCCTCGTTGCCATCGGCAATCGGGTTGAACACAAAGTGGAACCACTTCATGGCCTCCTCAAATTGCTGGGCTTTGCTGAGCGCATCCGCTAAAAGTATAGGGGTGTGAAAAAATAACTCCCAATTATAAAGGGAATATGGCTGTTTAAGCTCGTGATAAATATTGGGTGTGGCGGAATTGTCATCCTGGTCAAATGGACCAAAGTTGTTTGCCGGCATAGATAAATTTTCCTTGAAAAAACCCTCTAATTGGCCAAGATTCATTTTCCCCAACAAATTTTGCGTATTGGGATCATTAAATTTGGTTTGAACAGGATTTAACCCCTGCACTTGTTCTCGGGCGCTGTCTTCATAAAAATAAACATCCTCGTTTTGTCTTTGAAAACTGGAAGAATCGATTTGCCAGGAATACAAATTTCCATCATCTTGATTAAAATAGTTAATTGGAATTGGTTCCGTATTTATCACTGCCCTGACTTTTAAAGCAGTTCCGTTAAACTCAAAGGCGCCTTTGTAGCCTCCATCACTGTCCAAATAATCATCCACATCAATTACTACTTTATCGGTGTAAACAATGGGGATAAACTTAAAAAACTGAATATCGTGCTTATCATCTATTGGTTGGGAAAAAACAGCGTCTTTACTGAGTTGTTTCTGTGTCCATTTCCCATTTCTGTACTCGCTCCAAGCCATTTTGATCTCATAGTAATCAATAGGCTTTGACTTGCCAATCCCATCGGAATCATTGCCAAGGGAGTTGAAACTGCCGGTATTGGAAGCAGAATTAGGTTTAGTTTTCTTCATGATCTGCGGAAAGAATACCAACAAACGGCCGTTCCAAACTGCCGGCGTGAGGTAACACCCATTATCTTTCACTTCATGGGTATTCGGGTCTTCCACATCATAGCTGGGGATATCAATCTGCATCTTCTCCCAGGGATACCAGTTCATCTCATCTAATGCCAGGTAACGGTAATAGAAGATATAGGGGGCATTGCGGGTACGGGAGAAAATGTGCAGCTTAGCATCTTTACTCCACTGGGTCCCGGTCCTTGTGCCGACGATATATAACCCGACCACTTCCATATTGGCCACTTCATCCACTTTATAAAGATAAGACTTAAGAGCATCGGTGACATTTTGTTTATTAATGTCTTTTTGCAGCAGTTCGCTTTCAAGCTCCTTGAAAAATGGGCTTTTATCATCCCGCAGGTTGCTTTCTATCCAGTTTTCAGGATACAGGAATACTTTGCGGTTGGCTTCCCATACCCGGTAACGCTGCATCCAGTCCCAGCGCGATCTATCCAGAGCATTGGGCTTTATGCCGTTGTGCTCTTCCTCCAAGCCCAGGAAGCAGCGTTGCACAAATAATTGCACGGATGAGATGGCCTGCTTGATGCGCGAGGTTTCCATGCAGGCATCCATTTGAACATCGATCAGAAAATATTCAAATAATCCGTCCGCGTCAGTAACGTTCCAGGCTATCAATTCTTTTTGCTGCAATAAGTAACCAATTAACGCTTCTTTCTGATTATTCCGCAACTGGTCATGGAGAGGTTTAACAACCTGCTCCCAATCGGTTTGGTTGTATTTGGCCCGAATGGCGTTTTTAATGCTGGCAGCGATTTTGCGGCAGGTGTTGAACTTGGAGACAGGCACTGCCCATTGGAAAAGCAAATCAATGTCAATGCCGATTTTGTCGGCTACCGATAAGGCTTCCTGTAGTTTTAACAGATTTTTTTCATTACGGTAATCTGCCAATTTACCGATATTAAAATGATCCGCAGCTATTAATTTCTTGATGCGTTCTTTGTTCCAGGTAGTGAGGTCAGCTATCTTTTCAATAAGTTCGGTCTCATCGGCGGCGGCTTTATAGACCCAATTGCCAAATTCAAGCAGGTTCAGCTTGGCCTGCGGCAAGGAATTGCGCAGCCTGATAAATGCCTCCAGGCGCAGCCACTGTGTTAGGGTAGGTGCATTAAAATCCAAATTGTCAAAGTCGGTTTTGCGAAGGTCTAAAAAGCGGATTTCATCCGCGCTTAAATCAAAGGCGGAAATCAGCATGGCCGCTTTTTTCAAAACGATTAAAGCAGGCTTGCATTGCCCGGAGGCAAAATCCGGTATTAATGCGGCTGAAGGGATCGAAGTAATCGCGGCAGCGGGTGTTTTCCAGAAAATATTTTTAAGCTCGCCGCCGGTCGCAGCCAGCTTATACAATTTTCCGGCCTGCAACGCTTTAGTCCCGCTCCACCATTCATTAGTCGGGTCTTCCTGGGCTGTAAAATCCAAAGCTTCGCCATCAATGCTGACAGTGGGTTTAGTATCGCTATTTTTAATAATAAACGTATAACCGGCGTCGGCGGCAGGGATAAGATAGCCGCTCCAATTCGTCTCCTCCGGTTTGGCACTTTCCTTGACTTTTGCAAAAATGCTGTAAATTGGCGTTGCCGGCGTACCCAGTTTCAGCACCTCTGAAACCAGAACGTCGGTGATTTTCCCTTCAACCCCGGTAAAATTGGCAAGGGTATCGATCACAAAACGATGGGATAACTGCTGGCGCAAATAGGGCAAAAATATTTCCAGGAAGGCGGCTCGCTTCAGGGGGGCGGTATTGGGATCTGCTTCTCCTTCGGGGATTTGATCCAACGGGATTATCATATCGCCCGCTTTGATAATTGCTTCTAATTGTGTTTTTTCGACCCCTGTTTTGGTTTGTTCATTTTCAAATATACCTGACAAAAGTTCTTTAAACAATTTGTCCTGCTGCTTTTGGATACGGGTCAGCGCCTTAACCCAATCGGGGCTATTGTTGACGGCTTGATAATCAGCAGCTTCCGCTTCGGTCAAAATGCCTGTAATCTGAATTATTCCCAGGGTTTTATCGTACTTGAGTTTATTTTTAAGCGTATTGGTATCCGGGAAAGTAAAGTCCAAATTTTTGGGGGCATTGGTCGTAAATACGTTGGTGCCTTCCAATATGCCGATAATTTTTTCAACAATGCCGGTTTCAAAAAGCAGACTGGCTTTTGTTCGTATCAACGCACCGGTTGCTTGTTCCTGGATGTTTATTTTTTGCAATGCGGGGTCTGTGATTGTATCATCGGCTTTCAAGTCTTTATGCTCTTCATCAATTGCATTGAGGCCGTCATACAAGGTTTTGCTCAGCTGCAAAATGTCCTTTTGGCTGGGGGCAAACGGTTTCTTTTCATCATCTGCATCCTTGATGATGTAATTCAGTTGCTGGTGGGTAAATCCGGCCGACTCCATCTTTTCCCAACGATTTAGAAATTCGAGGGATGCCTGGGCATCCTGAAAGATATTTCCGTACAACGGCAAAATACTTACAAAGGCGGGGATTTTTAAACCCAGCACTTTGGATAACAGACGATAACGATAAAGAATGGACAAGTTGCTCAGCGTAAGCTTATCTTCCATGCCGGCAGCCTTCATAATCTCCTGGATATCATCGGCAGAAAGATTGAGAGCCGCCATCACTACCGGGACATGTTCAAGTAATTTGGCATTACCCGTCAGATAATTCCCCTTATCATCAACCTTGAATATTTTATCGATCCCCAATACATTGTGAGTCAGGAACAGCCGCTGATAGAGGGACTTTTCCCCGGCTGTGCTGATATCGCTCCAAAAAGCCAGCAGTTTAATCAGTTCAAGACCTGTTTTATCCAAAAGCTTCTTTACAGCTGCAAGCTGGTGAATCAAATTGGGGTTGATGTCGAAATCCTGCGTGACCGTGTTTTCTTCACAGCCACCGCAAGCTTCACTGTTGCAATCCTCTTCGCCACAAAGATCGCATATGCTGTCTGCCGGTTTAATGTCCTGGGTTATTACCTGGCTAAGGCCCGCAATTGCCTGATCGGTTTCATTAATCGTCCAGCCTAATTTACGCCATAAACGGAGGAAACGATGAATCCTGTCATATTCCTCTACAGTTAAAGGCGTGCCGTCTAAATGCTGGAGCAGCGCCGTATCAAGATCGCAACTGTCTTTCTGTTCTAAAAAGACCAGATAAATCTTATGATCAATGACCAGAAAAATACCTTTTTCACCTTTATCGCCAATGAACGATAGGTCTTTAAAAAGGCCCTGGTCTATGGGAATTTGGGAATCTTTAAGCAATACTTCGCCGGTTTTTTTATCAATACTTCCTATTTCTGTTTTAGCATGATCATTATTGACAAAGAAAATTTTACAATCTTCAACAACTATAGTCACCCGATTAATCATTTCCTGATTTGTTCTTACAATCTTGCCATTCACACAACCTCTGCCGCTCTCAATCACAATCATCTTGCCTACTTTTTTAAAGTGGCATTTCACCCAGTGAATGATATCTTTATCGGAGATCTGGATTTCATCCCGGTTCGGCTTAGGGCAGCTCAAGGCTTTTTTGTCGGTGAGCAAATCAATCTGTTCTTTTAGCAACGGAACAAGCTCGGCCAGTTTTTCGCCTTTAACCAGGTCTTCCGCCATTTTATCCATGCCATATGCCTTAGCGTAGTTCTGCAGAAAACGATAGCTGAAATGCAGGCTTTCCATGATTGTTTTTGATTTGCCCCGGGGCAGATAAGGATTAATGTACCCGGTTTTTAACAAATCGACCAGATTAAAGTAATCAATACCCGTACGGCGCAAAAACTCTTTTTTAATGAGGGTGAGCCCTTCGTCCCCCAGCATGGCGTTGTCATCATCGAAGCCATAGTATTTGCAGACCGGTTTTACGCCAATCAATTGCCGATACTCGTCTTCGGTATGGATTTTATTTTTCAGTTTGTCCATCAATTCTTTGCTTTCAAAGCACTCTTTGGTCAGGATTACATATTCTTCCATGCTTAGCCCTAAAAATTCGGCATCAGCGGCCCTGTCCAGGGCGTCATCTTTTAAATGAGTGAGTTTCGCATTATTATCCTTATTATCCTTATTATCCGTATTATTTTTTCTAAAAGTTTCAATCAGTTCGTAGCGGCTGGTATCTAAATGCTTTAAGTAAATTCTTTCGGCGTCGATGGGTTGGTGATAGGGCAATAGGAAAGGATAAACCTCGTTCTTCAGGATGCAATACGCTTGGTATTCGGTATGCTGGGGTTCGGCAAGCAGTTCGCCGCTGGTTTCATCTTCCACGTTAAAAGGCTTAAGGTACTTAAAGGCCACATAATTTTCCATGACCTCATTTACCAAATCAATATAGGGCAAGACGGTATTGGTATTTTCGCAGGTGAGTTCCAGGCAGCCCAAATCAGGCCGGCGGTCAAAAAGTTTTTCCAGCGGTGTGCCGGAAATATCCCGGGGATTGGTCTTCTTTGCCGTCGGGCCGCCGGCATCAGGATCAAGATTGTTGTTGCGCAGATATTGCAGCAGCTCCACGTAATATGCCGCCGCGCTATACACGGAACCGCACTCGTCGCATTCGCAGAAATCCGCGTCGCCAAACAGCAAGTCCCAGGAAAGGTTATGCTTTGCCAGGGTTTCTTCGAGAAAGGAAGGAACTTTTTTATTTTTTACGGCAACGGCCATGTTCAGGCTGTTATCGATCATGGCTACACCCGTACCGCTATATGTTTCCCGTAGGGCCATTATTGCCTGTTCATTGCGCACACGCACCTGTTGGGCATTAGTATGAATCTGTATCAGGGTGTTATCATCCAAACCGCTCTTGCCCAGATCTGCGATAAACTGAGTTTGGGGTATGGCCGATATCTGCATGGCCGAATGCAGGTTGGCGTTGTATAGCGCCGGCAATGCATCTGTATCCGGGCTGACCGCCGTGATGCGCTGCAGGGTTTTAAGCTCGGTGATCACTGTTTCATGGTTTGCGGGAAGGATGTCTTGCAACGCTTCTTCGTTTTTGAGGACCTGGTAGACAGAGGTGGTTTTGATATTGAAATCAGGCTGTTTTTCTAAAACCGCCGCGACATTGGCGCCGATTACATTGTTCAAGATCGGGACTTGCGGGTCTTTGATCATGTTGACCAACATGGGGGTTGGTTCCAAGAAGAATAGCTCGCGATGCAGGTTAAGGGCAAAAGCCTTTTTCTCTTCCTCCGATTCTCCCCGCGCAATATCCTTCACTTTTTCGATGAATGCGGCTTTATTAAATTTTGCCGCAATATCACGCATTGAATTGATTTGGTCATCTTTTTTAAAAACCGAAATCAGGTCTTTGTTGTCTTTACCCCACTCAGCCAGGCGATGGGTGAATTCCAGGTCGTTGATGATTGCAGGCGTAAAACCTTCTTCCCCGGTGAGTTCGGATTTGACGGCGGCCCAATTGCCGTTGTTATTTTTGTAGATGCGCTCGAAAGCTTTTTGTTGTTTTTCAGATTTTAAATCGAGATTGAAAAAATCAATTTTTAAATCAATTTTTTTGAGGTTTTTAATTTGGTCGGCCATAGCATGTCCCTCCCATATTTAAATGTTATTATCAGGCACATTCTTCCTAAATTTTATATTATTGTAATCTCACAAATGATCTTGGACGAGAAGTTGGTTGGAAACAGACACCATTTTGGGGGTCATAATATTCTATTCTGTAAATATTTTGGGTTGTGTAAGTGCCGCCATTCTCTACAATCTCTAAGGCTTCGGCTTCAGTAACTAATCGTCCTTGAGAAATAAATCTCCTTCCTATAACTTCATCGGTAACTGTAGCATGAATGGCATGTGCTCCCATAGGATCATCTACAATTGCCATATAATTGCCCGGTTGTGGTACGGGCTCAATGGGAACGGAAGCCCTGATAGGCCTGCTAGTTCGGCCACTCTGATGCAGTGCTTCAAACCCTTTATTTAACACACCGGTTGCCTCACCGGTGTCGGTAATTGGTGCTTCAATTCTACTTACCGGTCTGCCTGCGGCTTCGACAAATTCAGTATTTATTACCGGTGGCTGACCGGGATTTAGATTCATATTGGCTTCGTGTGCGCCTACATCGGCAACACACAAATCTCCTCTGCATGTAGGATTGGTTATGGTCGGCCGTCTGGTTGGATTTCCGGAAGATCCGATATGTGGTGCATTTGCTTCCAAAGAAACCGTTCGGGCCTCAGTTGAGAGAACACGGGATTCTGTCGACAGCACGCGCGATTCTGCCGACAGAACACGGGATTCAGCAGCCATCGCATGCAGTTCAAGTCCGAAGGGTAAAACATCAACTCCCAATTCAAATGCAGCCCAGCCGCGACTGGTATCTTGCCCGGTAACTGTGGTTCCTGTGACTAATCTGGTTCCCGGATCTAATACGGGAACGAACCCGGCGCCCATTTCAAGTCCGTATAAGCTTGATAGCGTTGGGTCATCTTCTATGGGAACAATTCGCAATGTAGCGGCTCTGACAATCCCTCCGGTTACACCTCCCACGCCTCCACTAGGTGCTGAAATATCAACTGTATTGGTTCGCGGACTTATATATGCCCTTCCTCCAAATAAGCCTGTCCACATAGCACTGAGCTCCTGGCCCATTCTATCCCACATCATGGCCATACCAATTTCATTCACATCCATCCCCTGATTTCCATTCTTATCACATTTCCTTATGCAATTGTTTTGACAATACGTATAAAAATTCGTCCCTCCCTCAATCCCGGCCGGGTCCGCACTCAACCACCTGCCCAGCCAGGACAAATAATACCTTGCACTGTGGTATTCCAGGCCGCTCTCCTCATCCCGCTCCAGGTCCGTATAGCGGTAACGTTTGGCGGCACATTTTATGGCTGCATTTTTAGCTTGATAAGCAGTGGTGCCGTAAGGGTGGTACTCTTCGTAGCCGATCACCCTCGCCGTATCATCCAGCTCCAACGCCGCCGACCCCAGATGATTGTGCAACTGATAGCGCACAGTTTGGGCGGGGTCGGTACGCCCCATCGGTACGCCCATTACCACTTTAGGTTTGGTTTCGGTGTCTATCATCACAAAACGGTGCTGCCTGTCCATCAGGCTCAGGCTGGTGCGTTCCAGCCCCGCATCCGCGCCGCTGTACTGTTTGTAAAGCTCATAGCCGGCGATATAAATCCGCTCGTCTTTTTTGCCTGGTATGGCAGCACCTGCATCGGCCTGATTTTCGGTTATTTTTCTTATCCGTTGCCCTTGCCCGTCATATTGATAATAGGTTGTTTCGGGTGTGCCGCCATCCGTGCGCTTCTGACGGCTTGTTCGCACCAGTTCCTCTTTAAAGTTCCATCCCATGTCTTCCAAATGGGGCATGGCCGTCATAAAGCCATGGCGCTGATGATGCGGGTAGCTGTAAGTATTTGCCCCAATTTGCGTGCTGATCAGGCGATTATTCGCGGCCTGATAGTTATAATCCCTCGTCCAGTTGTTCCCCGCTGCCTGATGCCGCATTTGCAGGATATTGCCGACCGCGTCATAGATGTAGCTTTGGGTATAATTTCGCATCGCCACCGGATCGCCGGGATTCAATTGTTGCATGAAGGCTATGTCGTTCCAATTGTCTTTGCTGTCAAAGGAAAACGGCAGGTTGCCCTCCCTGCCTGTGGCTTCAGCCAGACGGTAAAGGGCATCATAGGTATAGGTGGAAACCCCGGTAATTTTTTGGTTATCAAAAAATGCTACCGGTATGTTTTTATCCTCAATATGGGTGATATTGCCCACCGGATCATAGGTGTAATGCCAGTCCTGAAGCGGATCGTTGTTTTGCCGTTTGGTTTCCAAACGCTTTAGCCGGAAGGTTTCCTTGTCATAATAAAACTGAGTGATTACGTCATTGCCATAGATGATTTTATTGCGCTGGCCTTTTTCATTGTAATCTATGTCTTTTATATGGGTAGTGGCAACGGCGGGATCGACATAGGCAACGCTTTCACTGTTAAGCAAACCGGCTTCGTTGTAAGAAGGCGTGATAATACTGCCGTCAGGCGCGGTTTGTTTAACCACTCTTCCCAGGGCGTCTGTTTCCGTAATAAAGGTGAAGCTTTCGGACTCAAGGTCTGCGACTATATTGGTGTCTGTCCAGTTGGCAATACCTTTATAATTTTTAAACAGCTTACGGGTAGTAGATTTTGGCTGTCCTTTTAAGTCATATTCAGGTGTTATCAAAATTCCGCCGGTATCGTAATGCTTGATTACCTGTCCCCTGAGGTTTTTCAGTTCGGGGCTGGCCTCCGCTTCGCCGTAAAATATCCTACCAAAAATATGGTTAAGAGGGTTATCGCCATCCCCGCCTATGACTTTACTAAGGGTAGGCCGGTGCAGGGTATCATAAAAATATTGGAATTCGTAGCCGCGCTCATCCCAGGTGCGCAGCGGGTTGCCCAGAATATTCATCAGCAGCCACCGCTGGCCGGCATCCATGCTGCGCTGATAGACCTTGCTGCCCAGCATATCGTATTTATATTGCATCACCACATTGCCGCGGGCGTCGGTAACTTTGCGCAGATTGCCTTCGATATCGAGTTCGGCTCTGGTCAGGTAAAATTCATCCTCACCGGCTTGCAAATGCTTATTATGGTCGACCGACAAAACAGGTCTGCCCAATGTATCAAAGTGCTGGACATTGGGGGTGCCGGCATGTTTGGTAGCTTTATCGGCAGCCGTTTTTTCCCGCTCCGGGTCTTTGCCGGCCGCAATGAGTTCGGCATCTATCAGCCGGTTGGTGCGGTTATAATACCAGGAAGATTCCAGAATCGTATCGTTTTGGTCGTAAATGACTTGTTTCCAGGAATCAAATTCCGTACGGGACAAAGTGCCGTCAGCCATTTCGGTTTTGATGAGCCGCCCCGGTGCATCGTAATACATGATGGGCGTAACTCCGGTTTCCACCAATTCCTTCAGATCTTCGTAGTTGTGCGTTACCGAAAAGTAGGGCTCGTATTGTTTTACGGCATTGCCTTTATTGTTGAGCACGGTTCTGCCGTTGCCAATCCAGCGCAGTTGCCTGGGGTTAAGCGTGGCGGTATCGATGTCGGCGACTATGTAGGAATCGTCGGGATTGACCGTCACTTGCCTGGCTGGTCCCGGTTCGGCCTGCGTTTTTTTCATCACCACGCGCCCCAGGCCGTTGGAGTATTCAAAACTGATCTGAACCGGCGAATCATTGCTTTTCTTAAAATGCTCTTCCCTTACAATGGAGGCGACAGCCACAGGCTTGCCTGAATTTTTATAAACGTCAAAGTCATAGACGAATCTTGCCGTGGCATGCTGCAATAAATCTTTCCCATGGATAACCAATAGATCGGCAACCGGCGCCTGGAAGAAATCATTGACCAGTGTATTTTCAGACAGGGAAGAAAACTCATTCAAGCCAATCAGATCGTCGGCTTCATTGCCTTTGCCAAATACCGCCATGGCCTTTACCAGTCCTAATTCATCTTTGACGGCTTCGGAAATATTGTTATTCGGGTCCTTCATTCGTTGCGGCGAAAGTGTCCTGAAATTATAAAGCTCGACTGTTGTTTTATTGCCTAATGCGTCTTCCGTTTCTTCAATGAAGAGGCGATAATTGCCGTCATATTTCACCTTTGTCCTGGCGCCATAGGGATCGGTATAGGAAACGGGAAGATAAAAACGGTTTTGAGCATCGGCAACAGCTTCCCCTGTATCGACAAATTGGGTGGTTCCCGAGCGGATCCACCAGCTGTCATCCCCCTCCCGCTGAGTGAATTTGCCCTCCAGCATCAGGTCTTCATTAATCCTGGCGCCAAAAATATTATCGCCAAGGGCCGGCGTGTAAGCTAATTGATAGCTTTCAAAAGGCAACCCCAATGATGCCAACTGATGTAACGGCAAAGCATCCTTTAGATTGTCACTGCGATAAATGGTGCGTATGTCCTCAATTAGTCTCTTTTGTGAAGTCCCGGGTGCAGGATTCTGATCAACCTGATGATATTCCACTTCAACGGCAGCCGTAAGGATATTCTCAAAATCATTCAGGGCATAGAATGGGCTGCTTTTGGCAACACCCTCTAATTCGTAAGTTTTCACTTCGGCCGGAAGTCTCAGTCGGTAGGCATTGTCAGTATCAATGTCATTGGTATAGCCCTTTTGCGTATAGGTAATCAGGGTTTTGTTCTGTACTTGTTGTGTTTCTATGGGCAGGGAAGGGTTCGCTTGTATCCTCGGATAGACCACCGAGGCCGATTCCAACACATTCCCGTATTCATCCAGTTTGATATTGAGGGTATGGGCAATGCGCGGGTCCTCCGTGTTCCGCTCGTAGCCGTAGGCAATGGCCTCCCTCTCTTTGACAACAAATACGGCGTACTGGTTTTGCCCTTTTGGCTGCAGCAGCTCGATCACACAATTACGGGTTGCTGCGGAGAAAGGAGTGAGCTGTTTTTTAATTTGCTCAGGGGTGGCTCCCGCTGCCGGAGCATCATGGGCAAAGGTTTCCGAACGCAGGCTCATGCCTTTGCAGGCGCGTAAAGCTTCTCGCCATTCCTGGGCGCTGAGATGGTCAATGATGGATGGATCTAATCCCGGCGCGGCAATGACCCGGGCATCAGGCAAAGGCTTTTCATGGTTTACAACAGCAAAGCCCTGTTTTGCCATTTCTTCATCCCAATATTCACGGGCAAACTGATTGAGAATAGTTTCCTTGCTTAAAAAGGCGCCGGTATGAAACCAGCTTTTGGTGACTATCGGGTCCTGATGCAGGGTTTTGTCCACGATATTGCTTGCATCCCCTTTTGCCCAATGTTCAAAAGCTTCGGCATCTGTTTGTTCCACCATGCCAAAACCCCTGAATTCTCTTTCGGCATGGTCGTAATAGCCATGATGGTATTGGTATGAGCTAACGAACCGATAGCCGGAAATTCTATCTCTTGTTTCGGTTTTGGAAAGGCAATGGACCGGGTAATGCAGTTTGGTAATCCATGGCCTGCCTGTAAGTTTGTCTTCAATGTAAAACCTGGTGGAGGGGGTATATTCCAGCGTAACTTCTTTGCCGAGATTGTTTTTGTAAGCAGTCATAATATGAGGTTTCTTGCTGTTCATCAGGTCGATGTATTTTAATGGAGCTCCGGCATCCTTGGATAACGGACTTGACCAGACGATACAGGCAACACCATTGCCCAGCAAATCGGTAACCGTAATTTTTGCCTGCTGATGAATTTCCGGGAAGGGATCGATTTCGAAGGGAACGGCGCTGAAAGCGTTGCCGCTTAAGTTCATCCAGCAGGTGAATTTGTTTTTACCCAGATAAATAATATCGGTGACGCCGGAGCCGTCAATATCGGCTAACCGCAAGTAGGACGGATTGAAGGCATCAGGATGGTCAAAAACCGGGGCGTGATCCATGCCTACCTTGGCACCAAACCTTCCGTAGCCGAGATTCGGCCAATAACAGACTTCGCCGTTTCTTATCCTGACGATGTCCGTTAAACCATCACCTGACATATCCGCCAGGAAAATGGTTTGTTGCGGGTCGGTGAAGGCGACATACGGACCTGCTTCTTCATCAAAGGGCTTGCCTGTTTTATGGGAACTTATAAAGCCTTTTCTGCCTGCTGACTCATACCAGGTGAATACATAATCTTCTGTAATTAAAATTTCCGGTTTGCCATCCCCATTAAGGTCAATCATCCGGGTATTTGCATCAGCGCTATTGATATTAGGCAGATTTTCAAAAGGCCGGAAAGCCTGCCACTCTTCCTTGTCGCTTAATTCAAAATACCCCTTTGGTTCGCTGTTCATATTTACCAGCTGTTTGCTTCCATCCGCATCCAGATCCATTAATTGCAACCGTGAACCAAGGCCTGTAAAAGTGGGTTTTGGTGAAACCAGTTTTGCCTGTTCAAACTTACCGTCGCCTAAATTACTTTTATAAAACCAGCCTTCGCCTTGTTCGGTCAGGATGCCTGCAAGACCTTCGCTGAATAAATCAGTGAATTGATAGAGCGGTTCAGCCAACCCCGCCGGGGCGTGAATGAGAGCCTCCGGTGAAATGAATTGGATAGCTTTGTTCCAATCGTGTTTTTGATATTCAAACTCAACAGGCGGCAGTTTTTTATCGGTGTAGGTCCCGTCTGGTTTCTTAATGTAGCCATAAGCGGTGATAGAGCTTAAAAATGTAAAATCTGCTTCGCCGGCGGTACTGTAGCCAAAGTTGAGGGATTTTACCAAAGCCGAGCCGCCAGGAAGTTCAGCAAAATAATGAAACAGCAACACTCGTTTGCAAAGTCGTGTGGTTCTTATTTCAAAACCGGCATTGTATTCTGAAAATGCGTCTGTTCTGAAATCCCAATCCTTTATTTTGGTATACGGGGCGTTAGTGTCATACTCGCCGTAATCAAATACCGTTTGGAACAGGTAATCGTTTTCATCCGGATAGGCGTAATTTAAATTTTTATAGGGCGTATATGGCGTTTTGTTGCCGTAAAATACCTTTTCTAAATATAGGTTGGTGTATGTGATAATGCCATTTTCCGTGCGATTTCGATTGTGCAGCAATGAAGTATTAAGTCCTTTGTCGTTTTCCTTCTTATAAATGTAATGAGCGCAATTGCCTTTGTCATCGAAGACAAATTCAGGCAGCCAGGCAAATACTTTATTTGCGTCTTTGGGGTCAAAAATTCTTGCTGCGGCGCTCCAGCCAAAAAGTGTCGTTACGTTCTCTTTCGTAATAACACGCCATTTGATTTCCCGTGATGTTTTCCCCGACCACCTCTCAATCCTGGCAAATAAACCTTCAATGCGCGGTCTGTAAAACCTGATGGTAAATAAGCCGTCCGGTGAGTCTTTTTCTTTGACTATGTATTTCCCGCTCCCATCTGTACGAAAACTGCCATCTGCCGCTTTTGCGAATTCCGGAACAAGGTCTTCAGCCTCCGAAAAAAGGAATGTATCCGAATCCGCTTCGTCCAGATATTGGGGAAGCTCTTTATCCGTTTTGCGTTTGATGGACGGAAGGCTCAAAGTCCAGCCTAAGCCGAAAATACCATTCCCGGCGCCTGAATTATAAGTCAAATTCAGTGCCGGTGAAGCGCCCCTGGTTGGCGAGAAAGGAAGGGCTATGGAAAAGGAAGTTGTTCCATTTACGGCATTTACAGAAAACTTCTCATCAATTCCTTTAATGGCGCCGCCACCCTTCGGCAAAGAAATGGAAGGAATCTCAATTGCATTGGACTTAGTTTTTCCTCCGTCTGTTTTAAGAAATCGCGAAGAGATTTTTGAATTTTCTGTTTCTTTTATCACTTTTTTCACCTCTAATTCCGATAGATAGGCAATGCTCTGAAAGTTGATTATTCGCAAGTGCCATCAATCTTTTGCTACCCTTTTTGATATTTCTTATTTATATCGTATATCATTTAAAAAGCATTACCTCCTTATAACTATTAATACTTATTTAGTATTTAATATAAACTTTCCTTAAATTGCATAATTTTTCCTTCCAGAACTAAAAAAAATTTCATAAAAATTAGTAAGCCAACTTTCAAAAAGTTAGCTGCATCCTGCCAGACATGCAATGTCCTGGTTTGGAACAATTCACCATGGCTGGGTTTATCCGGGAAGGACATTTTACCCATGAAAAAGGCTCACCTCAGGCAGAAGCTTGTAAGGTGAGCTAACTTACGCACAAAATTTTTATGAAGCTACTCATGCCATATTATTGTCTAGTATGGCACGTTCCTGACTTTACTGTCTCGAAATCCAGATATCGCTTCATGAGCATGGTACCGCCTCCTTCCGAAACAACGCGTAGAACGGCGTCCGTATCGCGTACCCGTGCCCCAGCGACGTGAGTGATTTTTGTATCCTGAAAGATGTCGCCACACAGAGGTGAAGATGGTCCTAGCAAGACGGCGGCACGAGGCTCTACCAGTCCGGCAATCAGTTCGTCAAAGGTTCCATTGATAAGCGATGTGCCGGTAATGACGGCTACTGTACAAGCACCCAGGGCATCGCCGGCTTTTTCAGGGGGAAGCGTATCGCTGTGTTTATCATTTAGTTCCAGGATGTCGAGCCGGCATCCAGTCTTGCGCAATTGGGCTATTACCGGGCCGAAATATCCTACCATAGCGACCCGGTCATTGTGTGTAATATGAAGCGATGAGATGACTTCTTCTTTTAAGGTCGGGGGATTCGGCAAAGAGGCGAGCAAAGCATTTGCCGTCGCCAGACCGAGCGCCCGCGCCAAGACGGACGCCTCGTCGACGAGCATGGCTAGCAACTCTTTTGCCGGACGCCCGGCAAGGGTTCCGGCGCTTTCGCAATAGGTACAGCTGGTCGCTGAGAAATCCGGAGTCCATGCCACCCCGCCATGACCACTTTCAATCTTTATGGCAGTATACCCCAGTCCAATGCGTACATCGCTAACTGCCACGCGCTCCGCAGGGGGCAGTAAGAAATCAATCAGACGTTTTTGTATAGTCAGCAATGTATTCTTCCTCCTTGTTGAGTCTCTACCTATCAAGAACAAATACCCTCACCCCATGCGTCCGCCCTAGTTCATATAATTCTTCATCGGAAGCGTCTATATGAACGTCAAACACTTTGCCTTTAACCGCTCCGCCAGTATCTTCCGCTGTACGCCGAAATACTCTGCCGTCAGGCATAACAATCTCAACTTCCGCACCTAGGGGAACCACGTCCGGGTCAACCGCTACAGTCCTGCCCGCGGTGGCTGTTGTGCCTGATGCTGTTTTACCTTTGTCGTTGTACCAGGTCACCTGTGCGCCATCTATGTAGTGAACCACCCGCCGCCCACCACGGCTGGTCGGATAGACTTCCCGCTGAACAGCCAGTTCACGCCTAAGAATTGCTATGTCCTTTTGCATCTTCTCAACCATTTGCTGATTTACTTGGGCCTCAGAGGTTAATTGTGCTATTCGTGCTTCGTCTGCTTGCTCTTGATCAATAGCTATTTTGTAGTTGATGCCGACACTGAGCATTAGGACTATTATAATCGTGCCAATAGTCAATTTATTCAATTTTAGTCTCATCCTATCACTCCTTCAAGGGATATATTGAGGCTTAGTTTATATTATATCGATAAAGTGGAGCCAGTATCAATGGATAAATTTTCTTAGCCCCGTTAAAGTCCATCAAAGCAAAATTAAATCAAAATTAACAACTCCAAAATCCATTGAAATGGATTTTGGAGTTGTTTGGCTTTACGCTTAATCAATACTTTTTGTCTGATCTCTCATGCGCACACTTGATTGGTTATTGTCTAAACAAAGAATATGCTTAACTATAACAAACATATATTTTTAACGATCATTCCACACCTATCGGCATATGAAACAAGTTCCGATTTCAAACTACTTCGCAGTCAAAAGGGCCCGCTCCATTTCTGACCATTCTCACCGAGCAATATATCAATCGAATAAATATTACGTGATAATCCGATCCTGTCTGATCCTGGAGGCGTTTAGCCCTGTTAATTAATTTAAGAAAATATAAATCAAATACATTGATAGTTACGTTTTTGGTAATCATTGTTTTGGTTGCTTTTTTCTTGATCGATGATTTCCCTATGCGGGATCAGGTGATGTATCACATTACGAACTGGCAAGCGGAATTTAATAAAGACGCTGCCATAAAAATTAAAGTATTAAGCAATAACTACAGCCCAGATCTTTTTCAGGCATTGTTTACGTTTTCATTTTTATACGGAGTACTCCATGCAACAAGTCCCGGACATGGTAAGTCTATTATCGCCGGCTGGATTCTAACCCAACAACGTCACCTTAAAGATATTGCACTGGTAGCAATAGGTGCGACCTTTCTTCATGCGTTCAGCGCCGTTGCCATTGTTGCCTTTATTTTCTATTTTGTGGGAAACTATTTTCCTGGAATTATGAGGGCCACGTATCTTGGGCTCAATGTAGTATCGGGTGCAACTTTAATTATAGCCGGTTTTCAGCTGCTTGGCGAAAATTACAAACAATATTCCAAACAGAGATGTAAAACCAAGACACCCTCTAATAACTTGCAATCCGTTCATCCCGTTTGGATTGCCCTATCCATCGGTATTATCCCCTGTCCGCTCGCGGCTGCGATATTTATCTATTGCATGACGACGAATATGGTGGTAAACGGACTGCTGCTTGTAGCAGCCTTCGCGCTGGGAATGGGCCTAACGCTCTTTGTGGTGGCTATAACCGTCTGGTTGCTTAAGAATGAGGCGATGCAATCTGGCTGTTATCACGATAGTGTATCAAAGTTCTTTTTAAAATTAATAAATGTAATTAGCGCCTTGTTTTTTATTGTACTTGGCATCTTGATTATACTGACAAATATTCAAAAAGCATTCTAATTCTTATAAGGCAGAGTAGAATGCTTTTGAAAATTTTTGCTGTCATCATCCGTTATGGACAACTCCTTTCTTGACTGGAAGAAATTTGGTGTTATACTGTAATTAATAATAATATTATTTAAGAGTATTATTATTGATTATATCAGTACGTCGCCAAGGAGGAGTCTATTGTGTTTCAAGACAAAACGCTAATTTGCCGTGACTGCGGCGCCGAATTCCTATTCACTGCATCGGAGCAGGAGTTTTATGCGGAAAAGGGTTTTACAAACGATCCCAGCCGTTGTCCCGCGTGCCGGGCCCGTAGACGCCAGGAGAGATCTAGTGATAATGGCAGGCCCCAAAGGGAAATGTTCGATGCAATCTGTGCTGAGTGCGGCGCAAAAACTCAGGTTCCTTTCCGTCCTAGCGGCGATCGCCCCGTATATTGCAGAGATTGTTTTAATAGACTAAATAGACAATAAAAAGACTATTGACAATATTTTGTCGAAAGCCTGGACCGCCCGAGTTATCGGGCGGTCCAATTTTAGGCCATGCTTTAATTTTTCATATAAAACATTCGTAAATTACAATAACGTATCAACTTGATGAATTGAAAATACGAGTTCAGAATCTTGGACTACCGCTTTACCGGTAAAGCGGTAGCCCACTTTTCCGGAAACGGCTACAACCTGTAGATCACCTGTTTGCGACAGATTTTGTCTTGTCACATCCATCTTGTATACGCCAAAAACCAGATGACTATCGTCCCTGATTTCTTTTACTTTTCCTACAACAATCAAATGGGGCTGGCCGGTCTCGGATACCGATGCCAGGGCGATAAATGGAGATGCCAGGATTACATCTTTTATTTCGGAATTAATGGTAATAAGGCTCTTTGTGCATTGTGTCTCATTTGTCATTTTAACCACTCCTTAGTTTTAGTTACCTACTAACACTAGCATAGTGGTTCATATGAAAATCCGCTGTTAAATATTTAACAGCATATCATCTAGAAGCATTTATTTTTTAGAATATAATACCGATTCTCCCTACAAAGATAATTTTGCATCGTTAGCTCTTTTATCGCCTGCACAACCATGACCCGGGATGCTCCAACCAGGGAGGCAATTTCTTGCTGGGTTAACGGAATTGTGATCCGGACACCCTCGTGGCAGGATTCACCATGTTCGTTAGCCATTCGGATCATCAGACTGAGTACCTTCTCCTGGGTCGTCTGACTATTTGTCTCAGACAATTGTTCCCAAACGCCGTAAAGACGGTCACCGAGATTCCGGATCAACTCCCAGGCTAAATTAGGCTGGTTTTTGATGATTTTTTCAAATGTATTATGATCAATACTGCAAACCTTGGCTTCTCCCACGGAAATCGCCGTAGCTAACTGAGCTTTATCAGCGCGAAACAATGCGGTTTCGCCGATGATCTCACCCGGGCCTACGAACTGCAAAATTGTTTCATCTCCATCCGGAGTTATCCTCAACAACTTAAAATAACCTTCTTTGATTATATAAATACGGTTTGATACTTCCCCCTGCCGAAATAACGATTGTCCTTTAGTAAGGTGTTGTTTATCAGTTGCCAGGCAGATCTGACGGAAAAATTCCATGCTGAGCCCCGAAAAAAGCGGAATATCATGCAAACACAAGTAACGCTTCTTATCCAATTGATTCACCCCCGCTGAGCCTCACAACTCAAAATAGCCATCAAGTAGTACGGTGGCAGTATTATGGTATAGTATGATCTTATAAAACACTACTGGCTCTGTCAAGTTCCTCCTCTATTTTGGCATGATATTACCGGGTAGTATGTTAAATACTTAACAGCTATTAATATTGAAAGCGATTATAATTATAATAATAGTCGCCAAAATCCTGAAGCTGCAGAAATTTTCGCCAAAGGCCAACGGCCAAAGAAGGAAGGAAACAAATTAAAACTGGAAGATGGAGGAAGATCTAAAATGAAAATATTAGGTATATCAGGAAGCCCTGTGCCCGGCAGCAACACCGACCGTTTGGTATTGCAAGTACTAAAGGCAACTGGATTAGACTTCGAATTTGTAAAGCTAAGCACTGTTAATGTACGGCCGTGCCTGGCCTGTAAAGCCTGTGTGGAAGACAATATTTGCAAAGTCAATGATGATTTTCCGGCACTGGCTAAAAAATTACTGGATGCCCAGGCATTGGTAATTGGAGGATATACGCCATATAGGGTATTGGACGGTTTCACCAAAGCTTTTCTCGAAAGACTATGGTCAATGCGGCACTTGCATAGCTTGAATGAAAATAAGTACGTCATCACCATTATTTCCGGCCTGTTTAAAGAGATAAGAGATGGAGCCCTCGATGCGATAGCAACAGAATTGTTTATGGAAAGAATGCATCACGTAGCTGAATTATCTATTGAAGGAAATGTACCATGCCTTACCTGCGGCTACGGCGATAACTGCAAAAATAGCGGAATACCCCATGTATTTCCCAATAAAATAAAGGCTTCAAAAGATCATTGTATCGCTGTTGAAAAACAGCCGGTATGGGAAGAAGCCACAAACGCAGGCAACTTACTGGGCCAGTTTCTTCGCGGTGAAATTGACTCTCTCCCCTATATCTCTCATCCTTTTTCCGTTTCGTGAGCAGACCCCTATAATATTGCCAACATCTGAATAGCAGCGAAAGCAATGACCTCCTGCCCAATCCACATAGATTCGACAAGAGGTCATTTTGTTTTCTTTCTTGTAATTGGCAAGGCCCATATGACCCCCATACTCACCCCCGATAGCAGTCCTTTTTTCGTTTGGGGTGGTCTCCATCAATAAGATCGGGAACAAGATCAGCAGCCAATTCCATTTCGGCAGCTAACCTGTCAGTATATAAGGTTACACCTGCCTGCTCTGCCATTGACCTTTTGTTTTTGTTATTAAGCTTCGCTTTCCCCATTAGCAGGCTGACGAGGATACCGACAATCGAGACGATCATGGCAACCCAAAAGACAATATGCAGCGAATCGGCCAGGGTATTTTTGAGTGGCGGCAGCAATAACTGCTGCATATTAATCGTCATCTTGTGAAGAGTTTCTGGACTGAGCAAAATATTGAATAAACTGCGGGGATCGGTTTGAGCCTTTGTCAACATGTCTGACACAGTATCGGTCATCACCAATGGTGCATTCTGTACGGCAGGAAAAAATTCTTGCCGCATCATGTTTACTGAATAACTATTGAAAAATGCCCCGAGTACTGTAATGCCTATAGTCCCGCCAATACTCCGGAAAAATTGAGTTGCTGAAGTTGCCACCCCGCGCTGTTCCGGTCCAAAAGCGCTTTGCACAGCGAGGGTAAGTATAGGTGTTACTATGCCGATTCCAATCCCTAGGATAACGATATACAGCATTGCTGCGAGCTGTGTCGTGTTCACTGTCATAGTGCTCAAGAGAAAAAAAGCAACTGACATTAAAGCCATCCCGGCTATATACATTGACCGAAATGCGATCTTAGTTGCAAATTGGCCAACGACAACACTTGTAATCATCATGGAAATCATCATCGGCAACATGGTGTTGCCTGAACTGGTCGCGCTTATGCCCAGCACGCCCTGGAAAAATAGAGGCAAAAATATGATTGAACCAAACATTCCTAAACCCATTAAAAATCCGACAATGTTGGAAACCGTGAAAATCCTATTGTTAAATAATGCTAGACTTAATACGGGTTCGACAGCCTTATTTTCAAAATTAATAAATAGCAGCCAGGATATCAGCGACACTCCCATCAAAGCAAGGATTTGCCACGATGACCACGGGTATTCCGTACCGCCGAGGTTTAATCCTAACAGCAAACCTACGGTTCCGGTAATCAGGGTAATAGCGCCTGAATAATCAATAACTATTTTGTCAGTCAGTATTTTTTCATTCTTTAATCCAAGATATATCGTAATTGTCGCTAAAAGTCCAATTGGCAAATTTATGTAAAATACCCACTTCCACGATGAATAATCAACAATCCAGCCTCCAATAGTCGGGCCAATTACTGATGCCAGCCCAAATATGGCCCCCATAATCCCTTGCCATCGCCCGCGTTCCTCAGGGGTAAATATATCCCCTACAATCGTCATCGCCAAAGGCATCATGATACCGCCGCCAATACCTTGCAACGCTCGATAGAAGATCAATTGCGGCATATTGCTGCTGGTTCCGCAAAGGGCAGATCCCGACATGAATATGATTAGCCCGGTAATATAAACCACTCGCCGGCCATAGAGATCGGCAAGTTTACCGCCTATCGGCACTACTGTTGTCGAGGTTAACATATAAGCAGTGGTTACCCACGTCATAATGCTTAACCCGCCCAGTTCGCCAATAATTCTCGGCATAGCGGTCCCAACTACAGTCTGATTCAGCGAAGAAAAAAACATTGCCAGTAATAGTCCTGCCACGAGCGTTGCATGTTGACTTTTAGCAGACAAGTGCATTTTCGCCTCCCTTGGATTTGGACCCAAGTATAATTTGACCCTACTATAATGTACATGACAGGGAGGAATTATCCTGTTAATTTTCTTTCGTATAATAGTGGCGGCAGGCCAACTCCAGCCTTGGAGAACTGCGTACTTGCATTGCTTTGACCTTTAACTGGTCGTGGCCGCCGGTTTGTGTATTTACATCATTTGCAATGCTAATATGTCGCATTAAAAAATGCCATCCGGGTATTAGGATAAGCTGAGGTTAAGCGACAGCGTCAAAGCCCTAATACCCGGATATAATTTCAATTCTTTAATGTGATCACCTCTACTGCTAAAGCCGATTTATTTTGCGCCAAATTCAATCAGAGCGAACACATTATGGTTATAACAAATTCTAAGAATGAAATTTTTGAGTTGGAAGCCTCATTTTTTAAGCATGCATTGCAAAAAGACGCTCATGTTTTTAAAGGATGCTGGTGGCAGGAAGAAGATGAAGTCAGGGAAGCATTTGCTCAGTTCGGCCTTGACACCTATTCCCTAGAGAAAGACGGCCTGTTATCATTGGTAAGTTTTAGCAAACTGTACCAGCGAGGGGCAATTTACGCTTTTACGGAATTGAGTCTTAAATATACCTTATATTAAGGAGAAAGCCGGCTTGAGGTGGAAAAAGTTCCACTTCAAACCGGCTTTTCCGCCACCACTCAATTGATTTTTCTCATAATCTATTATCCTTCAATCGCTGCCAAGTCTACTGTTTTTTTAAGCACCCCGGACCACATAGACAATAATGATGAGTGCTGCTATTGCTAATCGGTATATTGCAAATATAGCAAAGTTATGTCTCTTAAGATATTTGAGTAAAAAGCCAATGCTGATAACACCTACTATAGCCGCTGTAATGGTTCCAGCCAAAAACAGGGGATTGGCAATGTTATGAATGATGCTGGGAGTTTGCTTTAGTGCAGCACCGGCAATGATCGGCGTGGCCAACAGGAAAGAAAATTTGGCGGCCGCCTCCCGTGAAAAGCCTAACAGTCGTCCTGTAGTCATAGTAATACCGGAACGGGATACGCCGGGAATCAGGGCTAACGCCTGGGCAATACCGATCAGAATTGCATGCCTAAAGGTAATTTTTTCAAAACTGACGATTTGTACCGCTTTTTTGTCAACATAGTAAAGAATAATCCCCATAATCGCTAAACTCACGGCAATGATCAGAATCTGAGATCGAATAAAATTCTCAATTACCGATTCCAAAGCAAGTCCTGCGATCCCTCCGGGAATGGTAGCCACCACGAGATACCAAAACATTTTTCCCTCTCGCGTCTTAATCCCTGTGGATAGACCGTGTGTAAGCAGTTGCAGCCAATCTCGGAAAAAATAGATAAGCACTGCCAGCAATGTTCCGACATGGAGGGCCACATCTAAGACTAGATCAATATTTCCCCCTGAACGGCTGATAATGGGGTCCCAGTCAAAAAACCAGCGAGTGAGAATTAAGTGTGCTGAACTGGATATGGGTAAGAATTCGCCAATACCTTGCACAATCCCAAGAATAATCGCAATATACCACAACATATATACACCCTGCTCCCTTTTTGAATAATTTGCCGAATGCTACTAAATCCGTCTGTGCCCGCCCAAAGATTACATGGGTAAACTAACAATAAAGGTACTACCTTTTCCCGGAGTGCTTTCCACTTTTATTTTTCCGCCATGGACATCCACTATCCACTTGGCGATAGACAGTCCAAGGCCAGTACCTCCTTCTTCCCGTGATCTTGCTTTATCTATTCTGTAAAAGCGTTCGAAGATTAGCTTTCGCTCGTTTTCCGGAATGCCTTCACCCGTATCATGCACGGCAATCGTAACCGATGTTTTCGGAGCTGCTGTCCTTTTGATCAAAACATCCACCCTACCGCCGGCAGGAGTATATTTGATCGCATTATCAACCAGAATTAAGAGCAGTTGGCTTATTCTTTCGCGGTCGGCCATAATGGGAACCGTTTCATCACCGCTCATTTTCAAATCAATCTCTTTCACCACCGCTAACGGCTGTAGTGAGTGAATAAGCGGCTCCGTTATGGCAACCAGATCGAATTTCTCTTTTATAATATTGGTTGCTCCGGCATCAGCCCGGGCAAGGGTTAATAAGTCGGTTACCAGTTTGGTCATCCTGCGGATTTCACTTTTCATGTCATCAAGCACCTGAATGGCGAATGGCGATAGCTTTTGGTCATCATCGTTCTGCACTGCCTCTACTGAAGTCTGGAGGATGCTAAGGGGGGTACGCAGTTCATGGGAGGCATCGGCGACAAATTCACGTTGCCGGGAAAAAGCCTGCTTAATTGGAATCATTGCCTTCCCCGCTAATAAATGTCCGGCAAAAGCGGCAATTATCAAGAAAATAATAGAAATTATCACCATCATGATGAATAACATTTTTAGCATGTGATAATAAGCGCTGATATCTTCCCCCACAAAAATGGTGCCCAGCACTTGGGATTCGTCGTATATTTTCATGCTGCATAACATGACTACGGCTCTGTCTCCATTAGGAAGATGAAATTTCTTCAGTTCAACTTCTCCATCCGGTGCGTCCCAATTGTGTATAATGCGTAACACCCCGGTTCGAATTCCATGTGATGGTTCCTCGGCAGCAGCCATTTGTCTATTGGTATCGAAAACATAATAAAAAATCTTTGCACCGTGATTTATATCCTTATTTTCCTTCGGTGGCAGTTGAAAAAAAGCAGTTTTTTCTTTGTACATCCCAGCTTGCTCTCTGGCCTCTTCTTCTGCGAAAGACCGCAGGTCCTGCTGTTCTTCCTGATAAAGGATCCAAAGCAGTCCTGCGGAGCTTGCGACAATAAAAGCCATCATCAGCAGCATCATGACCATTGCATACCGCAGAGTTAACCTGTTACGGATTTTCGCAAACATCTTGGACCTCCAGCTTATAGCCAATGCCCCGGACAGTTTGTATCACGACTACATCCTCAAATGGACTAAGTTTTCGCCGCAGCAACCGTACATAGGCATCCAGATTATTCGAAGAAACATCGGTTTCCAAGCCCCATATTCGCTCTAAAATAACTTCTCTCGGGATTACGCGTTCCTGATTGCGGACCAGCAGATCAAGCAGTTGAAATTCGCGACTGGTAAGCTGTATTTCCGTATCACCCCGTTGTACACAATGTGTCAATCCATTAAAGACTAAGTTGCCGACCTGCAAAATGTTTTCCGTTAATCTCACACTACTGCGCCTAGCTAAGGCGCGAAGCCTGGCGAGCAGCTCCGCAAACTCGAATGGCTTAACAAAATAATCATCGGCTCCCGTATCCAAGCCCAGCACCCGGTCATCAATAGCGTCTTTTGCTGTCAGCATCAAAACAGCTCCGTGATAACCCCGTTTACGCAGTTGGTCACAGACGGCAATGCCGGTTTGTCCGGGCATCATCCAATCCAGGATAACCACATCATACGGATCGTAAAGTGCATACTCCAGCGCCATATCCCCGCTTAACACCCAGTCAACTTGTATCCCGGATTTTTCCAGCATATGCTTGATTAACTTTCCCAGCTTAGCATCATCTTCGGCAAGTAATACTCTCATCCAAACCCCTTCCTTTTTCAGCGCCAGCGACGCTCCTGTTCCGTGATTAAATAATAGGACAATCCTCCGCTACTTTTTAGCAGCTGATACTTAAATTTAGCTACCGCCAGCAGAAATCGGTCTCTTTGCTTGTCCTTTACTATGTTAATTGTTTTCGCGAATTAGAAGAGTTTTATCCTCTCGAACAACGAGCAGGTGAAGTTTATTCTGAATCTCCGGGGACAGTTTTTCATAGTTCTTCTTTTTCATAATAAAATATGCTCTGTCTTTTTCGCCGGCTGCAACCGCCGCCAATTCCTCCTGGCTTAGTTCAGCGCCTGCCATACCGCTGTAATACATGAGACCGGGCCGGTAAAATTTTGCGACATAAACCGGGGCTTGTCCGTCATAATGTTGTTTAAATTCATTGACAAACGGTTGTACAGAAAATGCAGACGTAATAACGGGAAGGGCTTGCGACATTAAAAAAACTAAAAATATCATCATTCCCAGTACATAGGTGGTAAACACAGCGCGGAAGTTACGGCGAAAGCTTTGAAACAGAACCGAAACCGCCAGCACTGCTAAAATCACTGTCATAATCTTGACAGAAGGCATCAGTTCTGCCATTACCACCGTTCCGGCATAAACCAAGCCTGAGATCAGGAGTGCGGCCACTATTCCGAAAACGCTGGCAGAGTATTTTAACGCCCGATGATGCTCCTCTGCCCATGCTTTGTCAAAATAATAACCGACCAGTAACGCTAACGGAGGATACATCGGCAGGATATAAGAGACTAGTTTTGTCTGTGATATAGAAAAAAACAAAAATACGACCGCTGCCCATATAACCAGGAAAACACACGTATTGTGATATTCTCCTTTTTCCTTGAGCCCTGTAAAGAAGGCCTGGACTAAGAAAGCAGACCACGGGAAAAAGCCCAGGATTAACACTGGAGTATAGTAATACCAGATTGCTCCGGCTGCGTGCTCCGGCTGCAAAAAACGGGTTACATTGTGAAAACCTAAGAAAGTGTCAATAAAGGCCATTCCATGGAGAGAATACATCGCCGCATACCACGGCAGGGCAATCAGTGCAAAAAGTACGCCCCCGCTAACTACCTTCATCCTCTTCATCATTGTTAATTTACCTGTCAAGACCAGGTACAGGATAATAATCACACCGCAAAAAAAGATGCCAACCGGGCCTTTTGTCACTACGGCGAGTGCGGCAGATCCGTACAACAGATAATATTTCCGGTGCAGAAACGACAGCAATGCTGCCGTCAGGAAAAAGGTCAGTGTCATATCGGTGACAGCGGCGTTGCCGAGATAGAAATATTCCAGACTAGTGGCCAACACCAGAGCCGCAAGCAAGCCGGCCCGTTCATTGAATAGTTCCCGGCCCGATAAATAGACCAGAACAGCCCCGCTTACCGCGAGCAAAGCGGAAGGAAATCGGGCGGCAAATTCACCAATTCCAAAAATTTTAAATGCCGCTGCCACCAGCCAATAATACATCGGCGGTTTATCATACCAGAAATCGCCATAAATCCGGGGGGAAATAAAATCCTGGAATTGCAGCATTTCTCTGGCTGTCTCGGCATACACAGGCTCATCTGGGTCCAACAAGGGATAAGTTCCCAGAAAGGTAAACATGAGTATACCGGCTACACATAAAATCAGCGCAATCGAGAGCCATTTTTTTTTATTTGTCATTGTGTCAATAGTCCCTTTCCATAGTTCTTTTCCATTTTGTCTCGTTCAATTTCCCCAAACGCATATTCAGCGTTGCAGAGCACGCAACATCGAGCATAAGCTTCCTTAGGCGATATGATGAAAAACATTACCGCCCGTTAATGCTTTTGCCAGACTGAGTGTAACAAGTCAATCTGAAAATATTATGAAAAGGAAATAGCCGTCAATCGCTGTCGCGATTTTTGGCGATATCGATTTGAACGGGAGTCGGCGGGGCCGGATTGGTAACACTGTTGGATTCATCAGACATATGTTTCAGCCTCCTTAAGATATGATCAGTTCATAAATAGTGTTGTTACAAGAGGTATTAGAAAACCGCACTTTTTCAAGTGCGGTTTTCTATGATTACATGCCATCTTTTTCATCATTGTCGGATGATCTCTCCGTAAACGATACTAATACGCGAAAATGGGGTTAGATTTATATTCAACTTTTTTGACAGGTACAGGTTTGCGGACACCAGTGATACGGATCAGGAATGCACTTGGGCGGACTGGGTGGGGTGGCGGCTGTCATCATGTCCGTCCATGAGACATGATTCCGGGTATTCGTTTTACAGGTCGCTTGGTTAGGACAAGTGCTATCCTCGTCAAGCAGATCGTCGCTTATGCCGGTCGCCGTCACGGCTACGAAATATTTTTCCAACTCTTTTTTATCATTCATCCGGTTTATTACTATAGTTTTCCCTGAAACCTTCAAATTTCCTTGCGAGTTTTGAAGCAAAAATTCGCTATATCCGAGTCCTAGCTCCTCAAGGGGCAAGTTTTGGGAAACATTCCAGGTAGAATTGGGATTGATGACTGTAACCGTGGGGTTGTCGGAGAGGCAATAGCCATGCGCTGAAAAATCATCAGCCAATCCTTGAGGAAAAATGCCTTTGTTCAAATCTGAGATATAATCCGGTGAGATTATCGTAAACAGTGGCACACCGTCACTGAGTGCTACTGCGCTGTTACTCATGTTGACCTTTTTTAAAATAGCACCCGTAAAGTTCGCCCCTTGGAGGTTTGCCTTCACAAAGGACACTGCCTGGCCATCCTCCGAAGGAATTAAGTTCGCGCCGGACAGGTCGCAATTCGCCAAAATCGCCTCATCCAAGATTGCCCCTTGGAGCTGAACCTGGGATAAATCCATGCCGGTAAAATTGGAAAAGCTTAGATCGGCCTCCTCTAACACGGCATTGTCGGCCCGGGCGGATGAACCGTACAACTGTACGTGAGACAGATTGGCCCCGTTGAGATGTGCATCCGTTAATTTGGCATCAGGCATATAGGCAAAGGATAGGTTAACTCCGGGCGAACCGGTAGTCTTTCCGGCAATGATTCCGCTCAGATCCGCGCTCTCGAATGTTGTTCCTGAAAAATTGGCATTTTGCAGCACAGCCCTCTGAAGATTGCCGCCTTTGAATGTAGCGCCGTCAAAATCAGCTCCGGTAAAGTCGGCCCGATCGAACTGCGCGCCTTCCATATTTACTTTTACGGCATTGCAATCCCTGAAGATGGCTTGACTGGCGACCACGTCTTTGTCCCATATCGCGGAAGTGATGTCACAGCCGCTGAAGTCAGCTTGACTTAGGTTCGCCCCGCAGAAAATAGTCCCTTTCAGACAAGCGTTTTTAAAGTTCGCCCCGGTCAGCGCGGCATTCGAAAAATTGGCGCCGCTGAGAATGGCGCCATCAAAATCGCCTCCGCTCAAATCAAGCCCTGATAAATCGACATTTGTCAAATCGACTCGCTTAAAGTCACCGTTTTTGTATCCTCCCGTCTTTCGTAGACTATTAATACCAGGCGTAATCGGTATTAGCTGTAGGATGAAAAAGGCATTATCCGCGGCTTGAACAGCCGCGGCATTATCGGAAATATTGGGAAATAGAAGAAACGGCGTGGGATTTTTTACTGTATAGCGCATCATCACCAACTCACCATCCTGGTTGAACATGGTCAGACTAGCCAGGTCGTAGTCGGAGAAGGCAAAATACAGCGTGGCGGCCTGGTCCAGCCCAGAGGAAGCCATGAGCCAGCCGCTGCTATGATCTACGGTCACAAATTGCCAGTTAAAAAGACAGATGACAGAACGCGCATCTTCGCCGGTACGGTAAACCGCAAATTTTTCGGTGTCGGTAATCTGCGTCGCCGCCATTTTCAGGATTGTGCCATTGTCATCGCTGGAATAAGTAACGTACCAGCTCTGGAGATCGCCGGTTCTGGATTGGAAGGCATATTTGCCAAAAAAAGCTCCTATCATATAACTCTCCTATTTTATTATCCGATTTTTATATCGGAAGCAATCGACGTATAGCCTTCAAATAAATTTACCGTGGCATTTTCGAACAGGAAGCCTTTGACGAAGGGCAGGGCAACCCCGGTGTCGCCCATTTTTTGTATGGTTTTGGCCATTTCCGGACGGATGACGAAGAGCCAGAAATTATTAAAATCATCCTGCAAACCGGGAACATTGGACTTGACGACAGTCGCATTAGCATCGTGGAGATTAAAATAAAACTGCACCGTCTGAGCGTTGCCTTGCACTCCAAGCACATACTGGTTCAGATAATCGGTCTGACTGACATTAGCTTCAAACATGAAGGTTTTCTGCACATTGCCGCCAGTGTCCGGCATAAGGGCATAAACATCAAAGGACATGCTATGGCTGACGACGGAGGCGACGGTTTGCGATTGAATATCAATGAGGCTGCCGTAAAGCTTAAAATTATCCGCGCCGAGGTAGGTATTCAAGTCGGAGTTGAAGTTGTCGATACCAATATAGATCCCACCTTTCATATCGTCCGTCAGGGTTTTTAAGACGTCGGCGGGGACTTTACTGGTCAGATTTTGGATCGTGGTGTCGGTTATTTCGTAGGCGGTTTGATTTTGTTGGGTTGGGGCCTGAATAGCCGCTACATCCACCACCATATCACAGTTGGGGGCGAATTTAAATATAGCGGGGTAGGTATCTTTGTAATACGAGGTATTTAATTCTTGGGGATCGGCTAACATGTTTTTAACAACTTCCAGCTTTATACGCCCGTCGTTGTAAAAACCCCAGAACAATCCATTAAATACGTAATCCGTAGCGTTAAAATGAATGTGTTTGCCCGGAACATTGTCTGGTTGCGGCGGAACAGAAGGGATCTGACCAGGATACGCAGCCCCGTTATATGTCACCTGACCTGAGACCGAGCTCTGGGTGTAATAATTGCCGTCACCATCTTTGGGGAAAGCAATCTGATCCGGCGCGAAAAAGAAGACAATTTTATCGGTTAGGTGGCCACTGTTGGGGATGGTAGCCAGATTAGTGTTCAAAGCGTTCTTAATATTGTTGGCAAAATCGATTCCGGCGACAAAGTGCGTATTGATGCCGCTGAGAAATCGGCCTGGGACGCAGGAGTTGCCCTCGATGCCAGCGATTTCGCTATCGTCAGGAATGTGGATGTTGGATTCTTGAATTGTTCCCTGGGTCACCTTGGTGACATCTATAACAAAATTGCCCTTGCTAACGGATAAAGAGAGATCAATTTTATATTCCAGATTTCCGACATGAAAGTGAAATTTGTCGCGGCAGTCGTCATCGAAGGAAACAACGTCCGGCGGATTGCTAGGAACGCAATATCTTCCTTTTTCATGCCATTTTTCAAACGAGACATCAAATGAGGCCAAGAAACTCATGGTGAACTTTCCACTATCGCTTTGGATAAATGCGTTGTCATTTGAAGCGACGCTGACATTGGAGGTGGCGCCGTTATCCATGTCGATATTGATGTTTTCGATGTACGTGCCGACAATTTTACCAGTGTTTGGAATATTTTCATGGCTAATCGTCTGCCCGGCCAGGCAGTTCTTGATTGTGTCCGCCATAATAGTGGCAAAAAAATACTTCATGCCTTTTTGGGATACTGCAGCTGTAATTGCGCCCATATGTGAGCCTCCTTATAAAAAGTTTATTTTTGATTGCGGTGAGGTTAACTCACCGCAATCAAAACGTTTTTTCAAAATATCCGGCTAACAGGCTGCTATAGTTATCGTTATCCGATATTAATATCAGAAGCAATTGATGTATAGCCTTCAAATAAATCGACTGTGGCATTTTCAAAAAGGAATCCTTTTACTGATGGCAATGGCACCCCGTTATCACCCATTTTTTGTATGGTTTTGGCCATTTCCGGCCGGATAATGAAGCTCCATAGCATGTTAAAATCATACTGCGTCGTCAAACCGGGAACATTGGACTTGACGAGGGTCGCATTAGCGTCGTGAAGATTAAAATAAAATTTCAGCGTCTGAACGTCGGCCTGGTTTCCTAGAACATAGTCGTTCAGGTAATCGGTCTGGCTGACATTGCATTCAAACATAAATGTTTTCTGGGTATTGCCACCGCTGTCCGGCATAAGGGCATACACATCAAAGGACATGCTGTGGCGGACGACGGAGGCGATGGTTTGCGCTTGGATGTCAATGAGGTTGCCGTAAAGCTTAAAATTATCCGCGCCGAGGTAGGTATTCAAGTCGGAATTAAAATCATCAATGTCGATATAAATTAAACCTTCCATATCGGCTGCCAGGGTTTTCAAGACATCGTCGGGGACTTTACCGGTCAGATTTTGGATCGTGGTGTCAGTTATTTCGTAGGCGGCTTGATTTTGTTGGGCGGGGGCCTGAATAGCCGCCACATCCACCGTCATATCGCAATTGGGTGCGAATTTATATATGGGAGGAAAGGTGTCTCTGTAATAGTTAGTGTTTAATTCCTGGGGATCAGCCAACATGCTTTTTACGACTTCCAGCTCTAAAAGCCCGTCGTTGTAGAAACCCCAGAACAACCCGTTGAATACGTAATCCGTCACATTTAAATGGACGTGTTTATCCGGGATATTGTCCGGCATCGGCGGGACGGACGGGAGCTCACCTGGATACGGTTGACCTTTATATGTTACTTGACCTGAAACCGAACTTTGAGTGTAGTAGTTGCCGTCCCCATCTTTGGGGAAGGCGATCTGATCCGGAGCAAAGAAGAAAATGATGTTATCGGTTAGATGTCCGCTATTGGGGATGGAAGCCAGCTTCGGATTCAAGGCGCTTTTGACGGCGCTGGAAAAGTCGATCTCATCAACAAAGTGTTTGTTGATGTTGTCGCGAATATCTTTTAGGAAGGATGTGTCCTCGATGCCTGAGATTTCGCTGTCGTCCGGGATGTGGATGTCAGATTCTTCAATATCTTGCTGGGTCACTTTTTTGACCTGAAAGACAAAATTGCCGTCGCTGATGGATAAAACGAGATCAATGTGATATTCCAAATCGACATGAAAGTGGAATTGGTCCTTGCAGTCTTGATCGAAGGGTGTTTTAACCGGGATTGAGGTGGTGGTTTTGAGCCTGGTGCCCTCTTCATGCCATTTTTCATACTTAACATCGAATGAAGCCGTGAAACCCAGGCTGAACTTCCCGTTGTCGCTCTGGGTAAATGCGCTGTTGTCCCAAACCACGCTGACGCTGGAGGTGGTGCCGTTGTACATGTTAATTTCCATGTCTACGATACTTGTGGTTAACCCGACTGGGATATTTAGGTTAGAGATTTTATCATGGTTGATTGTCTGCCCGGCCAAACAATTTTTAATCGTGTCAATCATGCTGGGAGTTGAAAGAAAATATTTCATGCCATTCTGGGATACTGCGGTTGTAATTGCACCCACAGGCGGGCCTCCTTTAATTAATTTGATCGAATTAAGGTTAGTTGCCGTCCGGCGTCGAAGGGATCCATTCACTGACCGACGGTTCGGTACGGCCGCCAGGCCCTAATTGCGATTCGAAGTTCAGCGTGAACATATTGCGCCACATATCCACAATAAACTTGCCGGCATTGACGCCGTAAGTCCTGCTCAGCCATTTCCCGCCAGGTTCGTAGATGTCGATATAGTAGTCGGCTATCTTTTTGCCGTCGTCATTATAGGCCAGGACATAAATATATCCTTTGATCTCAGATGCCATATCCAGATAGGTTGTATCGGTCTCGCCAGTCTTTTTGTAAAGAGGCATGTAGCTTAGGCAGTTCACCATGTTGAGCCGGTTATGATCTTTGTCAAAGGTTACGCTATAAGCGTTACTTTGGGGAAGATCCCGGATTAGCCATTGTTGCCCCGGCTTATTGACAATGACCATTACCTCCGAGTGCAGGGCGGGATTGGTTCCGATATGTATTAGCCTAGCGTTCAAGCCGTCGATGAGTTCCTGGGGAATGCTGTTCAGGGCCAGCGTCTCTTCGGAAGCGGCGGACAAAATAAACGTATCACCGGCGATTTGAGCCTTTGGGGATAATGTTATGGTTTGCGCCTGGAAGGCCGCCCGAACTTCATCGGTGATTCCTATATCCAGCAAAGCTGCATATTCCGCGTCCAACGTGAATAGTGTCCGGGAATTTTGAGAAACATCGATCTGTTGACCGGAAATTTTCAACTGATACAAGGTTCCTTCATTATCGATCTGCCAGTTTTGCGAAATATTGGCGCCCTGCATGGTGACAGTCAGTCCATCAGCCCTTCGGTTGATATTGTAAATCATATCGCCGTCCTGCAGATTCCATTCTTCGCTGAGCGGAGATCCCGCATCCGCATAAACCTGCCGGAGAGCAAGAGGGACGCATTGATCATCCAAATTCGGCGCAAAGGCGGCGGCGGCTTGGGCAACTGCCGAGCCGTCAAAGGATGGTACCGGATTGCCGTTGATATCAAAAGCCTGAATGCGGCTGTTGCCGGTCTCCAGAACCAAAACCCGTCCATCGGGTGTGACATTGAGGGCAACCGGACCACTCATTAAGCCTTGACGTGCGCCTTCTCCCGCGACGATAATGGCAGGAGCAGCCTGATCATCGGTTGTCGGTTGATCCGGCAGCTTCAAAATCTCCATTTTACTGTTCATCCAGCTGACACCTAGTACATAACCCTGCGGATGCACCACAAAGGCATCCATATGCGGCTCAGTGAAACAGCCCCAGCTTTTTTGGCGCGACATATCCAACGGCGTTTCATTGTCCAAGGTTATTTGGCGCAAATGATACACATCGCCGACAGGATCGACATAGAAATTATTTGGACTGTATGGTTGACAAGGATAAGGATGAACCTCAAGTTGATCGGTAACCCGCCTGATGTCGTATGCCGGTTGCTTGCCGGGTTCACCCACATACCATTCGGTTCCTTGAACAACAATCGTTACGGTTGCATCTGTGGGAAGCGGATAACCATAAGTGGTAAATAAAGTACTTATCTGGGGGGTGATTTTTCCGCTGTCCAGATCCGTTTCATACGCGATGGGCATTGCGAAAAGCGGAGCCGGTCCGAACTGATCATAGAGTATATACGGCTGCTTGGAAAACCCGTATGCCGGAAACTTTAAAGAGTCTTCGGGACACCCGAGAACATTAATGTTTTGGAAGGTATACATCTGAACGTTAGTCGGCTGTTGACCGCCGTCGGGAATGATGTTTTGACCGGAGGCCATCCAGCAATATCCCAGCATATATGCATGATCATTAATGGTGATATCCACCAATTTTCCAAGATTGTGACCATCATTAGACGGGTTGAGGCAATCAACAGTCTGCAGGGGTTGATTATGAGTATATACCTGGATTTCCATATTACCAATACTATCCTTTTGAACTTTTTTGACATCATAGCTGTCAGCGCCATCGTTAATTTTCCACTCGCTGCCTTTTTTAACGATCTGGACGCTTGCCGATGTGGATAAATTAATGGCGCTATCACTGAAAGTTTGTCGGATTGCGTCTGAAATAACTGCACTATCAAGCGATTTATCAGAACCATCAGGCAGTACGAACATTGCAGGTTGCCAACGGTGGGCCGCCGCGACTGGGTCGTAAACGATCTTTTCTTTATATGAGTAATATGTATCTGCAGTTAACGGCACCAGATTTTCCTGGATGCTCCCTTCCAGAGCCAAAATGTCCCGGTCGACCGGAAGCTCTGCCTTCACCCAGGAACTGGTCCATTTGCCCGCCAGCCAGTTCGTCTCGGAAAAAATACCACAGGAAACTTGGATTTCTCCCCCTGCCGGCAGTTGGGGGAAGGTTAGGATCAATGGCTCGCTTTTAGTTGTTGTTGGCATATCGCCGGTCATAATAAAGTTGGTGCCGCCTTTATACTGGACAATGACCTGGTAATGGTCGCTAACCTCAGGCCAAACCGCTGGGTTTTCGGCGGTACCATGCGTCGGATCGGGATGGATCTTCACTTGGAGCGGCAGTGTGCGGTTGACATCGACTTTGTAGGTCGCGGGCGAACAGAGGATTTCAACGGTTGATTCGGTTATCTCACCAAATTGGATGGCCCGGTTGGCAATGGCAGTCGCCATGCCGACATAGGGAATGGCCTCTTCCATTTCGGCCTCTGTTAACTTTTCACATATATAGACAGCCAGTTTTTCAAGCCCCGGCCCGGCAATAATGCCGGCTATCGCGTCGGCGAGAATAGTTAATACCTTTTTGACATTAAAAACCGCGCAGGCGGTCGCTGTTCCGCCCCCTACTATACCAAAGGTGACTCCAAGAGCGGCAGCAACATTATCTTTATCGGCTATAAACGATTTAAACCAGCTTGTGCTGGTGATGACGGCCCCTGCCGCCAGGAACAGAAGGGGAATGCCAAATTGGAATATGCCGGTTAAAAATACTCCCCCTAAATCGACAGCTTCGTCCCACTCGCTGGTTCCCGCACCACCAAGCATGATCTTACAAGATACAGCCTCTTCCGGCCATGAGAATGAAAGATTCGTTGGGTCGGTGGGCATCGGAATCCCCAAGATGACATTAACGCAGGTTACGGAAGAGATGAACTTTTTACTGTCTGTCTCAAAAATGCTTTGCAGCCAATCGGGTAAGTTCTCTTTCCAATTATCCGGCTTATGAACGACATTGCCCGCCTCATCATAAAACTCGACATAGGCGCTTAAAGTACGAAGAAAGTTGTTCTTGACATTAATTGAAAAAGTACTATCTGTCTTGGAATATTTCAGTGAATTATCGTAAACCGTCAGGCCGCAACCTGCTGTTTTGCAGTTTACTGTAAAGGAATAACCACTATTATCGCTAGCTGTAGCCAGAAGTTTACTGGTGGATAAATTTTGAACACTCATGGCGCCGGAACCCTGATTGACAGACCATGTAATATTTTTAAGAGCGTCATCGTCCTGTGATGAGGTTAAGGAATAACTTAATGAATCGCCCGAGGCGTCCAGGGTTTTGGCAGAAAGCTTATATTGATAGACCACATCGCCCTCTTTATGGGAAGGGTAGTCTTTTCCCCATGTTAATGCCTTGCCGTCCTTGTCGACTGAGGGACAAATGGTGGCCCATCCTCCCGCGGGGGTCGCGGGACCCTGAGCGGAAATGGAATTTGCAAAATTAATTAGGTCCGGCGCTTTCTTGATATGATCATCGAGGACGATGGCGGCAGTTTTCGGGTCGATGCTTGCAAGTTGGGGATGCTGAAACACTATCGCTACCGCAATATCCATGGGGGTAATTGTATAATCGGCTTCGCCATAAATCCTGAGCATTTCATCGATAGAAAAAGGTTTTGAATCGCAAAGCAACTTTACTTTAGGATGGTGAATTTTGCTGCCGGCATTGATCTTTTTCTGCCGGTGCTTGAGGCGATGAGCTGCTGGAACATGAACCCACATTAACGCCAATCCCGGAATATTGACCGACGTGTCCCCTGTATCAAATGTCACTTTTAGCATTTGAACTGTCTCATTCGGCAGGGCAATTTCCTCAGCATAATGGGTAATATTTCGAATCTCATCTTCAGCCATTAAGGCTAGAAACCGGTTTTCACGTCGGTAAAACGCGATAGTCTCAGGGGTGTGACGTTTTATTTCATATTTGGTTGCTCCGACCGCAAGCTTAAAGTTTTGGATTTTCGAACAATGATTCAAATTAAAATGAAATGTCCTTTTTTCCATTTTGGAATGGTCGATATTCATACAGCTTCCCCCTTATTTTCAATTATCAAATGATTAGTAATGTTTAAAACGATATTTTGCCTCTTTTTTCCTATATCAATAGTATTATACATCAAGCTGATACTCCACAAGTTAAATAATTCCAATTTTGATTTTATTTTGATTTTTTTGCAAATAAAATTAAATAACTTATATATCCAACGGTTTTTCTCAAGGCAAAAGGATTATCCGTTTGTCACAAATTCCAGCTTCTGAAGACTTTGCTTTACAATAAATCCAGTTTTCGCTTAGTAAACGAAATGGTTATGCGCAAGGAATCACCCCTTGAAAATAGGCATAAAAAAATCACCTGTGATTGGCAGATGATTATAAAGTCTAGAATATTCATAATAGCAGCAGCTATCCACTTCATTTAGGAAATCTCTAGCTGCCATAGGATTCGCCAATTTTATGGCAATGTACGAAACAATATTGTCTAAATCTTGATGCGCAAGTTCTGAGACAATCAATCTATACATTGTATTTTTCTCTTATGCTTTTTAACGAAGCGTCACCATCCAGCACTTTTCCTTCCGCCAACTGTTCCTCGGATGCAATGAGCTTGCTGTATACGTCAAGCATGAACATTTTTTCTTCATATATTTTCATACTCATGATTACCATATCACCATAACCATTTTTGGTTATAAAAATAGGTTCATTGGATGCGTGACACATTTGAGAAATCTCACTTGTGTTTTTCAAATCTCGAATTGGAATAATCCGAGGCATAGTCTCCACCTCCTTTTTATGGCTTTACTGTACCACAATTACGCCCTACGATCAATGAAAAAAGGAGCCTACTTTGTTGTAAGCTCCTGGAAAGATACTTAGATTTATAATTTCGCGGAAAGTGTCTAAAGTGTCTATTGATGTTCGTCTTGATACAGCCTATTTTATTTTGTCTCCCCGACATTCAATAGAGTAGTTTCTTTCACTGCATTAAAATTTAAACTGTAACGTAAAGTGATGGTGGCCAGTACGATTAAACCGCCAATTAGAGAATAGAAGCCGGGTATTTCCCCGAGAAATATAAAAACCCAAACCGGATTTAAGATAGGCTCAACCGACGTAATCAAAGTAGCTTCCAGTGCGGTAGTATACCGTATGGCATACGAGTAGAGGACATACGCGAGTCCCAGTTGAAAGACTCCGAGCAGTAAGATGCCGAGTAAATTAGAGGGTTGCAGCGAATTACCTGACCAAAAGAACAGACTGAGTGCAAAAGTTAATAAATTACCTAACAAAACTGATCCATAAGGCGAGTCTTTTTTTTGCATTCGCATAAAAATAATGAATAGCGCGAAAGCGATTCCCGATGCAACTGCGCAGATATTTCCCACCATACCACTGGTCGTTAATTTATCTATAAAGAAAAAAAGCATTCCACTTAATACCATAAAAATTGTTAGCCAATCGCGGCGAGTAGTCTTTTCGCCAAGCAGCAAGCCGCTCAAAAGAGCCACATAAATCGGAGCGGTATATTGCAGTAAAATAGCGTTCGCTGCTGTGGTTAACTTAGTGGAAATTACAAATAAACTGACACAGCAGCAATAGGCTGCTGCTCCTGCCCACTGTGGCTTGGAAAACGAAAGTCTTTGCTTACGAAAAGCCGTTCCAATTATTAAAGCTGCAATAATACTGCGAGCACCTGCCAGTGCCATAGGATGCCAGTCCACTAATTTAATTAAAACACCGCCTGTACTCCAAAGAATAGCTGTTAAAACTAGGAAAAAAGCTGCCTTTTTTTGTTCTTCTGCCATTGCTTAATCCTTTCTTCATCTTTTAGTTTTATTCTAGTTGGTATAGTATAGTAATTTGAACTCCGTAGCATCTGCATCCCACGCATTTGCAACATACTCAGGATAATATTTTATATGGGAGTAGTGTCCGCAACTTGAAATTTCACTTCTTTTCCACCCTTTACCAAAAGAAAACTATTAGTACTCATATAATTCACCATTACTTGCCAAACACCTCCATGCCAATCATTGCCTATTAACATAGATTGCAAAATCCGGACTATATCCAAATTCTAGCATAGCAGGTGGTTTATTGTGGAGCCAAAATTCACGCGCTCCATCGGCTAAAGCCAATAATATTGAAGTGCCAGCCAAAAGGCTGGCACCAAATTTTTAGTAAATAATTTATCTTATATCTTATATTTTAAACTTCCTGACAGCTTGCATTAGGTCCTCAGTCATTTTTGCGAGGGCCTGGCTGGATGCCGCGATTTCCTCCATGGCCGCTGACTGTTCTTCGGTAGCAGCGGACACCGTTTGAGCTTCACTAGTTGTTTCTTTGCTGATGGCATCTATATCCCGAACGGAATTCACAATTTGCTGACTGCCGCTAGCCATTTGCTGAATAGCTGCAGAAATCTCCCTTGTCTGAGTTGACACCGCATTGATCGATTTAAAAATTTCTTTAAAGGCGTGACCGGCATCAACCACAACTTGCGACCCGATATGAACCTCCTTTGTCCCCTCATTCATCGCAATCACAGCGTTGTCTGTGTCTTGCTGTATGATAGCAATCAAGTCACCGATTTGCTTAGCTGCGTCTTGCGACTGTTCGGCTAATTTTCGAACTTCTTCTGCCACCACAGCAAACCCTCTGCCCTGTTCGCCAGCCCGTGCCGCCTCGATAGCGGCATTGAGGGCCAGTAGGTTCGTCTGACTGGCTAAACCGGAAATCGTATCAACTATCTGTCCGATTTCCTTAGACTGTTCACCTAACTTCGTGACTACCTCAGAAGAACGGGTAACGGCATTTTTTATATTTTCCATCTGCTTGATAACATTCTCAACAGTTTTGCTGCCATCTTGCGCGGTTTCAGCGGATTGGGCTGATGCGCTGGCAACATCGTTGGCGTTGGCAGCGATCTGCTGGATGTTGGCCGACATCTGCCCAACGACTGCGGCGGCCGCATCCACCGCTTCAAGTTGTCTTTCCGCCCCACTCGCCACTTCGCCAATAACGGTAGCCACTTGGTTAGCAGCCTGGGCTGACTGATCGGCGCTGGCGGTTAATTCCTCACTGGAAGAAGCAAGTTGAGTTGCCGCCTGCTGTATATGGCCAATCAGGGCGCGAAGGTGGTATAACGTATTGCTTATTGCACCTTCCAAACGCCCAACGTCACCCCGCTTATTTTGGTCGAAGCCAATGCTCAAATCACCGTTTGCCACTATCTCCATTTTTTCTAATAGCAGTTGTATTGGCCGTACTAGCTGTCGTTTCATCACAAAGAGAATCAATAGCACGGCAATAAGCAAAACACCCACGCTTAGGACGCTGGTAATCAGCATATTTTTTCTTAACTGGCTGAGTGTTTCCTGTCGGTCTAAAACTACTTTTATAAATGCCTTGATCTGGCCGGAATAGTCTTTAACCGGAACAACGACATATGCCTTGTCATTGTTATCACTATAGCCATAAGACATTGTCCCGCTGGATACTATTTTCTGTACAATACCAACGGGCAATGCTAACGTATCGTCTTGGTTAGTCGCAGCGAGCAATTTACCCGACCCATCGGGGTTTAGAGCATAAAGGTAATACTCCCCTGGGTATTTCGTTTTTAACTGCTTTTCCAGAAATTGAGTGTCAAAGTTCATACCCGTTTCAACACTACCGGCGTGCACATTATTATAGTAAATCGGTATAACGGCCCGAAAACCCCATCCAGTGACTCCGGCCTCAATGCCGACTACCGGCTTAAGCGATTTGTTAGCTTCCACAACTGTTTGTCTGAAACCGGATAGGTCGTCCCCAAACTTATCAGGTGCGTTAACCCTGAGAAAGGAATTGGCTGGGGATAAATGAAATTGCATCTGCTCCAAGCCCTGTTCTTTTAACTTTATATATATCGGGTTCATTAGCTGAAACAACCCATCCCGGTCCTGAGAACTTAATAATCGCGCCACCTCTGGATTATAGGCAATGGAAGACGCGACGGAAGACGACCGGAGCAGATATTCCGCAATGCTTTGGTTAACACTAAGCTCTATCTTTTGGAAAACTTCTTTTTCATCCCCCAAGATAATATCTCGTTGATTAATATAACTTAAGCAGCCAACAAGTAACAAGCTTATCACGATAACGGCGGTAATAAGGATAGTCAGTCGCGATTTTAGAATGCCCATAAAAACCTCCTAAAAAAAATTCGTTTATTGCGTTAAACGAAAAATAAAATAGATTTAGGTATCGGATTATTTGGGTCTTCTCTCCTCCTCGCAACGAAGAATTTCTTTGACTTTGCCACTGCATTTTCCGCAGGGCTACTCTGTAAAACCGACGAAAAACCACTATCCATAATCAAGGCAAATAAACGTCTTCATCCGCTCCCCCCAAGACTTCTCCAAAGAACAATTAAAAATGCCAGTTGTGACTGAATGCGCTCAATCGCAACCTGGCAATCATAGGCTCCTTAGTTCGTCCCTTAGACCCATGGCTTTGCGCCCTTAGCTTTCGGATAAGTTTGCCTATTTTTCTACATTCTACATTAATTTATATAGTTCGACATTTACCACAAAAATCCTCTTTAACGATTATTAAATAATAATTTATATTTAAAAAAAATTTCAGATTAACTTCCATCCTCTAACTGCTGGCTTCATATTACGGTTCAAAGTAGTACGATCAATACGCATCATTTTTGCCAGTTCACTAATGGTAGCTGTTTCCGCTATTACTGCAATTACAGAAATTTTCACCGAGTGTTCTTTTTTGTAATAACAGGCTTACCTGTATCCGCTTCGATTTTTTTGCGTGTATTTTCGGCAATCCGGCCCGCCGCGACTTGCCACTTGCCTGCTTTCTTCAAAATGAAATATCAACTCCCAGAAAAAAGTTTTAAGAATCCCGAGCAATTTAGGAGACATCCTATGTGACTATAATAAAAGAACAGGGGCGCAGCAGCCGGTACAGGATGTGCGCCCTTATTTGTCCCCGTGTCTCCTATATAAGATTCATTTATTTCCCCTATTTTCCTTGCGCTTGCTTCAGTGCGTTCTCTAATGCTTTCAGATGTGCCTTGGATGTAAGCGTCGCTCCGCTGATAGTGTCTACTTGAAGCGTTTTCGCTTCAATAACATTGCCAAACAAATCCTCTATGCTTAACCCTCCTGTCAATTCGGCGGGCTTTCCTGTCTTGTCCAAGGCCCCCTTTAATATTTTTACAGCGGTTATCCCGCCGCCGGATATCGTTACCTCAACCTGCGTATCTCTGGAATGGCTTTTTGTCCCCGTATACGCTCCCTCATAAGTACCATCACGCAGTTTTTTGAAATCCACATCCTGAATCACAAGCTCCTGAATTTCGTGCCTGCCGGGTGCGTCGGCGAGGAATCCTCCGGCCGCCCCGACAATCAGAACCCCGAAAATAATCAATAGTACGACCCACATCTTAATTTTCCGCTTTGGTTTAGTGTCGTTGCTCATTATTTCACTCCTTGTTCATTCTTAATCTTCTACGGTTTTCGGCGTTTCGGCAGAGCAATCCAGAAAGCCCCTTCATTGTAAATTCGGCCAGATATTCGATCAAGCGTGGACCCGATCCTGATTTCATCCTTGTGTGTTTCTACAGGCCACCAGCGCCGAAAAGATCGCCATAATCATTTTCGCGTCAATATCGCTTCTCATCCTTCTTTCCGCTTGCCATGCTTTTAGACAAAGAATACGAGATACATGTTTTGGACAAAAAAATCCTGCAATTGAGTCCTCCCCTGGAACTTATCATTGTATAAAATTCTCCAAGTAGATTATTTTGTTCCAGGTAGATAAATCTCCTTCCACGATTTATTAAGTTAAGAATAATTTTGTGTTAACATGTCGTGTTCTGTCTCCAAACGCGCTCACTTCGGTTGGCGGCAACTTGCAGTCCAAACAAGGCTTTGTAAGTATTTGATCCATGGCTTGGCTGCTCTTATATTCTTTAAGTTCGGGATTAGTCCGCAAATCAAACAAATAAAATTTGGCAATTTGTCCTTTAACAAGTTAAGGAACAATGCTTTTTTACCGAATAAAATTGGTCAATATAATATGGTTTCTTCCCGCTCCGGGAATGGAACATCGGCTTTAATTCCTGCCTCTTTACACTTTAAGAACCATGCCATATTCCTTGCCAGCACGCGCATTGTCTGTAGCCCCTCCAAATCTTTCTTCACATCTTCCGGCGTCGTACCGTGAACTTTCCAATATCGCGACGAGATAACAGGCATCTCCGATATGGTGAAATACTTGTTTAGCTGGTCAAAAGTGGCAGTTGTTCCAGTTGTTCCGCCCCTTCTGGCGGAAACAATAGCCGCAGCCGGTTTTAAGTAAAACGACTGTTTGCCTGTAAGCAAATCCGCAAAAAATACTCGGTCCATAAAAGACGTAATCGCTCCGCTTGCGGTCGCATAGTGCACAGGAGAACCAAAAATAAATCCGTCGGCATCTTTGGCGAGATCAAGGAAGTCGTTAACACAGTCGGAAAAAACGCAGCGCCTGATTGTTGAGCAAGTTCTGCAGGCAATACAACCGGCCAGAGGTTTTGTTCCAATTTGGAATATCTGGGTGTCAATTCCCTCGGCATTCAGCACCTTTGCCACTTCTGCAAGTGCAGTATAGGTACAGCCATTGGCATGAGGGCTACCATTTACTAATAAAACATTCATGCTTTTCCCTCCGTCATCTTATGTCAGACCAGTTTCCCCTTAATTACCCGCTTCTTAGCAAAATCTGAACCTCCGGATAGGGCTCCCCGGAACCTCTATCTTCGAAAGCGCGTCATCCAGATTACGCAGTTCTCCACCTGTCAGTTCAACGTCCACCGCACCCAGATTCTTCTCCAGACGCTCCAGCTTCCACGTGCCGGAACAATCCACGGCCTTTGGGCAAGCACCCATGCCAGGGCGATCTGCGCCGGCGTTGCCCTTTTGCCTGCCTAGCGATTAAATTTTGACTTTCCTGCGTTTTCTCTCCCCCAACATGAGGAGCGATATACAAAACATCAACCACATGGTACCGCCTGTATAACCCGCAACGACATCGCTAGGATAATGAACCCCTAGATAAATCCGGCTGATTCCTATCGCTATAACCAAAAGCACGGTCACTATGACCAAGAAATAGCGCCATCGCCATGACGATACAGTGCGCGCCAACAAAAAAGCTAACATGCCATAGAAGCATAGCGAAACCATCGCATGTCCGCTTGGGAAACTATATCCCGCTGCAGCTACCAGATGAAATGCGTCCGGCCTAGCCCGCTCAAACAGATTTTTCAACACATAGTTAAGCACTGCCCCACCGGCAAAACTAAGAGTCAAGCCCTCCACCTCCAGCCACCGACGATAAACAGCCAGAGCAGCGAAAACCGTTACAACAATAGCTGCATACGAAAAGCCGAAGCCAAGATCGCTAATGGAAACCATAACTCGGTCTAGCGCAGGAGTGGCAAAATATCGTACAAGCCAGATAATGGAGCTGTCAAACACCCCCATCGCATGGCGGAATATTGTTTTCCAGGCAAGTTCCATAAACAATACCAGCATACTGCAGCTAAATCCCAAGGTTAGCACAATATATAAAAGCGGCCATCGACGCTGAATATTTAACAACCAATCCCTTGCTACCCGATAAGCGGGAAATCTTTGGCCCATGTGAAAAATTAGCCACGCCAAGAGCGGAAGGGCTATCAGACTCAATATAGCTAAAAGAAACAGCAATACGGTCAACAGCTTCAGCATTGGAAAACCCTGCGGAGGAACAGCGATCAAATACCCTTCCACTTCGGACCCGACTTCTCGCTCCACATGGCCCCCTAGCACTATAACGCTTTCCCTGATTCTGGCCGTGGGCGCGAGATGCAAATTCCCGTCGATGATCACAATACTCTCTTTGACAGTTCCCCGCACCGTAGCATCTGCGCCGGCAACCATCAGCCTCTCGATTACCCGGCTCGCCGCAATATGAATGTCCCCGTGGGAAAAAACGGCTGGAGATTCGACGCTTTCGGCTCCGTAGGCAATTGCTAAATGGCCTGCTAACAGGAGACATACTAGAATAGCATACCGCCGTACCCGCTCCATTTATCCTAAACCCCCTTAAAACATTCGTCCACAGCCTCCGGACGTCATTGCCAAAGCCGTAGGCAGCATACCCACCACCATGGTCAAAGTCGTCATAACGATTGGTTTAGCCTCGTTTTTCCTGCTGCAATGACCGCATCCCGCGCACTAAGGCCTTGCCCCATCAGAGTTAAGGTATAGTCCAACAGCAGGGTGCCATTTTTCGGCACAAGGCTGGTTGCCAAAACCGTCAAGATTGTCGCCAGATTGACTAGCGGCGCGGCCACACGGTCAAATTGTCGAATGGCTCGCAGCCTGCCCCACCGTGTACCCGGCTTCTTCAGCTGCAGCGACACGACGAGAAGATCCCGGTTCGCCACCAGTGGCGGCATGATGCTGGCCTTCGCCTCCGACGGCATCATAATCTGCCATTCCTGAAGATAGCCGCGAAAACTGGAAGGGAGAGTAACCAGAAATATCGCCGCCGACAGAGCAGCGAGCGAATAGTGGGCCCGCCGACCGCGAATGATCGGGTCCCAATCAGCCAGCCGGCTCCGAAATAAAGCAGTAAACTTAGGGCGATGCAACGAGAAGGCTAAAAGACAGGTTAAAAACGCGATTAGCTCCCCGGTAATCCCGGAGAGCTATCTTCTCCGCGGTTATATATGGAAATAGCCATTCGCCGCCCAGCACGCTTTGGCGAGCCTTCCTGCCGCGCGTTTCCGGTTGGCTCCTTAACTTTCTTGGCCCTTGTTACACATTTTGGCCTATAGCTAGCTGGCGTCGACCTCTCCCCTATGCCGCCTGAGCCACAGTATTCCCATTATCACCAGGCCAAGCCCTACCAGCAGAGCTGCGCTGTGACCCATGGCCTCAATCTTATGCCAGTTCTCGCCGAGCAGCATCCCGGCATAGATAAGGCCGGTTGTCCAAGGTATTGACCCCAATACCGTATAGAATACAAATTTGCTGAAAGGGACATGCGCAAAACCGGCCGGCAAAGAGATAAAGGTCCTGACGACGGGCAGGAGCCGGGCCAAAAAGACGGCTTTGAGCCCGTAGCGGTCAAACCATTGTTGCGCAGAGTCAACATGCCGCCTTGACAAAAAAATGTACCTTCCGTATTTTTCCGCGAAAGACTTCCCGCCATAGTAGCCTGCCAGATAAGAGACTACCGAGCCCAGCAGCCCTCCGACCACCCCGGCGATAACCGCCGTGGTGAAGTCCATGCGGCCCAGGAAGACCAGATAGCCGGCAAAACCAAAGATCAGTTCACTGGGAACGGGCAGACAGGCGCTCTCCATCGCCATGCCGACGATGATCGCGGCGTAGCCCCAGACATTGATATATTGAATGATCAATGCATAAAATTGTTCCATTTTTTCCATCCTTTCGGTAGTCGCTATGGCGAAACGAACGGCGGGGCCAGAGCGTAATCAGAGCCCGCCGTTCGCTGTTGTATTTACAATGGGCTGAATGCTGGCTTAGTCATCGTCATGCTCGCCGTCTTTGTCCAAAGATGTCCGGGCATAAAGAACATTACCGTGAAGATCCTTTTGGATTTTCACTTTGTCGCCGATCTTAATATTGGCTGTGTTTACCGTTGATCCGGTAAGGTCGACCGTTTGAGTCCGAAAGAAATTGGCTACGGTAATACTATTGTTGCCGACACCTGTAACCACCCCGCGCACTTGAAACATCGCATGCGCGCCGACGGTTAGTATGCCAATCAGGGCAGCCAGGACTACGATGCCATAAAGTTTCTTTTTGTTGGCCACCACAGTATTCTTGGCCTGAGCAATGAAAGTTTTTATCATGAATTAGTTCCTCCTGTGTTTATTTGGTACAAGACTATAATACCCCGTGAACATTACACAGCCATTAGACCAAGATTAGAATCTGATTAAAAATCAGGGCTGCCTCTTCCTATATGTCGGAAAAGATGCCTTCGTATAGTTGGAGCTACGCTTGAAGCCAATTAAGGCAGTCGGAACATTGCAGGCTAAGTACGTGTCACAAAGCCTTTGTATGAGAACCTTACAGCAGGTGGCCCATCATAAGGGATCATTCATCATACGGATCGAGGTGCCCAGTACGCACGCGAAGCTTACCGTGACCTATTGAAGAGACACGGTTTTCTCCCCAGCATGGGGCGAATCAGCTACTGCTATGACAAGGCCGCGCCGGATCTTTTTTCTCAACAAAATAAGTTGGCGGGAGATATAATCCCCCGCCAACAATATGGAGCTACTATTAAACTTTAATATTGACGTTAGCACCCAAGTGAGGTTGCGCGGCAGCCTGTAGCGTCTTTCTTACAGCATCATCTCTGCCCGTACCATTGTCGTAATCCCCATCGTTGTCCTTCACTCGCAATGCCATTGCCGCTGTGGCTTGGTGGATAGGCAAATGCTGTGCGGATGGAGAAATGGCCAAAGCGCTCATATTGACCCTCCTTTCGTTAGGGTATCTATGTAAGTAGTCTGGCATTTAAAATTGCCGACTATAATATTCCGGAAAATTACTAACAGCGGAAAGGAATATTTCCCCGTACCTAGATGAAACCAGGTGGCTTAGTTCGTTTCTGGATTAGGTGTTGATCGATATTGAAGCAGTTCCCGCGAAATAGCTGAAGCTCGTTTGGGGTCCATAGCAGCTAATATCTTGGCCGTTTGATTTTCATCCATCTTTTGTAAGATGTCACTTACTGTTTTGATATCAAAATTATTTAATATGGCGACTGCTTCTTCCGGTTTCATATTGGAATACACTTGGGATACTTTTGTTATATTCTTGTTGTTTTGATTTTTGGCCAAAGTGGCATTTGTCGCAGTAGAGGCGACCAGTGATATAGCATCCGTACTTTGTGTATTGGCAGGCACCGCGGCGCTGTTGTTTGTAACCGGCGACGGATTCGCCGCCTGCTGTTGATTGTCGTTCAATACATTCACGGAATTGGTATTGGAATTGGTATTGGTACTATCAATACGTGACACAAATGGGAATTTTGGAGAAAATTCAAATGGTAATAGTTTAAGATATATCGATACTGCCACTGTTCCTACCAGCATCAAGACTAAAATTCCTCCTGTAACCCAAGTAAATACCTTACGTTTTCTGGTTGGTTCCGCCATAATTATTGCCTCCAATTATCTGTTTGATTGGACGATTGTGTTGCATAATTTTCATTTTTTCTGTAAATATAAAGTGGATTCAGCGTGGTTGAAAAGGGGGATAAAGTCCTTCGCTAAGAAACAGCCAATATATTGTTCGTGTTCATCGTCTTTATCCTGATATCTCTGGACATAAAGAATGTTTCCTCTGCTTTCTTACAAATCCATGATAGCAGGTGAACATTACATGGCAATTAAACGAAGATTAGAATCAGATTAGAATTATCGATAATCTCTTTCTATCCGTTGAAAAAAATGCTTTTATATAATTGTCTAATTTATCGCAATTAGAGTTAAACGTGGGAGGCCAAAGAATGTTAACGCAAACTATAAAAATTTTAATAGTGGAAGACGAGGCTAAAATTGCCAGTTTTATTCAATTAGAACTAGTGCATCAAGGTTTTACGACGGTTATCGAAGCTAACGGACGGAAGGCCCTTGACCGAATCATTCATGAAAATTTTGACTTGATTCTGCTGGATGTGATGCTGCCGGAGATGGATGGGGTAGAGATTTGTAGAAGGGTACGTGAAGTCTCTACGGTTCCGATCATAATGTTAACAGCCCGGGGCGACATCGAAGATAAGGTTGCGGGGCTGGATACCGGAGCCGACGACTATATAACCAAGCCTTTTGTCGTTCCGGAACTTCTCGCACGTATTCGAGCGGCGCTTCGCAAACATAATGTTTCTGCACAACAACAGACTGAGGACGTGCTTTCCGTAAAAAACATGGTGTTGTTTCCAAGCCGGTATGAAGTGCAAATTGACGGACAGCATGTGGAATTGACCAAGAAAGAATATGACCTTCTGGAGTATCTGGTGCGCCATAAAAACTGGGTCCTTGACCGCGAGCGCATCGTTCTGGAGGTCTGGGGTTACGAGTATATGGGCGATACCAACGTGGTAGATGTATATGTGCGCTACCTACGCAGCAAACTGGATGAACCGTTCGGGCAAAAATACATTTACACGGTAAGGGGCGTAGGCTATGTGGTCAAAGATTAAACTTGCCATACCGGTATCGGTTAAACTAACAATTCTTTATGCAGCCATTCTGTCTTGCATCTTGCTCCTGACCAGCACGTTGACCGTGGCGGGCCTGTATTATATGCTGTACAAGCAGGCGAACAGCGATATCAGCGCAAGCATGAACAGCGTGAACCACTATTGGGCGGCAGGAAAGCCGCTGGATCAAAATATGCTGGAGGCGAATCTTCTTGCACCAGGTGTGATACTAAAAGTCTTGGACCAACAGAACCGTTTGCTGATTGACAGTGCCCCTCATGCTGCCGGAAACCGGGTATTATTGGAAGAGCTGGACGAAGACTATTGCTTTACGAAGTTTGTCCCGCTAAAGAGCCCGTATTTAACTATCGTCCGAATAAACCGGAATTATTTCTTTTTTACGAATCAGGTGGTGGTTCAGCAGAGCGGCGAAAGCTATCAACTATATTTCTTGAAGCCGATAGCGGAAGAAGTACATTTCATCAAGAACCTTATTAAAAGTTTGTTAGTGACCAATGCACTGGGACTTTTCGTTGCTGTTGTATCCGGCATCTATATAAGCCGCAAAATTTTGCGCCCCATTCGCAACATCACCGAAACCGCCAAAGAAATTGAAATCAACCAGCTTGGTAAACGATTCGAAGTGACCGACAGCAACGATGAACTGCAAGAATTGGCCAGAACTTTCAATCACATGCTCAGCCGGATTCAAACCGGTTTCGAACAGCAGCGGCGCTTCGTTGCCGACGCCTCTCATGAATTGCGCACGCCGATTACGGTAATCAGCGGGTATGTCGATATTCTTGACCGCTGGGGCAAGCAAGACCCTGCTGCCCTTCAGGAAGGCATCAGTGCAATCAAATCAGAAGCGGCCAACATGTACAGACTCATTGAAAAATTACTGTTTCTGGCACGTGCTGACCAAAGTAAGCAAGTAATCAATAAAGTAACAGTAGCTATGGAGCCCCTTATCACCGATATTGTTCAGGAAACCAGACTTATTGCCCCAGGCCATAGGATTGAACTTCCCCAAAATGACCCGGCTGCCATCTATGCCGACCTCACTTCTATCAAAGAAATGCTACGAATTTTTATCGAAAACAGCATCAAGTACACACCCGAAGGCGGAACGATTAGCGTGATCTCTCAAAAGGCAGACCACTATTTAGACATCACTATTAAAGATACTGGAATAGGCATACCAGAGGAAGATCAACCAAAAATCTTTGACCGGTTTTATCGGGTGGATAAATCCCGTTCCAAAGCCACCGGTGGTACTGGTCTTGGTTTGTCCATCGCCCGTTGGATTGCCGAGCAGCACTCTAGTTCCATTCAACTGACCAGCAAGCCTGGAGTGGGTACAACTGTCACTGTTAAAATTCCATTGATAAAACAATTAGGCTAATAACAGGATGGGATCGGCAAAAATGTTGGTCCCGCATATTTTATTTAGTATCAAGAAAAAAGCAGGAATTTTTTACTGAAGTTGGTTAAATTCTCTTGACTTTGAGTTAACTCCATACTGTAAGATAAAAAAATAAGCGGCTACGCTTAAAAACAGAGGAACTTTATGAAATATTGAAAGATACCCAACGAAAGGCGAACGGCACTGTCAAGTGCTTTATGACGGTTCTTTGACCATGCAGTCGGTCATCCCACAACCTTTTGACCACCTATTTCGCTAATAGGCGATACAGGTATGAAAGGAGAATAACAGGAGGAGATTTTATGGACAGACGGCAATTTATCAATGGAGTTAGTTATGGTTTATTATCACTGGGTCTAGCCGGATGCGGCTTTAAACTGCCGGGATTGGGCGATGCGGGCAATGGCCCCAATGCGGCCGCTCAGGAAAGAACCAGTCCGCAAAATGCCAAAACGGACAGTATGCTTATCGCTTATTTTTCGAAAACCGGCAATACGCGTGAAATTGCCAACCAAATTCACGCCAACGTTGGCAGCGATCTGTTCGAGATTAAGACGGTAGACCCCTATCCCGTGGATTACAATGCAACTACTGAGCAGGCCAAGCGGGAACAGGAAAGCAACTACAGGCCAAAGCTTACCGCAACAGTACCGAATATGGCTGCTTACGATGTGGTTTTCCTTGGTTATCCCAACTGGTGGGGTACGATGCCCATGGCGTTATTTACCTTTTTGGAGGGATATAATTTCTCTGGAAAAACCATCATCCCTTTCTGCACCCACGAAGGCAGCCGCCTTGGGCGAAGTGTCAGCGACCTTCGTCAGCTTTGCCCGCAGGCCAATATCCTTGATGGTCTCGCCGTCCGGGGTTCGAGTGTAAGAAACGCCCAGAATGATGTAGCCACATGGCTTCGCCAAATCGGCATGGTAAAATAATGCAACGCTACCAGCTAACTTGGAAAGCCCGGTGGATGTTTTGTTTGAACTCAGCCAGCGGTACAAGCCCGTATTGATTGTACCGCTGGCTGCAAGCTAGATAGGCCACTTCATTTTTCACTCTGGAAAGGAGGATGTTTTGAATACAAAAGCGCTTTACAAACTGATCATTGATCTTATTATGACCGTTCTCATATTGATAGCAATGGCTTGCCGTTTAACCGGGACCACCATTCATGAGCTATTGGGCGTTAGCTTGTTTGTACTATTTGCCATCCACAATATTTTGAATTGGCGATGGTATAAGTCACTGCTGAAGGGAAGGTACAATACACTTCGTATTTTTCATACCGTAGTCAATCTGCTGCTACTTATCACGATACTGGCGCTGCTGCTAAGCGGTGTAATGCTTTCCCGCACTGTATTTGCCTTTCTGAACCTAAACGGCGGCTTATTCGCCCGTAAGCTGCATATGCTGTTCACCTATTGGGGCTTTATCCTTATTTCTGTACATCTGGGGATGCACTGGGGAATGATTATGGATGCGGTGCGAAAGAAGGCGAAACTGACTTCGGCGAACCGCAGCCGAACCTTGGCGCTGCAAATTATGGCGGTGTTGCTTGCGTTATATGGAGTATATGCTTTCTTTAGCCGAGAAATAGGCGCCAAGCTGATTTTATATTATACCTTTGATTTCTGGAACTATGACCAATCCCCGGCGATCTTTTTTGTTGATTACCTGTCCATCATGGGGCTCTGTGTCTGCGTGACTTATTACACGGTAAAACTGCTGCAGCGAAACTCTGCAAAAAATATTCTCCTCCATTCATAAAATTGGGCTTTATTAAGCTAAGTCAATAGGATTTTCGAAATTTCTTATCTTAGAATAGATAAAGACCCGTTGTTACAGCTAAGGACTTTCTACATTAAATTATTATCTACAAACCTATTGACTTTGAGCCTACTCAAAGTTGTAACATAGGAATAAAATCATCCACCCTTATCGGTATGGCGGGGTCGTTAAAAAATTTGTCCATTCGGTTGAACAACATAGCTAATCCTGATTAAGATTGAGAAAGGATTATTGGACGGTGAATCTCTGGCTTCTATTGCCAGAAAAATCACTAATCATCCCAGTACAGTGGTAAGGAAATCAAGAAATACCGCTACTTTCCCCCGCGTGAGGCGGAAGGGCATCTGTCTGGCCCCGGGTAACGATAACCCTGCTTTTTTCCTAGCTATAAAACTAATCAATCGAAATGAGCTCGTATTTATCGTTGCCCATCTTAAGATCACGCATAGCCGCAAGCTGATGAAGCCCATGACGCGATTCGATGCGCTCTACAAGATCATGATTATCGGGCCGCCGATAAACCATATCGATGGATGCCTGATCCGCTGCCAAAATGTCCGTAGATGCAACAATACCTATATCGCCAATCGTCGGCTCCGCCGCACTTACACCTGCACAATCGCAATCAACCGACATGCGGCGCATAACATTTAAAAATACAATATGCTTGCCAAAATAATCTACAGTTGCTTTACCAGAATCCGCCAACAGTTCCATGAGATAATCCTGCATCGGCCACTGTCCGAAATCCGTTGGCATTTTGTCTACTACACCATGCACTTGACGTTTGCCAACTTGTCCCGAGGCACAGCCAATCGCGATATTCTTTAACGAACCGCCAAATCCTCCCATAGCATGTCCCTTGAAATGTGTGAGCACAATCATGGAGTCATAATTGGTAATATGCGCTCCCATTGCGACCTCTTTCAAATGCTTGCCACCGCGCACTGGAAGTGACACATCACCTTCCTCGTCCATGATATCCACCGGGCAGAACGTCCAACCGTTTGTTTCGAGCGTCTTTCTATGATCTTCTGTCGTATAACGGCTGCCCCGATAAAGCGTATTTGTTTCAACTATTGTACTGTCTGGCACATGTCCCTGAAAATCTTTCACCATATCTCGCGGCAAAATATTCGGCCCATGCGGCTCACCAGTGTGAAGCTTAATCGCCACCTTACCATAAATCCCTTCATTGATGATGTCATATAGCTTCGTTAGATGCTGAGCATCGATATGCTCCGTAAAGTAAACCTTGGCGCAAGAGCCATTGCCGCCAGCTTTTGGCACGTAAGTACTCCCAATAACCGGAACCTGTGCAAAAGCATTTCCCAAGCCAGGAACTTGTGATAAAGTTAAGCCAGCAGCGGCTGCGCCTGCCATTTTTACAAAGTCACGACGATTAATTTCTTTCATGGAAATACACCCCCAACGTCTTATTATTTTTATTGTACTCCAGAATCTGCAATTTCTGTATTCTTCATCGTCCTTTTCAATTTCACCAATTTCGTGCAGTTCACGGCCATGGACTACCTCTCCAGCGCCTCGTTCATGCTGCCGGTACGATAGCCGGCCAGATCCAGAGTAACAAAGTTGAAACCCAATTGCTTTAAAGCATCATAGATACGCCGAGCATTTTCAGGTGCGGCAAGAACCGGTATATCAGCCTGGGAAACTTCGATACGGGCTAAGTTATCATGATGACGTACCCGGATCTGGCCACTGCAAAATTCTTTTACCACTTTTTCCGCCTGCTCGATCTGCCCCAGCCGCTCTTTGGTAATCGCCAGACCGTAGGCCACCCGGGATGACAAACAAGCGGCACTGGGTTTATTCCAGGTAGGCAGCCCCCACTCCCGGGAAATTTCCCGTATCTCCGCTTTCGTTAAGCCAGCCTCCAAGAGCGGGCTGCGTACTCCTTCCAGTTCTCCGATTGCTTTCATGCCTGGCCGGTAATCCAGGCAGTCATCGGCATTGGCACCGTCAAGTACCCAGGCGTAGCCATGTTCTTTGGCCCATCGGCTCAAAACGCCAAAACGGGTCTTTTTACAATAATAGCAACGCTGTCCGGTGTTGGCGGCAAATTCTGCGCTCTCCAATTCATCAATGGGCAGCAAAACGTGGTGTATACCCAACTGATCGGCAATCGCTGCCGCTTCCTCCTTCTCTGACGCCGGCAGGGTAGCCGAATAAGCGGTTGCAGCCATCGCTTTATCCCTCAGGCTGCGGCCGGCGGCAGCCGTCAAAAATGTACTGTCAACTCCGGCGGAAAATCCTACAACGACGCTGCCAAGACCAGCTAATAATTCCATTAAGTGATCCAGTTTAGACTGAATTTCAACATTCATAGTTACCAGCCCCTTTTTCCATATTCTAGACTTCTATTGCAGAACAACCTTCACTGTCGCTTCCTGAAGGCAAGCTGTTGCTCCTCCTCTTTTTGCCCTGGTTCATTGTTTTTTATTTTACTTGCTTTGGCAAGCGCAATTTTTACTTTCTTATAATGAGAGTAACACTTAGAGTTAACACTAAGTCAAGTATTTTTTTTAAGAAGTACATTAAAATCGCACTCTAATTACATAATTATAAACTTTTAATACCACATGCCTGACGTGTGGTATTCTTCTTATACAATTAGAAAAAAGCTATGGAATGTTCCGATAGCTTTTTTCGCGGATTACAATTGGTTAACTTTTTGCAGTTAGGCACACCACCCTAAATCCATGGTGTAAAAATAAACAGGTGTTGCCATGACAACGACGTCGGCTGTGATCATCTTTTCCAGAATTTCCGTCATGTCATCCTGCTGAACACAATTACCGACATTGCCTTGGCAGGCCTCACAGCCCACACAATAATTAATCTTTTTGTCTCTCAAAAAGATTTTCTCTGCTTTGTTACCCGCCTCTTTCGCGCCAAGCATAAATTGATCGCATAAAAGATCCGAATTGCCGCCTCTCCTCGGACTCGAAGATAATATCAATACTGTTTTACTCACAGGACTAATCCTCCGACCTTTTTAACGTTTTTTCGGCATCAACTACTGCACCTTCGTAACTTGCAATTTTATAATTCAGGCGTTCCAGCGTTTTCTGCATATCTTCCATTTTTTTTAGAAGCTGTCTACGCTGCTCGATAAACAGTTCTTTTCTTGCCGGAATGGTTTCATCACCCTGTTGAAACAGCTCAACATATTCGAGCAATACTTCAATCGGCAGACCTGCATCCCGCATACATTTGATAAATTCGACCCAATTACAGTCCTCTTCCGTATAATCCCTGATCCCGCTTTTATTACGATGCACATGGGGAATGAGTCCGATGCGTTCATAATAGCGAAGCGTATCCTGTGAAATATCAAATTTTTGACTTGCTTCTGTAATCGTCATGCAGTTTCGCACCTCCTAATTCGATACATAACACCTTGAGTTAGCTTCAAGTCAGGATATTGAAAGGAATAGTGCTTCTTTATCGAATAAAGTTGGTAAATATGTTTTCTTCTCTCTTCGGGAATGGAACGCCGGCTTTCATGCCAGCCTCCTTACATTTTAAGAACCAGGCCATATTCCGTGCCAGTATGCGCATAGTCTGCAGCCCTTCCAAATCTTGTTTCACATCTTCCGACGTAGCGCCATGAACCATATTCCAATATCGCGATGAAACAACCGGCATTTCCGATATGGTGAAATATTTGTTTAGCTGGTCAAAGGTGGCGGTTGTTCCTGCTCTTCTGGCGGATACAACGGCTGCCGCCGGCTTCAGATAAAAGGACTGTCGGCCGGCAAGCAAATCTGCATAAAATGCCCGGTCCATGAAGGAAGTAATCGCTCCGCCTGCGGCCGCATAATGCACAGGAGAACCAAAAATAAATCCATCGGCATCTTTGGCGAGATCAAGGAAATCGTTGACGCTATCGTTAAACACGCATTTTTTCTTTTCTACGCAGGATTTACAGGCAATGCAGCCTGACAGAGGTTTATTGCCAATCCAGAAGAAATCCGCATTGACACCTTCCACCTCCAAAGTATCGGCAACTTCCATAAGCGCCGTATACGTGCAGCCCTTTTCGTGGGGGCTGCCATTAACCAGCATTACTTTCACTGTGTTCACTCCTTTATTAAATGACACGGCTGATATTGTACGCCGTAAACGCCCTATTTCCCTACCCGCTTAGCTGCATCGGAACCTGCCGGATAACGATCTCCTGACACTTTGATGTTAGTGAGTGCTGCATTCAACAAAGTAAGTTCCTGTTCAGAGAGCGGGACGGTTGCCGCCCCTAAATTTTCTTCCAAGCGTTTCATGTTACGAGTGCCGGGAATCGGAACAATCCACGGTTTCTGCGCAAGCACCCAGAGGGCAATCTGCGCCGGCATTATGTTCTTAACGGCAGCCATATTCTGTATGAGGTTCACAAGTTCTTGGTTTGCCGTGATATTTTCCGGCGTGAAGCGTGGAACCATGCGGCGAAAATCCAAACTGTCGAAGCTCGCATCTTTTTGAATCGTGCCGGTCAGATGTCCCAGCTGATTTTCTCCGAAATAGATTTTCGTTGTGTTTTGAAAAACAAAATTGTACATGTTGGTCACTCCTTCATTATTGTTTTTGGTAGGTCAGCCACAGGCCGCCCCCGTCCAGTTTTTTCGCTTCTTTCAGCCGAAGCGAAGCTGCCGCCGCAACGTCGATTTGATATTTGCCTGTTTTAAAGAGCGGAACCGCCTGTTCCGAAGGCTCGGCTGCGGGCACTACCACCAGGCTGATTTCGTCGATCAGGCTCTCCTGCAGGAAGGAGCCGTTGACAATGCCGCCACCCTCCAGCAGCAGCTTTTCCATGCCAAAGTGCCGCTTGAGCTTTTGGGCAACAAGGGCAAGGTTCAACTCGGTTTTGCCACCGAAAAGATAGGAAACGCCCTTGGCCCGCAAATGCGCCAAAAAGGCGTCGGAAACACTCTGTGTCAACACTTCGATGATATGCGCGCCATCGTAGCCTTCGTCAGTGTCGGCAATGGCGCGGCCGCTCCACCAAAGCTTGCCCTGCGGATCGATGGCAACCGCATAAAACGCCGCCTTCTCCGCGATATAATCCTCCCGCGCAATAGGCGGACCGCCGTACATCGCCGGCGAAACGGGCGGTTGAGGAAAACTGCCCTCCATCGTCACCCTGCCGCAGAGAAAGCCGTCTGCGCTATATTCCCGATGTATTCGGTAGTAGTCCTCAATGAGTCCGCTGTATGCACTTTTTCCCAAAAAGTCGCCGGTAACTTTTCCGTCCAGCGATGTCACCATGTGGCATATGATGTACGGTCTGTCCATAGGCGCACCTCCCGATTGATTATTTCAGCTTGCCATAGACTTCGTCATCCACCAGTTCCAGCCATTCGTTGGAACTACCTTCGGCAGGCACTTTCACGGCTAGATGGGAAAACCAACTGTCGCGGGCTGCTCCATGCCAGTGTTTTGCTTCCGGCGGAATATTTACCACATCTCCCGGACGCAGCTCTATGGCTTCTTGGATATCCGATATACGGAAGACACTGGGATATGATTTTAATTAAAAACTGCTTGTCATTGGCAATGCGCATGTTTGCCGCTGCATGACTGGTAAGCTGCGGCTCACAGCCGCCCTGTGCGGACAGAAAGCAAAAGGTAATCATCTCACGCATTTTGTAATCAAGGCCGGTACGGGTAATTGCCATACAATTCCCCCCTTCATAAATTTCTACTATATTGATGATCTATTTTCTTTTAGTTTAAAACTTGGAGCAAACTCCAAGTCAAGTAATTTTTCTACATTTTTTAATAGAATTAGGTAATATAAAAAGATTTTACCTCCTAATGTTTTTTATTACTGCTAGTATATGACATGGAGTTTACTCCATGTCAAGCGATTCCCAGATAGAAATGCCCTACATTTTCCATAGGAAAAAGATAAGTTTTATCTATATTCTTTCTGAGTTTTTTAGCCAGCTTGCTGCAGCTCTAACAATACTGCCATTCAACTCGTCAAGTCAGATAATACCTTTTATCTTTTTCGGTACCCACAATTTATTATGCACTCCAGAATATCCATCTACGTTAATTTCCTGCGGCTTCAGCTTATACGCCTGTCCCCGCGAAAGCAATGCATCTAAATACATCCACCAAACTCGCCTCCTCGAAACTCCATTACCGGTTCCGCTTCGAGCATAATAAAAAAGGGCGGCTGCGTGCCACCCCTTTTCCGCATTTCATCATCCATATAAAAACGGGGCTGTTGCACCAACCCCGCATAGGATTCACAAGCTCTTTTCCCTTTTTATTCACAAATGCCTTTCATCATTTCACGAATACAGTGTAAAGTATCGTCAAACGCAATGTCTTGCGCATAGTTAAATTCCTTTTGATATTTTGTCCAAAACCCCTGCAAAGTGTCACTGCTTTGAATGGCATCCAAAATGGTCGCGTGTTCTTGTAAAATATGCCGGCTGCCCCGTCTTTCCGCCGTGTTTGCCAATGCTTCTTTCAATACGCTGGGATTGCATTCACCTTTTCTTAATGTATGGAGGATGTAAATATCATAAAAATCTCTCGGTCTGGTATTGGCGATACTGCGTGAAAGCACGGTTTCTATTTTTTCGGCCAAAACCGTTTCTAAATTGTAAGCTAAAATGTTAATAGTACGCTCATCAAACATGAGCCGGAAGGTATATTCCACTTCCCGCGGCGTAATTCTATCATCGGTCGTAACATCAACGGATAACGGAACATCCAGGGGCGGGTATTTCGCCTTCAGCCCCACGCGAATGCCTGGATACACATCACCTTCCCTGATCTCGGTTAAGCTTACAATCTCAAAAGAATATTCTTGAACCCCCTAAGAAGTTTTCTTAGTTACTTTGTTTCATTTCAAATTCACTGTTTGATAAGAACCATCCTTTTCGCGTCAATTCACTACCTTCGTATTCTTCTTGTTCAAGAAGCCGAAGCTCTTCTTCCGTCCATCCGTCACCTTTGCGCTTTACCCATTTCATCGGAAAAGCTGCATTAGATATCTGGTACAATGTTGGTATTCCTTCAACAGGTATTGGCATATATGGAACTGTCCATTGCATGAACGGAGCAATTTCTACTTCGAGAGGGTCTTCAACCTGTAATTCATAGTCCTTTTCTTCAACAAGCCAGTCGCTGTATCTAAGTAATTCCCAGACATGCATTGAAAAAAGAGGCATTTTGAAAACATGTCTGTTCATATGTGGTCCTGGAAACTTATGACGTTTTTTCCTAAGTCCTAAGAAGGACTTTTTATATTCCACAAGTAAAAAGTCAACATAAGAAAGATATATGTCATATGCATATTGAACATAAGGTTTGACCCAGAATGTTTTTCCGTCTTTATCTGGTGAAATTTCCCTACGAATGGCGGCACTTGTTATACTTTTAGTTCCAACAGTTTTTGATAAAAGAGAAGAACATTTCGTAGAATTCTTAACAACTTCTGAAATTTTTGCATTAATGTTAGATGATAGCTTATACCCACCTGCGATGTTCAAATTTGCTTTCCAATCACTAAATATGTGGCCTGCTATTTCAGTAGCATCCACGGTGTCCTGAATCGTTTGATCAATCTTAACATAAGAGTGCTCAAAGGTACCAGTTATCTCTTGGGTGGATTTGACTCCATTAGGACTAGAATACGCTGCGATTATTTCACCGGTCCTCACTTCAGTCCCTAAATTTCTTTTCTTAATAAATAAATGAATTCTCTGGGTTAAAAAGCAAGTTTGTTTACTATCCTGACATTCCCAATTGGCTTCTTTTGTTAAATCTACAAAATAAGGAATAGTTAAGCTATACCTTCGATTAGTACTTACCTCTAACATCTACACATATCCCCCTCAAATCCATTCATACCTTATGTTTTTACCCCAAAATACACCAAAAAAATAAATTAATGTAGTTTGTTCGCCAAAAAAATACTTCTCCCTTCTTACTTTTGTAAATAATTGTAGTTTCTAGAACAACAAGTCTCGGTAACACAATCGTCTCACTTAAATTGGGGGCGGTATAGGATTATGGTCCGATAAAATTCAGTTGTGTAAAATAAAAAAGCTAGGATTGGCGCACGTTTGCAACCTCCTAGCTTTCATTTTGGTGTTTATGCAGTTTATACAGAGGCAAATGTTGCATAAACCTCATTATCGCAAATAGACGCAAGTCCCCACACCTGGTTTTTCTCTGATCATGAATTAATATGAAAGCTACTTTTGGGGAAAATTGTTTCATTAATGCATTCACAAAGCAAACTGCTTTCCTTCCCAGCTTTTAACACTGGCAGACTTATCTTTGAAACCTTGGATATTAAAAAGAACACCACCACAATTAGGACGTCTTTAACCGCGCTTAACGATGGTAGTGTTCTTTTTGTTCTTACAAGTAATTTCCGAAACATTTTTTAAGACAAATGAATATCATATACATTCTGGTAGGAATTTTTTGCCATAATTGTTATTCGATATATAAAATTGTTTATTTTCCAAATAAAGCAACTATCCGTTCTCTAACTTCAGCTTGATGAAATGTTTTCTCATGCATTGCCAGCTCTTCTTCGACTATCTTGGAAAGTTCTTTACGCAACGGCGCAACCAAATGTTCCTTTAGTATGATTAACGATAGCCTTGGCTTTTCGGCTATTTGCCGAGCCAATTCAAGCGCATAGTCCATTACTGCGGCTCTAGGTAAAACGGTAAATGGAATACCCCTTTTCTCCAGTTCCGCACCTCGATAGTTAGCAGCATTTAGTAATAACTCTTCCGCCAAACTAAATCCTAATTTCTTCGGGACAATGTATGTGGCACCCATTCCTGGCGTAAATCCGTATTTCATAAAGTTAGTAGTATAGACACTTTCGCGACTGAGAATCACAAAATCGGCAAATAGCCCCATCACAAAGCCACCGCCGATTCCATGCCCCTGCATTGCCGAAATCACCGGAATCTTACAATCTAAGGCAAGGCTATAGAGATTAAGATCACTAAAACTTGCCTTACCTTCATTTATGGCTAATAATCCATCTTTAGTTCCACCAGAGGCAAAATAACTATCATATCCTGTAAGAATTACCACTTTATAACTTGAATTAGCTTGAATGAATTCAAACGATTGCATTAGCCCGGTAACCAATTCTTCTGAAAATGTATTCTTATTAATCCGGTCTTGCATTGTAAGTTGAACAATGCCTGGCTCAATTTCTTGTAAACTCACCACCGCTTCTGTCATTATTTCTCTCCCTCGTATGTTAACATACCTTTTTCAGAATATAATTTTTCACAAAAAGCAAAAATCTTTTCACAAGACTTAGCTTCCGATAATAACATCATATGGTTAGGGGCATCGACATCGATCATATAAAAATTTGGAAGGTATCGTTCCCATTCTCCCCAATATTTTGTATTATCTATTGAAGAATGACTGGCGGTATTGGTTAAATACGATTCGAATTCAGCATATAATAATCCACTTTTATTGCGAAAATAATAACATGTTACTGCTTGAGGATTAGGCAGGGGTAAAATATTAAAACGCTCGGTTTCATAAGCGTTTTGGACTTTCTGTTTTTGTTGAATTAGTGTGTATATTTCATCTTTAGCTTTATTTAATCCACGCGACTGAGCCAACATAAACAATCGCTCAAAATATTCTTCATCCCCCAGCACTTCATCAATTTCATTCTTATTAATAAGTATTTTTGCCGCTTTTTCTGGTTCTTGCAGCATTGTAGGTAATAACGCAAAGTTAATTGTTTGTAAAAATACATTTTGAGGCGAAGACTTTACTCTGTTTCTTCCAACAGTGTCCAGTGAATCCAACATAACAATTGAATTGACCGCTTCTCCTAGTTCCTGCAATTGGCGAGTGACTTCGTAAGCCAAAGTTCCACCTAAAGAATATCCACCTAGATCATAAGGTCCTTTGGGTTGTACCGACTGAACAATATGCGCATAATAGGAAGCCATAGCTTGAATTCCGCGTAATGGCGGCCGGTCAGTTAGCCATCCCCGTGCTTGAATTCCAAAAAAGGGACGTTGGCACTTATTAGCAAGTACCTGGTATAATTCTACTCCCCCTAACGCAGTATGAAACCAAAACACAGGCCTGCCGCTGTTGGAATGATTTAGATGAATAAGTTCAGGAAATTGTGACCATTCAATTACAATTCCGTTCACTTCACCAAATCCTGCCGGGCAACTAATTACGTCCTCTGTCTCCGCCTGAGATTCCGGTAATGCTTCATCGCAGGGAGCATTTACATCACCCCCTGCATGTAAATGATTTAAATTCCCTTTACATTGAATCAACTCTTTCTCCAGAAAAGCAATAAATTCCCGCATGGTCGGATAATCATAAACACTATTTGCCAAAATATTGGTTCCGTAGCGTTCATTAATAATTCGGACCCATTCCACGCCAATAATTGAATCCAGCCCCATTTCAATGAATTTCGTCTCCATCTCTATGTCGCCCTGTTTCATGGATAATAACTTTGCTAGACTTGTTGTTAATTCTTGCTGCAATAATTCTCCAGAAGGAACCAGCCTTGTATTAACCTGTTTTGTATCGCCTTGCTTTGCTAATTCTTTTTCTAAGAACCCGGCAAATTCGATGATTGTAGGATAATTATAAACCTCATTCGCGGCAATATTAGTTCCGTAGCGTTCATTAATTGTGCGAATCCATTCAACTCCGATAATTGAATCTAAGCCCATCTCAATAAACTTTTCATTTAGATCAATATCGCTGCACTTCATTGACAAAACTTTGGCCAAACTTATTGTCAACTCATCCTGCAGTGAATTGATGATAATAGGAACTTGAGCATGAATCTCAGAGTTAGATTTATCATTTATTCCTGTTTGAGGCAATGAAATGTTGGTTGAAGATAATGTTATTAAATGCTCATTTTTACTTATAGTTTCTTTAGATAAATTCTGATAAGCTGAGATGGATGGTAACGAAATTTTGCTGCCACTATCAGTTTTTTTCGAAACATCTGTTTTTGTCGGAATTATCGACTGTAAAGGTTGCTTAGAAGACTCCGAATTAAGCTTTTGTCCGCCTAAATCCGTCCAAGAATCATTTGTTACCATTGCAGCGCCATTAATAGTTTTTGTTTTGTTAGCCACCCAATAGCCCTCTTTGGCAAAAGGATAAGTAGGTAAACTAATACGATGGGGTTTTGTATAACTATATAACTGATCCCAAGAAATATTCAGACCTTTTACCCACAATTCAGCAACTTTATTTTGTTTGCCTTTACTGATCCAAGTTTGAAGTAAGGCTTTAGCATCTTCGTCTTCCTGAAAAAGCGCCACTTCAGCTTTGCTATTCTTTACTTGAGCCGTTAATAATCCTATTGATGAATTATCATGAGTAAAATCATGTAACGCTTTTAATAAGACTGTCCGCGAATCTGCCAGAAAGGCTAACCGGTAGTCCATAGCCTCCCTGCCTACTTGCAAGGTGTAAGCCATGTCGTCAAGGTCAATATCTTCATGTGCTTCAACATACCTCATCATGCATTCTGCATAAATTTTTAATTGTTCTTCAGATTTCGCAGATAATACAAACAATATCGGTTTTTTAGCCTTAGTAGCAACTGCTGTATTATTAACATCATTCTTGGACTGATATTCTTCGATGACAATGTGAGCATTTGTACCGCTTAAGCCGAACGAGCTAACACACGCACGACGTAAAGTCCCTGTTCCTCTCTCCCAAGGCCGAACTTTAGTATTAACATAAAATGGAGAATCATCAAAATTGAAATGCGCATTATGCTTGTTGAAATGTAGGGTAGGAACTAGTTTTTTATTCTTCATACTAAGCAAAACTTTGTGGATACTTGCCATTCCGGCAGCCGCCGAAGTATGCCCAATATTACTTTTTACTGAACCTATTGCACAATAATTCTTTTTATTAGTCTTTTCTTTAAATACTGTTGCCAATGCCTCTAATTCAATCGGATCACCTAATTTAGTCCCTGTTCCGTGCATCTCAACATAACTAATACTTTCAGGATGTATGTTATATTTGCTATATATTTCCCGCTCTAACTCAATTTGGCTATTCACGCTCGGGGCAGTAATTCCGTTTGTTTTACCATCCTGGTTAATTCCTGAGCCAATAATTACACCATAAATATTGTCATTATCAAGTTCAGCATCTTTTAATCTTTTTAAAACTAACGTTCCACAGCCTTCTCCCGGAATAAAACCATTGGCATCATTATCAAATGGCTTGCACCGTCCATCAGGTGATAACATTCCCGCTGAACACAGACCAATATATGACTCCGGTGTTAGATATAAAGTAACCCCTCCGACTAATGCCATATCAATTTCTTTGTTTAACAGCGCTTGGCATGCTAAATGTATTGCTACCAGTGAAGAAGAGCATGCGGTATCAATTGGAAGTGCCGGTCCTTTAAGATTCAGGAAATACGAGATACGGGCCGCTGCTATCGCAAAATTATTACCTGTTACACTTATTAAGCCAGCCTGACTTTTATACATTAGTAGACCATACTCGCCGCTCATAATTACGCCTAGATAAACGCCGCACTTTTTGTTGCTAAGCATTTGACGATTATAGCCTGCATCTTCAAATGCCTTATAGCTTTCTTGTAAAAAGATACGGTGTTGCGGGTCCATAGTTTTTGCCTCCGATGGCGAAAGATGAAAAAAACACGGATCAAAATATTCAATATCGTCTAATGCGCCTAACCATTTACAATAGACTTTTCCTTTTTGTGCAGGATGCGGATCAAAATATTGACTCACATCCCACCGGGATTTAGGAATTTCCTTAATTGAATTCTTTGCATTGGCCAAGTTATCCCAATATTGTTCCAGATTGTCTGCTTCAGGATACCTGCCTGACATTCCCACAATAGCAATACCATCTTGATACTTTATCTCTTTTGTTAAAGTTTGTTCTGCGGGAAGCGGCTTTACCAGATTAAGATCAGAAAACTCTGATATTGTTTCAGTAGCTAATTTCTTTTTTGCTTCTTCCAGACTTATTGCGCCTGCCTGCAATCTGCCAAAAATATCATGTACATTCATAGCAACATTAACTCTCCTTTTTTTAAATCTTATAATGATGTTGATAATAATTGGCTGCCTGTTCAACAGCCAGAGTTCCTTGTTGTACTTTTTGTAATATGTCATCAAGTGAAAGAACAACTTTGGCTTGTTCTTGATTCATTTTTTCTCTTTCTTTATACAGCTCAGTTTCCAGGTACTTTGCAAATTCCCGCAAACTAGGGCAATCATAGATTTTAGTTACCGGTATTGATAAATCAAACCTTTTATTGATGGTCTGTATCCACTCTACACATAATACAGAATCTAACCCTAAATCTATAAAATTCTCATCTATATTGACTTCGTTATACGGAACATATAAAACACTTGCCAAACTTGTTGCCAGTTCCTCCATTAATATCGTGCCTCCGGTATTACACTCCAATTTCTCTATTTGTATATTGGTTTTATTGAGTTCAGAAGCCTGAGTATCATTTGCCAATTCCAAATATTCTTGAATACTTGGCTGCGAATACTCAGTTTTCTTATCTATTTCTTTTTTGAAAAACTCAGTAAATTCACAAAGATTAGGAAAATCATATAGCTTGGTTGATGGGATGGATGTACCGTACTGCTTGTCAAGTAATTTAATCCATTCTACACCTAAAATTGAATCCAAACCCAAATCAACAAATTTCTCATCAATATCGATATCATTATGTTTCAAATATAGTACTTCCGCTAAGCTTGCTGCCAATTCTTCCTGCAATACAGCTACCGATACAATTTTTCCCTGTGTTTGCGTTTTAGTTGTTTCAAAAGCGGAAGTCACTGTTTCTACTGCTGGTGTTACTTCTTCCGGTATTTGAATAATTGAATCTGTTGCAACCCGGTTATGCTTATCTAATTCCTTTTGGAAAAACGTGGAGAACTCACTCAAGCTTGGGTAGTTATAGACATTAATTACCTGGACAGTTATTCTATACTGCTTTTCAAGCAATTTAACCCATTCTACACTAAGAATCGAATCTAACCCTAAGTCAATAAATTTTTCATCGATATCAATATCTTCACGCTTTATGTATAAAACTTCCGCCAAGCTTGTTGCCAATGCTTCCAGCAATACATCTGGTGAAAAAGCTTGAATATTATTAGGAGCTTTAGGTTTGTCATGATGTTCTTCAGGCAATGTTGAAAGTGTTATCAGCGAATCGTTTATTGATTTACCAGGCTGCTCTACAATCTTTGTATCTGAAACAGCATCATTTGATAAGTTCCTTAATACTAAAGCTTTTGGGTTATCCGAAGTGTCAGAAATACTCTCTGTTGTTGATTGTACTATATTAGGGGAAACAGTTAATTTTATTGAGGGCTTGCTTAAAATGGAGGAATCCTGCTGCTGCGAAGATGCAGAAGCAACTTTCATGATTTCTTCCGAGGGTTTAGTTTCGGCAGTTGGTATCCAATATCGCTCCCGACCAAAAGGATATCCGGGTAAACTAATGCGATTAAGTTTACTATCTCCATATAACTTTTGCCAATCAAAATTAAGGCCTTTAACCCAGAAATCCAAAAGTTTATCGTATTTTTTACGTTGAATCCATTTATGAATGACTTCTTGCAACTCTTCGTCTGCATCAAAAATTGTTATAGTATCTTTATTACTCTTGACGTGCCCGCGAAACAAATCAGATACATTATCCTGTTCTTTTAAAAAGCCTGAAAGTTTTTCTGCAAGTTCTTGAATAGAATCAACTATTACAGCCAGCCGCTCTTCCATAGGCTGCCGTCCGACTTGAAGCGTATAGGCCATATTGGCTAAATCATCATCAGTAAACTGTTGTTCTTGAATAGCAGCCAGAAGCTGCTTAGCCTGCTCATAAAGCCGGTCTTTATTTTTAGCCGAAAGTAAAATAATTGCCGGATTATCACTAAACACCCTGCTTTGAGAAAGTGCCAGCGCTTGGGGAATATACTCCTCTATTACAACATGGGCATTAACACCGCCAAAGCCAAAAGAACTTATACCTGCACGTCGTGGCAATTCGCTACCGTCTGGAGAATGCAGTGTTTTCCATTCTTTAGTTTCTTGGAGAATATAAAAGGGACTGTTTTCTAATTGTATGTACGGATTTAAAGTATCACAATGCAGGCTTTTCGCCAGAGTTTTGTGTTTAAGTTGTAATAATACCTTTATTACGCCGGCAACTCCTGAGGCAAGCTCTAAATGTCCGATATTGGTTTTAACCGAACCCAACCCACAATGAGCATTGCTGACTTCAGTATCTCCTGTTAGCCGATAAAGTTCTTTAAAGGCTGTCTTTAGCCCATTGATTTCAATAGGATCACCCAGTTCTGTTCCTGTTCCATGCGCCTCAACATAACTCACGCTTCTTGGATCAATGTTTGCCTTGATATATGCCGCCTTTAGCACTTCCGCCTGAGCTTTGGGATTAGGAGCTGTCAGCGAATTAGCTCGACCGCCGTGGTTTTCCGCAGTTCCAAGGATTACTCCATAGATATGGTCACCTGCTTCTTCGGCATCCTTTAATTTTTTTAAAAAAAGCATTCCGACACCCTCACCGCGTACATAACCGTTGGCTTTATCTGAAAAAGTTTTACAGCGTCCATCTTCGCATAGCATTCCGGCTTTACTGAAGCTGATATGAGCCTCAGGTGTTAGCATAATATGGACTCCGCCGGCAATTGCCATTTCGCAGGCTCCATCATTTAAGGCACAGACAGCCCGGTGTATGGCAACCAAAGAGCTAGAACAGGCAGTTTCTATTGGTTCACTGGGGCCATGAACATTGAGAAAATAGCTCATTCTGTTCGGACCTACGGAAGGTACCAGTCCCGTAAACGAATAGCCTTCGATATTTATATTAGCTTTAGCAAGCAATAAGCTATATGTACTGCTTGTTGTGCCAACAAATATTGCGGTTTGTGTGCCTGAAAGACTTTGAGCTGAATAACCTGCATCTTCGATAGCCTTCCAAATATAAGTCATCATCAAGCGTTGCTGCGGATCCATCACTTCAGCTTCTCTAGGGGATATTCCGAAAAATAGTGGATCGAATTCATCTACCCCCTCAATAAATCCGCCCCACTTAACTTTTGTTTTGTTTGCTTCCTTCTCCGGATCGCCGTAATACTCACGCCAATCCCAACGGTCATTGGGGACTTCTGTAATACAATCCTTGCCTCCCGCCAGGCTTTCCCAAAACTCATTTAAATTCTTAGCCATCGGGAATAAACCACTCATTCCGACAATTGCAACAGGCTCTGTTTTGCTATCAATTTGCGATTTTACTAACGTAGAAGTTCTTTTAAACTGAGCATGATGATGCGTACCTATGTCTTTCTTTGCAGTAGGTTTAGCAAAAAGCTGCTCCCGCTTTTTGGTGAAGTGTATCCCAATTGATGATTGATATTTTTCCAGAACATATTTAGTCAGCTTCTTGAGGGTAGCATATTCAAAAAAGATAGTAGGATTTAAATCCAGACTATATTTTTGATTAAGCACATTGGCGAATTCAGTCAGCGCAATAGAATCAAATCCATATTCAGTAAATTCCGTATTAACATCAATGTCCTCAACCCTGACCTTCAGTAAAGTAGAAACTACTTGTGAAAAGTCCGCCAGTATTTTGTATTCTAAGTTACTAATATCAATTTCCGGTTGAGATACTTCAGGCATTATATTAATTGTCGGCACTGTAGTTGCCGCAGCGGAAAGAAAACTGCGTTTCAATTTTGCAACTTCGCCTACCATAACGATTACTTGCTCCTTGCCGGCAGTTATAATCCGATATAAGGCTTGCATACCTGTTGAAGTATCCATGGCAATCATTCCCGTATTTCTGCCTAACATTTTTTCAGTTTTGGCATCAACTCTCATCCCGCCATCTTTCCAGAGTGGCCAATCGATTGCCAGAGTTTGACCCTGACGTTGTTTCGCCATAACCAGAGCGTTACGATATCTGGCATAAGCATCCATAAAGGCATTGGCAGCAGCATAGTCAGCTTGCCCCGGATTTCCAACAACTCCAGAGCCAGATGAGAGTAATATAAAGAAATCGAGCGGCATATTTTTACTCGCTTGGTCTAAATTGACTAGTCCGGTCACTTTAGGGGCAAGAACGGTTTGCAGTTCTTGCTGGCTTTTTTTGATAATATAATTATCACTAATCACTCCGGCTCCGTGAATTATGCCGTCAAGTCTCCCAAAGTCTTTCTTGATTGTCTGAAAAAGGTCATCAACGGCCGCTTTTTGAGTTACGTCAACTTGCTTAATTAGAATCTTAGCGCCCATCTGTTCCAATTCTCTAAGCTTAGCTTGCTTATCCTTAGTAAGCGGAGATCTGCCTGTAAGAATCAAAGCAGCGGATTGCACTTTTCTTACAATTTCTTCAGCAAAAATAAGCCCCAGAGCACCAGTACCGCCTGTAATTAAATAGCACCCCTGGTTTTTCCATGGGTGCGTTACTTCTTCAGCACTATCCTCTATTTCACTCCATTCAACAATCCACCGTTTACCGTCTAAATACCGTATATGATGATCAAGACAGAGTCTATTCTCTTTAAGCCTTTCCACAATTTGCCCGGAATTATCCTCTGGGCTTATTTCAATTAGTTGACCTACTAGTTTTGAGTTCTCTTGCATAGCTGTTTTTAACAATCCTAATAAACCGGAAAATAATTGTTGTTCTTTTTGATTAGGAACTACAATTTGTATTAATGTATAACCTGTTTGTTTTTCTCTAATTATGCTTTGAATTTCGGTAAACAATTGAACCGCGTAGGCCTGAAACCGCTCCGCTATACAATTTTGTCCAGATTGTAAAACTACACATTGCGCGCCGGGTATTTGTGTCTCAATATTTTTCACGCCAATTCCTGTCGGCTCACAAAGGACTATTAAATGCCTAACATATTCAGCAATTGTGCCTTGGGAAAGAGCGAATTGTTCTTTCCAGCCAGGAAAACATAATAAAGTCCCGGTTGTTGCCGAAGTTTCTGTCAAGACACCTTCGTCTTCCAGCAATCTAATTGAGAACCCTTTCATGCGGACACAAATTAGCCCTTGATCATCACATAAATCAATATCAAGTTTCTGAATTTTATCGTCCATTACTCTATTGCCGCTGGCCCGAACTAAAGCCCACATTGACGCAGTACATGGCTGCAGTATTTCAAGTTCGTCAAGAGCAAAAGGCATCGCCGGCTTAACAGCGCCGCCAACACCCCATATTAGTCCGATTGATGCCTGTAAGGCTGAATCCATCATACTTGGATGAAGGACAAAATCTTCTTCCGTACCTGACACTGATAAAGGTAGCCCCAGCCTTACTAATACTTTCGCTTGTCCCACATACAGCTCTTTAATTCCCTGGTGTGCCGGGCCATAGTCAAAACCCATAGACTCAAATAACTCATAACACTGCTTCGCTGAAAAAGCACGTTGGTTGCATTCAGCCTGTAATGCACTAATATCTAAGTTTGGAACATCCGTGACAGTACTAAACATTGCACTTCCTTGACTATAAACGGTATGCTCGGCTTCAAATTTTGAATCTTGATAGACTTCATACATAATGTCTCCATTTTCTTCAGCACATAGCCCGATATGTACCTTGACAGGTTCATTACCTACGATGACAGGCCGAGTCCAAACCACATTTTTCAGTCGAATACTACTATTTTTTTCCTCGAGTTCCCCTGCTGCCTGTTCCGCTGCCTCCCGAGCCAGTTCAAGATAAGCTACCCCCGGCAAAATCCGCTGTCCTTTAATTACATGGTCTGATAGGAAAAATTCTTGGCCGGTAAAAACCGAACTGAACCGTTGCTCAAATAAGTTTGAGGTATTTTGATGTACTAAGGGATGAAGCGAAACACCAACCTTTTCAGTTAATTGTCTATTGTTACTATCATTACCAGGCCAACAATGCACCTGCGCAAATGGGTATGTGGGAAGACTCATTCGCTGCGGTTTAGTATTGTTATATAATAAATTCCAATCAATATTGAATCCCTTTACCCATAGCTCCATGAGACGGTTATATTCTTTTCTCGTTAACAAAGCCTGAATCATTTCAGTACAATCTTTACCCGTTTCAAACAATTGCACAAATTCGCGGGATTGTGTTGCATCCCCCACTAGACAATCCTGTGTTTCTCCGGCAATATACTTTTCTAGTTTTTCTATTAATTCATCAATGCACTGTACAGTAAATATTACTCTACTATCCATTGCTTTTCGCCCTACTTGTAATGTATAGGATAAATCTGCCAAATTGTAAACATACTCCCGATTATGTACCAAATAATTGAGTAAATTCTGAGCATAAATTTTAAGACGTTCATTATCCTTAGCAGATAGCGGGATTATGAATAAGGATGAATTATTGCTATTACCGCAGTCCGAATGTGATTTTAGTGTATCAATAGCGGTATATTGTTCCAAAATTGCATGGGCATTAGTCCCCCCTATACCGATCGAACTTAGTGCCGACCGGAGAGGGGTAAGTGTATCTTGATAGTTACGAAGTGTATCAACAACATAAAAGGGAGAGTTATTGAAATCAATACTTTGATTTGGCGTTTTATAGTTAAGTGATGCCGGAATTTTATTGTAGTACAAGCTTAACGCAACTTTAATACATCCTGCTAAACCTGCGGCAGTATCCAAATGCCCTATATTGGTTTTCACAGACCCGATACCGCAAAACTGTTTTTTATCCGTAAATTCTTTATAAACATCACTTAGAGCCGTAAACTCGATAGGATCACCCAATTTAGTGCCTGTCCCATGCGCTTCAACATATTGTATAGTTTCCGGGGAAACTTTGGTATGCGCAAGTACCTTCCGAATCACTTCAGATTGACCTTTAACACTTGGCGCATAAAAGCCAACTTTATCGGCTCCATCATTATTTAAACTAATTCCCCGTAGTAGGGCATAAATATTATCTCCGTCGGCAATTGCATCTAACGCTTTCTTTAGTATGATTACCGCAACCCCTTCTCCTGTAACCATTCCATCGGCAAAAGCATCGAAGGTTTTAACATGTCCGCTACTTGAAAAATTCAATCCAGGTTGATGCAAATAACCTATGTTTGAAGTAGGAAATATCGTTGCACCTCCCACCAAGGCATACTCTGCTTCGCCGGCTTGTAAACTTTGATAAGCCGAATACAATCCAGATAACGACGACGAACAATTTGAATGAACGAAAAAGCTAGGTCCTTTCAAACCTAACTTGTGTGAAATCATTGTCGGAATAGTCCCACCCTGCGCTAAAATCCATGATACATATTCATCTGAGTTATTTGTCATAGTCTGGGATAATAAGATTTGATAGAAACTATTGCTTGCCGACATAAACACACCTGTATCCGGGATCTGCTCCGGAGTATAACCGGCATCCTCTACTGCTTTCCAGGAATGAAGCAGTAATAGCCTTAATTGGGGATCCATATATTCTGCATCTTTAGGTGAAATATTAAAGAATGCCGGATCGAACAACGCTTTCCCCGTTATGGTTGATTGTACCGGAACATAATTAGCGTGCTCGGTCAGTTTTTTCGATACCCCTAACTCTGCAAGCTCTTCCTTAGAAAAAAAACGAATACTTTCCTTAGCCTTTATTAGGTTTTTCCAGAACTCAATATGGTTTTTCGCTCCGGGAAACTGACATGAGATACCAATAATGGCCAAACTATTTTGGTAGTACTCAGGGTAAGACGTTTGAATTTCATCTTGATTATCATAAGCTTCATTGTTTAAATTAACTTTATGAGCGTTGTCATAAAGTTCTAACCCTGCAATATATTTACCAATCTCCTGGACAGTTGGGTATTTAAACAAGGTTGTTACTGTAAAATCACAATTTAACTCTGCTTTAATTCTTTGTGCTGCCACGACTGCTAAAATAGAATCTCCTCCCACATCAAAAAAGCCATCCCGTGGAGTTATATTACTAACTTTTAGCACGTCTTTCCATATTTTTAATACCCTGTCTTCAATATTAGACTTTGAACCAATTGTACATCTATTTTCAGTAATTGCAGGTTTATCTCCAGTAACTATAACCTCTTGGTTCATTAATGCTTTCCGATTTAGCTTACCGGTTGCTGTAAGTGGCATTTTCTCCAGTTGGTTATAAAAAGCAGGTACCATATATTCGGGTAAACGAGAATTCAAATGTTTACGCAGCTCTTGTGGATCAAGAGCCCTTTTATCATCATTATTTGTTGTATAATAGGCAATAAGCCGTTTAATGCCGTCCTGTTCTTTCAAAACAACCGCGCAATCCTGTACCTTGGAATAGGTACCAAGTTGACTTTCAATTTCTCCTAATTCAATGCGATAACCCCGGATTTTAACTTGGTGATCAATCCGGCCTAAAAACTCAATATTCCCATCAGCCAGCCAGCGAACACGGTCACCCGTTTTATAAAGCTTCGTTCCAGGTTCAAGGGGATTCTCAATAAATTTTGCAGCCGTTGGCTCAGGTAGATTTAAATATCCTCTAGCTAAACCTTCGCCACTTATACAAAGTTCACCCGGAATACCAATTGGAACAATCTGTAAATTATCATCTAATATGTATAGCTTTACATTCGAAATGGGCTTACCAATTGGAATGGTTCTTTGTATCAGTTTTTCTTTCGAACAGGAAAAGAACGCGGCATAAATGGATGCTTCTGTTGGTCCGTATATATTTTCAACATTGGCGTTGGGAAAAGTGGTTACTGTTTTGTTAGCAAGTTCTTTTGGAAAAACCTCGCCGGCAACCATTATATACTTAAGTGGGCAATTTTCCAAAAACGACTTATTATCTAATACCCCAATTAAGAAAACATTTAACATTGACGGCACAAAATTAATATGAGTAACCTTATACTTGCTAATACAATCGGCAATAGTTTCGGGAGATTTCTCTCCGCTTGGCGGAAGAATGACAAGGCGCCCATTACCAATAAACCAACCAAACAATTCTGCTACAGACACATCAAAAACATAATTTGTTTTTAACAAGTAAGAGTCCTGATTGGTCATAGGGTAATTTGCTTGCAAAAAATACAACGTATTAAGAATGCTTGCATGGCTAACCATAACCCCTTTGGGCTTTCCCGTACTGCCAGATGTATAAATGACATAGGCCAAATTGCGAGGCTGTACTTCGCGCTTTACAATTATCCTTCCCTTATTTGTGCTTGCTATTTCTTCCCACATCTTGTCTAAAACAATTGACTTAGCACGATTTCTACTTAACGTCCGCACTTTATCCATTAAGGCAGATTGGGTAAGAACAAGGGAAACTCCGCTGTCTTGGATCATATAATCCAGTCGTTCGTCCGGATAGTTTGGATCCATTGGTACATATGCCCCTCCTGCCTTTAGGATTCCTAATATCCCCACAACCATCTCCGGAGAGCGTTCCATACAGATTCCAACTAGGCAATCAGGACATACCCCGCATGTCTGCAGATAGCTTGCCAACAACGAGCTTTGCTTATCTAATTCCTGGTATGTATAGTAGTTTTCTTCAAAAACTATCGCAATTACGTCTGGCATTTTTCGGGCTTGTTCCTCAAATATTTCATGAATACAGCTTTCTGTGGAAAAATCGTTCTTAGCCGCATTCCAATCTAAAAAAATGCTATTCCTCTCTATTTGCGATAGATATTGATATTCACTAAACGGAATATCGGAATTTTCAAGCACTTCTTGAACCAAGTTCTTATAGTGCTCTATCATTCGTTCAATTGTTGATGCATCAAATAAATCCGGATTATATTTAAAGTTCAGCAGAAAATTATCCTTTTGCTCAACTACTTCCAGTTCAAGTTCATACTCGCCTTCCTGATGGATGTTTTCGACAAACTCAAAGGGAAGTATCTCCTGATATTGTTGACAGAGATGCTGCAGATTCTGGAATTGAGAAAAATTTTGATAGGCAAAGGCAACTTGAAACACCGGTGCGGTTGTTTGTAAACGCGGCACATTTAGTTCCCGGACCAATACGGGAAAAGGATAAGCGGCATGATCTAACCCATCAGCAAGGGTTAACTGTAACTCCCGACTGAATCGTGTAAAAATCTGCTTACTTGTTACTTGACTTCGAATTGCAATCATATTGATAAAATAACCAACCAAAGAGTTAAACCGCTCGTGCGGACGCCCGATAGTTGGTATTCCTACAATAATATCTTCCTGATTTGTATAACGATGCAGCAGCAATTTGAAAATACCCAAAAAAGCAACAGATATATCTATGCTTTGCAAATAAGTAAAAGACTTTATTTGCTTGCTCAATTCTGTATATAACTTGGATGAAGCTACTTTTCCGGCAAAACTGGTGTTAATAGGACGAGAATGGTCGGTCGGCAGCTCCAGAATCGGCAAGGGTTCTACAAGTTGTTTTTTCCAATAAGAACGATGCGCCTCCCCTTCCTCAGTTGCCAGCATTTCCTGTTCCCATTTCACAAACTCATTATAATTTTGCGAAAGTACGACTGGTTCGGGAGTTTCGTCGTGAACCAGCTTTTGATAAGCATTTATTAATGTTGAGATAAAGGGGGCAACCGAGTTTCCATCAAACACAATATGATGAATAATAAAGAGAATAATATACTCTTGCGTTGAGCGAGACAAAAGATAAATGCGCATCAAAGGACCTTTTTCCAATGAAATTGGTTCTTTTGTTTTTTCCCTAAGATAGGGTACAATGTTTTGATTTTCAAGGGTTGAAATATCTTCTTGGTTAAAGGCCAGCGGCTCTGCTGGTTTGACAATCTGACTGAGAGCGCCAGCATCTTGTCTAATTGTACCGGCAAGAACCGGATATTGTTCCATAACCAAACGACAAGCTTGTTTGAACCGCTCAACATCCACCTGCTGACAAATACGAAAACATATAGGAATATTATAAGCACTCATTTCAGGAGACATTGCTTGCAACATCCATAAGCCCTTTTGTCCTTCGGACAAAGGAATAATTAACGGTTCGTTCTCAAGTGCGCTTAAACTTTTTTGAACATCACGGATAGTTATTTTTCCATTCTTATAAGCATCTAAGATTTCTCTGGGAGTCATACTTTCTCTCCTCCTTCTAATAAAATTCGCGCTTGCTTTACGCTAATGTTTCCTTGTACAAATTGTTCTAGAACACCAACAACTTGTTCGTTTGTTACTGCTTCTGTTTCTTGAGTTGTTTCCGATATTATGTTTGCAGTTGGTGTTCCGCATTGTTGAACTCCTGACTTAATTTTTTGTGCTAGATAAGCTGCTAAAGATTTTATCGTCCGGTATTCAATTATTTCCCGTCTTGTAATGGTAGTGGTAAAACAATGCTCAATATCACGAATAAGTTTCGTGAGAATAATAGAATCTACCCCATACTGTTGGATGTTTTTATCTAATCTAATTTGTTGCTGGACGATTTTTAGCTCTTTCGCTAGAAATTGGCTAATGTATTGCTGAATACTATCCTCTATTTCATTTTGGCAAATAAATTCTGCATTCATTGTGACAAGTTGATTTAACGTACTACCGCATTCTTCCGTTTGGCCAGTTGAAACCCAATATTTTTCTTTGGCAAATGGGTAAGTGGGCAGAGGAATTCTTTTAGCATTTTGCCCTTCATGCAGCAATTCCCAATTAACACCACCACCTTGAACCCAATAAATTGCAAGTTTTTTGTAGTCATGTTCTTGCAATAATTTTTGTGCCAATATTTTTCCTGTTTCACCAAACAACAATTTGCTGATATCGGATTGTTCTGTTTCTAAGTTTCCCGTAAAAATCGGTACCAACGCTTCATCGAAATTACCGTTCAGTACCGCTATTCTTAAATATTCTTCTAATCCATGGATTAGGTCTTGCTGAGTACCGACAAGCATCGCCATCCGATATTCCATGGGTTCACGCCCTACCTGGAGAGTATATGCAATATCTGTTAAAAGACATTCACTGGAAAATTTCACGAACATAAGCATCTGACGGACAACAGCCCCTAACCGCTCCTGACTTTTAGCGGAAAAAATTATGATTTGAGGTTGCATAGTGCCGACTATATTTTGTTCTTGGTTATCCGGGACATATTCTTCCACAATTATATGAGCGTTCGTTCCCCCCATTCCAAATGAGCTTACTGTCGCCTGGCGTTTACATTCTTGATTTTCCCCATTAACCACTATCACCGGGCGTTTCCACTCCTGGAGTTTTTGCTGCAAATAAAATGGTGAATTTTTAAAATCAATATTAGGATTTAAGTCCGCCGCTATAATTAATGGTACTAATTGCTTATGTTGTAACTGCAATACCACTTTAGTTAATTGCGAAATACCTGAGGCGGCTTCAGCGTGGCCGATGTTAGATTTTACCGATCCAATCCCACAAAACTGCTGTTCGTTAGTATACTTTTGAAATACTTTCGTTAACGCAGCAACCTCAATAGCATCCCCTATTTGCGACCCGTTAGTGGCAGCTTCCACATAACTGATGGTTTTGGGATCAATCCCAGATTTCTTAAAATTATCTTCAATCAGTTGTACTTGGGCATTAAGATTGGGAACATTATATCCACTTGAATGTCCGCCATGATTGCTTGTTGTTGATTTTATCACAGCGAGAATTCTATCTTTATCCTGGATAGCCTGCCAAAGTGGTTTCAGTAATACAGCGCCTACCCCTTCTGCCGGAAGATATCCATCACCATTGCTGAAACTTCTGCTATTAATACTACTCCCTAATATTTGCAGTTGACTTAGTCCCAAATACTTTTGCGGATGTATCGAAAGATTTACTCCCCCGGCAACAGCTAACTTACACTCTCCTCTTAATAAGCTTTCACAAGCCATATGAATTGCAACTGTCGAGGAAGAGCAGGCAGTATCTACAGCAATACTCGGACCTTGAAAATTAAAATAAAAAGAAACTCTATTGGCAATAGAGCTGTAAGAAGACAAGGATATTAGCGATTTTGTCATTATATCTGATTCAAACGCATGATATTGTTGATACATTGCACCAACATATACACCAATCCGGCCTTGGTACTGTTGCTGCAAAGTCATCCTTGTGTAACCTGCATTTTCAAATAGATTCCAAACATTTTCCAAAAAAAGTCGTTCCTGCGGATCCATGACTTCGGCTTCTTTAGGCGAAATATGGAAGAATAGTGGTTCAAATTCATCCACCCCTTTTAAAAAACCACCCCACTTACAATAAGTTTTTTCCGGCTTACTTTTGTCTGTATCATAATATTTGCTATGTTCCCAACGTTCTGGAGGGATTTCTGTAATACAATCCTTACCATCACGCAGGTTGCACCAAAAATCGTCAATATTTTTTGCCCCAGGATATTGTCCAGCAATACCAATAATGGCAATTTCTGTATTGTTATTAATAGCTGTTTCTGTGCATCTTACTTTTACTACGTCTTCATTAAAGTTGTAGTTTGCCATTTTATCATCAGCAACAGTGGTTTGTTCTGTAGAAATAAACTGCTTCATTTGGTCTTGATAGTTTTTAATTAGGTAAGAAGCCAATTCAGCAATTGTTGAATATTCAAATAATAATGTGGGTGCAAATTTGATTGCCAATCTTTCTTCAAGCTCAGTTGCCATTTGTAATAACCGGACTGAATTCATTCCCATTTCATAAAATCCGGCATCAGATTTGATATCTTTTATTGGTCGCTGTAATTTAGCAGCAAATAGTTCTTCCAATAACTTTTCCATTGCTTCTAGGTTAGCGTAAGTCCCTATCCCTGTCTTTATCTCCATATTGGGTTGTACAGTAGATAATAGTGGATATTGTTGTTTTAGACCTATTGCACTAGTATCACGAATTAATTTTGCAGCAAAGTTTTTTAATTCGGCGATTTTTTCCCCTTGTGTATTAAAAAATTCTAAAGTTATATAAACGAGCTCTTTATTCTGCCGAAAAGAATCCATCTTTAGTCTAGCTACGCATCGTTCTTGCATGAGAGCCGAAGCACGAAATGATTCATAATACAAAGGTAGATATAACTTTTGCTCCTCGGTTTCCGGACTGGCAACTTTTTCCCAAGCGCCTATTGCACTGCCGTCAATTAAAACCGGGTGAAACATTACCTCTTCTTTGCTGGCGAGGGCATCCCGTCCGATGGCAATATCAACAATTGCCGCTGTAGCTATATCATATACCACTCCTTCCGCTTTCATAAATCCGGTATGAACAAGCCTCTCACGCCGGCAGTGCTCATAAACTTTATCTAAGCTGATAGTGTTCTGGGCGATTTCTTTTATTTGACTAAGATTTAGTTTTTCATCATACATCACAGGCTCTCTGAGATACATCTCGGCGGTAATGTATAGTTCTTTATCTACTGGTTGCGCTCCACTGGACTGTTTTTGACCTTCAATCCTGATCTGCCAACAGCCTTCACCTGTTTCACAACACAAAATGTTGAGTATAATACTCTGTTCATCGTTTATGGCCAGCGGATTATAAATTGTTAGATTGCGTAGTTCAAGTCTGGTAAAATCATGGCCTGCTTGGCACAATAGCTGATATAACATATCAATATATGCCAGCCCCGGTAATAACGTTAATCCATTAATCTGATGATTCTTAACCAGGGGATGATTGGCATCCAAAACAATTGTATTTTGCATGTTATGCCTCCACTAATTTTTGTTTCCAAATACTGTTATAGACAATTCCAGATTGCACATTGGAACGGTTCAATTCCGGGGGAATTAATGGATATCGCGTTATTTTACGCGCTTCAGTATCTGACCATGCTTCCAAAATCACGTGGGCATTTGTACCTCCGTCAGCAAAACAATTAATAGCTGCAGTGCGAGGCTTATTTAGCCAAGCAGTCTGTTTACGACAAAAATAAAATGGGGAGGATTCCAGACTATAATGTGTCATTGGCTGTTCGCCAGATAAAAACGGAGCCATTTGCCCCTGTTCCAGCATCATCGAAACTTTTATTAAACTTGCTATGCCTTCCGCGCATAGCGGATGACCAATATTAGGCTTAATTGAGCCTAATCCCAAAGAAGCATTGTTGGAAAGACGATAAACGCTTTGTATTGCTTTAAGTTCGAGTAAATCGGTAACTTCAGAACCTGAACCATTAACTTCCACATAACTAATTTCTTCTGCACACTTACCGCTTTTACTTAAAGCAGCCTGCATAACTTCTTTTTGCGCCTGGAAATTCGGAGAGGTAGGACCAGCTGTCCGGCCGTCATTGTTAATTGACACTGCCTTAATTACAGCGTAAATATAGTCCCCATCGGCAATCGCCTGTTCCACTGTTTTCAGCAGCACTAACCCTACGCCTTCTCCTAAAACCACTCCGTGCGATCGTTTGTCAAAAATATGAAATTGCGGTTCATTTGCTAAAATTCCGCGTTGCTGAAAAGTCCGGTGCGCTCCATCGGTACTTAATAAGCTCACTCCCCCTATAACGGCAGAGTCAATTTCGCCAGTGTGCAGGGCTTGAATCCCCATATTCATCGCAACTAAGGCGGAAGAACAGGCAGTATCCACAACAACACTGGGACCATGAAGATCATAAAACTGTGATATATTAGCCGCCAAATAATTCTGACCGATAGCCATAATTGGATTGTGTGCTCGACTAAGAATAGTTTCTTCAGGCTGGTGGCGACTTCTTCCTCCTAGATAGACTCCCACTTGACGCCCCTTTATTTCTTTGGGGGTATAGCCCGCGTGATACCAAAGCTTAAGGCTTTCCTCCAGCACCAGCAAAGCTTGCAAATCCAAGACTCTGGCATCTTCTTTGGGTATTTGGAAAAAGTCAGGATCATAATCTGTTATATTGTCAAGTAAACCGGCGTAATAATTATTTGCTTTTCCCCATCGTTTTGGAGGAACAACGCCAATTGATGTTTTTCCTGCCAATAGCATCTCCCAATATTTTCCTAAATTATTTGCCCCGGGAAATCGGCAAGACATTCCAATCACTGCAATATCCGCTGAATTCCAGTTTTGAGGTAACCTTTTTATTAAAGAAACCACCGCCGGTTTCTGAGACGGACTAAAAGACAAATCGGCTGAGGAATTCTGCGTATCTACAGCAACCAGCGTTTCTAGTGAGGAAGCATGGTTTTCTACAAGCCACCCGGCTAATAACTCAATGGTAGAATATTCATAGAAACTCGAAGGATCTATTTCCTCTAATAACAGTTGATTGATTTGCCGCAACAATTGAACCAAGAAAATAGAATCTACACCAAAATCCTGAAACGGAATATCAATATCTAATTGAGAAGGTTCTATTTTTAATTCCTGGGAAAATAACGCCACCAACCATTCTTGAGTTGCTTTTATAAGATTATTTGCAGTAGTTATTGACTTCACATAATTGTTCTTTTCAGACTTTGTAGCCCCTGTTATCGGTTTTTGAATTTTACGCTTCATTAATTGGTGTGGATTCCATAAATCCGTATTTACCACGGCGGGAAGAATTACGGGACCGGCCTTGTGTGCAAGAATAGAATCTAGAAAATCCAGTCCTTCCGTATCAGTTATGCTTAACAAACCACTCTGCTGATAAGCCTTGCTTTTCGCTTCTCCCATGCCAGTATCTTTCCAGCTAGGCCATTGAATACTAATTATTGGACAGCCAGAATTGTTAGCTTCCGCAAAATAATCCATATAGGCGTTAGCCATGGCATAATCACTCTGCCCGGAAGCTAAAGCAGGAATAATCGCCGAGACTGATGAAAACATGACAAAAAACTGCAACGGCTCATTTTTTACCGCTTGATATAAATCGTTCAGTACGCTAATTTTGGGATTTAGTACCTGCTCAATTCCAATAATTGATTTCCGGACAAATGCAGGATTATCAAAATCACCAGTTCCGGCACAATGGATAACCCCGCCGATGGGTCCCATACTTTTTCTAATCTCATTCACAATCTGTTGAGAATTGTTTTCTTTTGTTAATGCAAGTGCCCATACCTGTATTCCTTGGCTTTCTATCTCTTCAATAGCCCGGATTTTCTTCGCCAAAGTATTATTTAATCCCTTATAGAAGTTCCATTGCTCGCGTGCAGGCAAAGCTTCTTGTCCTGTTATAACCAATCTTTTGACACCATAATTTTTTATAAAATGCCGCGCGCATAAATGTCCGAGCCCGCGTGTCCCACCTGTAACCAAAAGGACGTGGTCTTCGGGGAACTTCACAAGACTTTGCCTGTTCACATATTCTCCGGTTTCCGCAAGGTAAGCCTCAAAACGGGTTCCGTCCCGATAGCAGATTTCCGAATCATCACTATCAATTGAAAACTCTGTAGCAATCTGCTGAGCAAGTGTACTATCAGCAACACATGGCTCAACATCAATATGCCGTGATTGCAAATGACTATACTCACTTTGCAGCATGCGATACAATCCAGCACGGCAAGCTCCGGCCAAATTAATCGTGATATTATTGTAAGATTCCAGTCCTTTTGTAACACATAGCAAAGTTAAGCCTCTACTTTGGCCTAACTCGATCAAATGTTGCAGTAATACGATCCAAACCAGCGATTCATTACTCTCACTGCCGCAACCGACCAAGTCTACAAAACCATCATAAGTTTGCCAGTCCTCCGGTAGACTGTATTTTGGTTCAATATCATTAATATTTAAAACATAGCTCTCAGCAAAATGCTTGGAAAGTTCAATCGCTACCCCTTCAGTTTCTTGCGTTGACAGGATGATAATAGAACGGCTCATAGTTTTAGTTGGCGTAGCTATAGATTGTTTCCACTGTTTTTTTAATGTGCAAATCTTTTTCTGTACCGTAAGTCTATCGTCAACGAAGTTTTCCTTGGCTAAATTAGGATAATCCGCCTTAGTTATCGGAACCCAATAATGCCCAACTGCAAAAGGATATGTAGGCAAGCTAATTCGCTCCGGTTTCGTATCAGGATACAGCCGGTTCCAGTCAATATTCAGGCCTTTGACCCAAAGCTCCAGAAGTTTAGCATATTTTCTTTTACTGAACCAAGCGTCTATTGCTTTCGTCATATCTTCGTCAGTTGCTAAAACTGCCAGCGTTTCCTTATTGCGTTTTACCTGACCGTAGTATAAATCATCAATATTATCTTTTCCTTGCACAAAATCCCTAAGTTTTTCTTCAAGTTCTTGCACTGAACCTACTGTCATAGCTAACCGTTCTTCCATGGCTTCTCGTCCTACTTGGAGAGTATAAGCCATGGAAGCCAAATCAGTATTAGCGAAGCATTGCTCTTCAATGGCACATAATAGCTCTTTAGCTTGCTCTTTAAGCCCTTCTTCATTTTTAGCTGACAATACAATTATTGCGGGTGACGATGGTATTTGCACTTCCCGGGAATTAGGTATATATTCTTCAATCACTACATGGGCATTTGAACCTCCCGCACCAAAAGATGAAATGCCGGCGGTTCTTGGATATTCGCGCATGACTCCATCCAGCGCAGCTTTTGGTCTTTTCCATTCGCCAAGCTCTTGTTGGACGATAAATGGAGTCTTGCCAAAATCAATATTAGGGTTACGTACATCGGAATGCAAAGAGGGAACTAGTTGATGATATTTCAGTTGCAATAGTACTTTGGTCACTCCGGCAATACCTGCCGCGCTCTCGCAATGCCCTATATTTGATTTAGCTGAGCCAATGGCGCAAAACTGTTTATCTGCTGTATATTCTTGAAATGTTTTACTCAAAGCCGCGATTTCAATCGGATCTCCTAAGAATGTCCCTGTGCCATGGGCTTCAATATAACTGATTATTCTTGGATTGATTCGTGCTTGCTTTAATGCCCGTCCAATAACAGTTGCCTGGGCATTGGGGTTAGGAACTGTGTACCCGTTGGTTTTCCCACCATGATTTACGGCGATACCTTTTATTACTCCATAGATATGATCACCGTCCGCGACGGCTCTGTCCAGTGGTTTGAGCAATACTGCACCGACACCTTCTCCCGGTACATAGCCGTCACCGCCCTGGCCAAAGCTTTCACACCGCCCTTTGCTGGATAAGAACTTACCTTGGCTGAGCATTAAGTATTTGTTGGGATGAACCGATATGTTGACGCCTCCCGCAATTGCAAGTTGGCAGCCGCCGCTTTGCAGGCTTTGGCAGGCTAAATGGATAGCTGTCAAAGAGGAGGAACACATGGTATCTATGGCAATACTCGGTCCGTTAAAGTTGCAAAAATAGGATACTCTGTTGGCTATTGATGCCGGACTGCCAGTAAGGGCTATTGGCCTACCCATCATCTGCTCTTGGGCGCCGTAAAGTTGGTACTCTTCATACATCACTCCTACATAAACACCTACATTGCCGTCTACGCCACCCTCCCGGTTCATGCCGACGGTTTCCCGGGTATAGCCTGCATCTTCTAATGTTTCATAGACACATTGCAAAAACAGGCGTTCCTGAGGATCAATAAACTCCGCTTCCCGTGGTGAAATATTGAAAAAAAGAGGATCAAACTGATCCACGCCCTCGATAAACCCGCCCCACTTACTATAGATTGTTCCGGATTTGTTTTTATCTTCGTCAAAGTAACGGCTGTAGTCCCAGCGGTCTTTCGGAATTTCGCTTATACAGTCTTTACCTTCCTGAAGATTTTTCCAATATTCTTTGATGTTTTTTGCGCCGGGGTAACGGCCGGAAACACCAATTATTGCAATATCAAAAGGCCCTTGGGCTGTTTTTCCCCGGGATTTTGCAATGGCTGGTGCAATGCGGTTACGAAGGCCTTGACTTACCGGACGCTCAGCAGGCGGGGAAATCGGAGGATTATTGCTGAACGTCTCTGTCTCATTCTTGGCCGCCAGCAATTCCACAAGTTTTTCCCGGTAAGTATCCAGGAAATAGCCAACTATTTCCTGGATACTTTGGTATTCAAAGAACAATGTTTTTGGCAAAGAACCAAAAGTGTTTTCTAATTGATTGGTCATTTGCATGACCATAATCGAGTCTATTCCGTATTTCTCCATGGGAGCATCGGCTTCAATCCGTTGCACAGGCAATTTGATTACCGTCGAAAGCAGCTTTTTGAAGAAATGGATTGCTTTTTCTCGAAGCAAATCATTGTCAAATTCAGCGATTACTTTATTTTTATCTAAGGTAGTAACAGGTACTTTTACTATTTCTGTCGATAAATCATTGTCCGCAGAAAAAGACACGCTCTTATGCTGCAACTTAAACTCAATAATTTGTTTTACCGCAGCTTCCCGACTAATTTTTCCTTCTTGTAATTGCTTATACAATTTACTTAATTGATTATTCATATCACTCTTTTCCTCTTTACCTCAAAATTAAATTTATAAACTGTTCTTCAGTTAATTGATCTTCAAAAATTCTTGTTACTACGTCATGATATAATTCATAATTTGCATAAACAAATTCATTATCAATAAATTGCCTTATCCCGCTCATTACCACTACCTGCTCATTGCCGGAAGCCATGGCCTGATAAAGAGCCTGAATACCAGGTTGCGTTTCCATAGCCACAAAGCCTAGTTTTTCTCTCATCATTTTCTGTGTTTCCTTATCTACACTCATTCCACCCTCTTTCCATAACGGCCAATTAATCGCCAGTGTATGCCCTTGTCGATGTCCTGATTTCACCAGAATATTTCGATACCGGGCATAAGCATCCATAAAAGCATTAGCAGTAGCATAGTCTGCTTGACCTGGGTTACCGATAACCCCAGCAAGAGAAGAAAAAAGAATAAAGAATTCCAAAGGTAAGTCCCGGCTTGCCTGATCCAGATTTACCAGTCCGGAAACCTTGGGGGCTAAAACTTCTTTTACATCTTCGCTGGATTTTTTCAGAATGAAGCTGTCCTTGAGTATGCCCGCGCAATGAATAATGCCATGGAGATTACCAAATTTCTCACGAATGCTTTTAATCAAATTCACAACTTGTTCCTTATTCGACACATCAACCTGCTGGTATTCGACCTTAGCCCCCAGCAAAACCAATTCCTGCAGCAAAGCTTGTTTGTCCTCAGTAAGTGGTCTTCTCCCTGTTAAAATCAGAGTAGCTTTTTTAACTTGCTGCGCAATTTCTTTGGCAAAAATTTGCCCCAAACCGCCAGTACCGCCTGTAATTAAATAAATCCCTTGATATTTCCAAGGAATTTTTATTGCGTCGGGGGATACTTGTACTTCGCTCCAATCGGCACACCAGCGCTTGCCGTCTTGGTAGCGAATGTGGTTATCCCGAGAAATTCGACTGTTTTCCTTAAGTTTTTCTACAATCAATCCGGCATTTTCTCCAGACTCAATTTCAATTATTTGACCAATAAATATCGGATTTTCAAGCATAGCCGTTTTCAGCATACCGGAAAGACCGGAAAATACCTGTTGCTCGATTTTGTCCGGAATCACAACCTGTAATAATACAGGCTCCTTTGGTCTGCCCCGAAGAATACTCTGTATCTCTTCAAATACCTGAGTCGCATAAATTTGAAACCGTGCCTCTATACCCTCTTCTTCAGTTAGCAAACTAAGACACCGTGTATTACTAATTTGATTTTCAATATCTTTTGGTGTAATTCCATCAAATTCACACAGTATCACCAAATGCTGGTTATAGACAGGATCTGCGACTTCTTGGTCTATTACTTGCTGCTTCCAGCAAGGGCAAATTAGCTGCATACCAACAGTTGCGTTAGACTCGGCGATACTATCGCTGCGTTCCATTTCTCTGAAGGAAAGCCCTCTCATCCTTACGCATACAGTTCCGTTATCATCACATAAATCGATGTCAAGCTTCTGTATCTTACCATCGATTTTACTGCCATCACTATAGCGGATAAGAGCCCACATAGTTTTAGAGCATTTTCCAAATATTTTTATGTCATCCACCGCAAACGGTACATACTGTTTTAATATCCTGCTACTATCTGATGACAAATCCCCGGTATTCATCATTAATCCACTAGCCGCCTGCAAAGCCGAATCCAGCATACTTGGATGCATTATATACATATCCTTGGTTTCGGCTACAGAAACAGGTAAAGAAAGCTCAGCCAAAACATAATTAGCTCCCACATTTAACATTTTAATGCCTTGGTGACCCGGCCCGTAGTTAATTCCCATAATACGGAATATCTCATAACACTGGGTGGCGGAAACCGTCTTTTCCCACACTTGAGACTTAATTGCAGACAAATCCAAGGTTGGTATTGTTAACGAACCCAATTCCGCACTGCCTTGACTATGTATTACCAACTCCGCATTAGCTGTTTCTGATTCGCTGTATATTTCATAGGTAATTTCGCCGCCTTCTTCCGGAGAAAGACTGATATATATTTTTACTGGCTGTTCCTCTACGATGACAGGACGGTTCCAAACAACATTTTTAAGTTGAATTACATTTTTCCCATTCCACAAATTTCCGAATGATTGTATAACTGCTTCTCTAGCCATCTCAAGATATGTCACCCCAGGCAAAACCCGCTTATCATTCACGACATGGTCTGTCAGGAAAAACTCCCGGCCTGTAAAGAGTGAACTAAACCTTTGTGCGTAGAAATCAGAATTATTTTGATGAAGGACTGGATGAATCCAAGCCGAAGTAGAGGTTTCGGTTCCTTTGCCAGCACTTGTGGTATTGATTTCAGGTAACCAATAGTGCTCTTTGGCAAAGGGATAGGCAGGTAAACTAATTCGTTGCGGCTTACCATCGCTATAAAGTTTGTTCCAATTAATATTCAAACCCTTGACCCAAAGACTTAAAACGTTATCATACTTCTCTTTAGTAATCCAATCATCAATTGTTTTGGATAAATTTTCATCTACTGAAAAAGCAACCACAGTATCTTTAAAAGATTTGGTCTGACCACGATACAGTGCGCTTTGGTCATCCTTAACCCCTTCAACAAAACTTTCGAGCATTTGCTCCAATTCTTTCATCGTCCGCACAACTAAGCCTAACCGCTCTTCCATTGCTTCCCGCCCAATCTGGAGTGTATAGGCTATGCTGACCAAATCTGTGTCTGAAAGATTTTGCTGCCTCATTGCAGTTAACAACCGTTTTGCCTGTTCCCTTAGCCGTATTTCATTTCTTGCCGACAGTAGAATAATTACAGGTTTGTTATTATCAATACTAATAGGGAGAGGCCGCAATTCTTCAGGCACATACTCCTCAACAATCACATGAGCGTTCGCTCCCCCCGCACCAAACGAAGATATGCCGGCAATTCTTGGATACTCCTTTATTTCTCCGTTAATCGTGACTACCGGGCGTTTCCATCCGCTAAGTTCCCGCTGAACGACAAATGGTGTTTTTGGAAAATTAATATTACTATTCAAATTTTCGGCATGCAGGCTGGAAACAAGTTTTTGGTTGTTCATTTGCAATATAACTTTAGTAATTCCGGCAATTCCCGCTGCGGCTTCTAAGTGTCCAATATTTGATTTTACCGAACCGATAGCACAGAATTCCCTGTCTTGCGTATCTTTCTCAAATGCCTGAACAAGTCCGGAGATCTCAATAGGATCACCTAGTTCTGTTCCTGTTCCATGCGCTTCAATATAACTGATTGTCCGAGCGTTAACTCTCGCTTTATCCAGTGCATCCCGAATGAGATTGCCTTGGGCTACCGGATTAGGCACTATGTATCCGTTAGTTTTACCACCATGATTAATACTGGTACTGCGGATAAGCGCGTAAATATGATCTTTATCGGCAATTGCCTGTGATAACCGTTTTAATAAAATACCCCCTACTCCTTCGCCAGGTACAAATCCATTACCATTAATTCCAAAGCTTTTGCATCGGCCATCTGATGAAAGCATTCGATTGGCACATAATATATTATAATTTGAAGAATGAAGATATAAATTCACACCGCCGGCAATTGCCATATCGCACTCCTGCCGGTAAAGATGTTGGCATGCTTCATGAATTGCAGTTAAGGAAGACGAGCACATCGTATCAATTGGCATACTTGGTCCATGCAAATTCAAAAGGTAGGATACCCTGTTGGCCACCGAGCTAAATGAAGTATGGGGAAATACTTTTTCTCCCTGTCGCCACAAATCCGTGCCGTATAACTCATAACCTGTTTTGGTGATTCCGGCAAAAACACCAATTCTCCCTTTATACTCGGTAGCCAGTTGCTCCCTAGTATAGCCGGCGTCCTCAATTACTTCCCAACAAGTTTCAATAAATAGTCGTTCCTGAGGATCCATAGTAATCGCTTCTCGTGGCGAAATATTAAAAAACAGTGGATCAAAGGCGGTAACATCTTCAATAAATCCGCCCCATTTACAATAGCTTTTACCTTGCGCAACAGCTTCTTTCGGGTCAGGATGGAAAAATTCATCCAATGACCATCGAGTATTAGGAATTAATGAAATACAATCTTCTCCGGCAGATAAATTTCTCCAATACTCTTGCAAATTTTTTGCCTGGGGATAGCGTCCACTCATACCAATAACAGCAATTGGCTCCCGAGTTTCGGCTTGGGGAGCCTTTACTGTAACAATATCTTTCTTCTTTTTCTTTGCTTTCAGAGAGGTCAAACTGATAGATGCATTATTGCTATTTGCCACCAAAGCTGCGTGGGATACTGTGTTCGCTTTAGGCGCAAGTCCCGTCCAGTCGATACATTCTTTAGCATAATTATCAATCAAATATTTTGCTAAAGCGCCTAATGTCTGATATTCAAAAAACAAGGTTTTCGATAATTCACCAAAAATATCAGTCAACCAGTTATTGAGCTGAGTTATCATAACCGAATCAATACCGTATGTCTCTAACGGTTCATCCGCGTCAATTTTATCTATACCCAGTTTGGTAACCCGTCCTAATAGCCCTTTAAGCTCAAACAAAGTCTTGTCATGGAGCAACCGCGAGTCTACTTGTGGGAGGTAAGCCTCAGCCACCAATATAGGCTTAGTATCGACGGAAAACAATGTTTCCCGGATTTGCTTCAAATTACCTTCAACAATCATTATTTGATTATGAGTTAGCGCCAGGCTCTGATAAAAGGTCTGTATGCCAGTTGAAGTCTTCATTACGCTCAAACCCGTGTTTTCCATCATTATTTTTGCAGTAACTTCATTAATATGCATGCCGCCTTCTTCCCATAAAGGCCAATTAATTGACAATGTTTGCCCTTGACGCTGCTTTGCAGCTACCAGAATGTTACGATATTCGGCGTACACATCCATAAACGCATTGGCGGCGGAATAATCAGCTTGTCCCGTATTACCAAAGCTTCCGGATAGCGAAGAAAACAGTACAAAAAAATCAAGTTCAAGGTCTTTACTTGCTTGATCCAAGTTGGCCAGCCCAGTAACTTTAGGCCTTAAAACTTCCAAAATCTCTTCCTTGGTTTTCTTCAATATAAAATTGTCCCGTATTACACCTGCACTATGGATGATGCCATTAAGACTGCCAAATTTTTTTTGAATGCTCAGAATTAAATTAATAACTTCATTTTTTTCTCCCACGTCAACTTGCAGATATTCAGCCCTAGCTCCCATTGCGTTTAGCTCTTCAAGCATTATACACTTGTTGCTGTTAAGTTCAGACCGTCCCGTAAGTATAATAGTTGCTTCTCTAACGTTACGGGCAATTTCTTTTGCATAAATAAGACCAAGCCCACCGGCACCACCAGTAATTAGATATATTCCCCGATCTTTCCACGGCATTTTCGGTGTCTTGGGTACAGCTAGTACTTCGCTCCATCCGGCAACCAAGCGTTTGCCATTCTGATACCTAATCCGGCTAGCAAGAGGTGAACAACTATTTTCTGTCAGTTGTCGTATAATATTCTGGCAGTTTTCAATTTCTACCAGTTGTCCAATAATGTGAGGATTCTCCAACCTGGCGGTATGCAAAAGTCCGATGAGTCCCGAAAAAAGCCGTTGTTCTTCACAAAGAGGTACTACGAACTGGATAAATGTTTTTTCCGATTTTTTATCTCTCATGCTGCTTTGGATTATTTGAAATAGCTGAACAGCATAATCTTGGAACCTATCCTCAATGCAGTTTTGTTGAGATTGCAGCACAAGGCATTGAACCCCGGTCATGTTGGTTTCGATAGTTTCCCTGGATATTTCTTCTTCCGTCCCGCAAAGTATAACTAAATGCTTAGTATAGCTTGGAACGGTAGGTTCATGGCCGATATCTTTTTCCTTCCAACTTGGCTCAAACAGCAACTGCCCTGACGGCATGAATTTTTCGCTTGCCTCCATTTCCTGGCCAATCCTTGTAAATGATACTCCTTTCATCCGCACACAAATTGAACCTTGCTCATCACAAAGATCAATATCTGCTTTATACCGTTCACAATCTGTTTGGCTATCACTCCTGTATTTGACTACGGCCCACATGGAAGATGCGCATTTTTCAATTATTTCAACTTCATCAATATTCAAAGGAATTAGCCATTTTTGCAGCCCTGCCGCATTATTTGACTCAATTAATAACCTTGCTGCTTGTAGCGCTGAATCCATTATGCTGGGATGCAGAGAGAATTGATCGCTAGTATCTGAAATACAGGCAGGTAAAGCGATTTTTGCCAATAACATGCCTACGCTAGCATATATCTTGACAATTCCCCGGTATGCCGATCCATATTCAATTCCTAATGCTCTAAAAGTCTCATAGTACTGACTCAGCACCTGATTGTTGTAGTTACATTGTGCTTGTAGAGTATTGATATCCAGTCGTGTACCATTTTTAACCGGACTTACTATAGCAATGCCCTGGCTATACACTACCCGTTCACCAAGGTTTTCTTCTAAACTATAAATTTCATAGGCAAACTCGCCGTCACCCTCCAGGTAAAGTCCAATATGGATTTCTTTTGCCGTTTCCCCTATAGTGATAGCTCTAGCCCAAATGACATTTTTAAAATGAATTCCGGCTTGCCCATCTATTAAGTCTCCTGTTGACTGCCTTATTGCAACCAGTACCATTTCCAGACAAGCTGTCTCAGGTAAAGTCGGCTGTCCAGCTACTAGATAATCTGCAAAAAAGAACTCCTTTCCGGTAAAAATTGAACTAAACCGCTGCTCGGAAAAATCCGAGGTATTGCGGTGCAGTAATAAATGAATGACTGAGCTTATCGGTGAAGTGACAGCAGGAATACTCATACATTCTTGTTCAATGCCAGATACCCAATACCGCTCCCGGGCAAAGGGATAGGTGGGCAAACTAATACGGCTAGGCTTACAGTCGTTGTACAATTTGTTCCAATCAAACATTAGTCCCTTAGTCCAAAGTTCAAGAAGTTTTGTATATTTTCTTTTAATTATCCAAGCCTCAATTGTTTTTGCCATATCTTCATCACCGGCAAAAACAGCCATTGATTCCTTATTACGTTTTACCTGGCCACGGTATAACTCTTCAATCCCTTCCTGTTCCGCAAGAAAACTCGTGAGTTTCTCTTCCAATTCTTTGATAGAATCCGCTACTATCGCCAGACGTTCCTCCATGGCCTCACGGCCAATTTGAAGAGTATAAGCCATATTAATTAGATCGTTATCGGTAATTTTTTTCTCCTGAATAGCCGTTAATAAGAGCTGCACTCGTTCTTTTAGACGATCCTCATTCTTGGCAGACAGCACAATACCTACCTTGCTCTGCGTAGTCTCATCACTCACTTCTTTTAAGTCATCAGTACGGTATTCTTCAATCACCACATGGGCATTTGATCCCCCAGCACCAAAAGATGAAACTCCGGCAATTCGCGGATATTTCTTAGTCTTTCCATTAATGCTGATCTCAGGCTGGTTCCAACTGGCAAGTTCTTGTTGAACCTTAAAGGGCGTTTGGATGAAATCGATATTGGAGTTGAGCGCCTTAGAATGCAACGAAGGCACTAGTTGACAATATTTAAGTTGCAGCAGTACTTTGGTTACAGCTGCAATTCCCGCCGCACTTTCACAATGTCCAATATTTGATTTTACTGAGCCAATTGAGCAAAATTGCTTATCACCGGTATACTCCCTGAAAGCTTTAGTCAAGCTTGCTATTTCAATAGGGTCTCCCAAAGCGGTACCCGTTCCGTGAGCTTCCAGATAACTTATTGTCCTGGGATTAATTCCGGCTTCCCGGAGAGCCATGCAAATAACACGAGCCTGGGCATTCGGATTAGGAACGGTATAGCCGTTGGTTTTACCTCCATGATTAATTGCAGTTGCTTTAATAACTCCGTAAATATGATCCCGATCGGCAATTGCTCTCGCTAGAGGTTTGAGCAACACTGCCCCTACACCTTCGCCAGGAACAAAACCGTCACCATCTTGACCAAAGCTTTCGCACCGCCCCTTGCTTGACACAAAGTTTTTCTGAGCAAGCAATAAATACTTATTGGGGTGAATCGAAAAATTAACTCCACCGGCAACTGCCGCCTTGCATTCGCCCCGCCGAATACTTTGACAAGCCAAGTGAATAGCCGTCAGTGACGAGGAACACATGGTATCAATCGCCATACTTGGTCCACTAAAATTACAAAAATAAGAAATTCGGTTAGCTACAGATGCTGAATAACCCGGCAGCGCAGCCGGACTCCCTTTTATCCCGCCTTTTACACCATAAAGCTGATACTCATCATACATAACGCCTACATAAACGCCCACATTACCTTCTAAATCAAAACCGAGACTATCCCGGGTATATCCGGCATCTTCTAATGTTTCATATACGCATTGCAAAAACAAACGTTCCTGGGGATCCAAAGTTTCCGCTTCCTGCGGTGAAATATTAAAAAACAACGGATCAAATTGATCTACTCCTTCGATAAAACCTCCCCATTTGCAATAAGTTTTTCCTTGCTTGTTTTTCTCAATATCATAGTATAATCTGTAATCCCAACGGTCAGACGGAATCTCGGTAATTGAGTCTTTACCGTCCCTGATATTCTTCCACAATTCCCCAATATTTTTAGCTTGTGGATACCGTCCGGAACAACCAATAATTGCAATATCTAAGGCTTCATCTGTTTGTGCTTCTCTGGTGGTGCTTGGCAAAGAAGTTACTACTGGCTGCCTACGTCGACTGCTAGTCAATATCGGCTCCTCTATCCTGGCAATTTTTTCAGGTTCTTTTACAGTAGTTGGTGCCGCTTTATCCCCACCATCGATTAATTCTTCCAACTGCTTCCGGTAAGATTCAAGAAAATATTCGGCTAACTCCTGAATATTTTGATATTCAAAGAAAAGTGTTTTCGGCAGCAAGCCGAACGTTTTTTCCAATTGAGCAGTCAGCTGCATTACCATGATTGAATCTATACCATACTTCTCCATCGGTACAGATTCCTCAATCCGCTGTACAGGCAGCTTGATAACTGAAGAAAGCAACTGTTTTAAATACTGAATAGTCTTTTGCCTAAACATGTCTTGATCTTCAACAGATTTATTCACGCCTTTTTCTATGTTGGAAACTGCTTCCATTTCAGGATATTGACCAAAAAAAGTTTCCCTAAGCAGTCTAAGTTCGCCTTCGACAACCATTACTTGATGGTGGCCGGATGCCAAACTTTGATATAATGCAAGAATGCCGGAGGAAGTATTAATAGCAGCCATTCCCGTTGTTTGCCGCATTCTGTTCTCATTTTGTTTATCAATATGCATTCCGCCTTCATTCCACAGAGGCCAGTTAATTGATAGTGTCTGACCATACCGTAACCGATTTGCCGCCAATGTGTTACGATATTTTGCAAAAACATCCATAAAAGCATTTGCTGTGGAATAATCAGCCTGCCCGGGATTCCCTATTCCGCCCGCAATTGAGGAAAACAAAATAAAGAAGTCAAGCTCCAAATCTTTAGTGGCATGATCAAGATTTATTAAGCCTCTGACCTTTGGTGCTATGACTTCTTGCAGTTCTTCTTTTGTTTTTCTAATGATGAAATTGTCTTGAATAATTCCGGCACTATGGATAATGCCATGCACATTGCCAAACTTCTCCTTAACATTCTGAATTAAGCTATTAACAGCTTTACTTTGTGTCACATCAACTGCCTTGTATTCAACCCGGGCTCCCATTGCTCGCAAATCATCCAGTACAGCTTGCTTTTTAGTATCAAGTGTTGACCGTCCGGTAAGCAGTAATGTAGCATCCTTGACTTTGCTTGCGATTTCTTTGGCAAAAATAAGTCCTAAGCCACCAACTCCGCCAGTAATTAAATATATCCCCTTATCTTTCCATGGATACTTCACTGGCTCGAGAGGTGTTTTTACTTCATCCCAAGCTGTAACCCAACGTTTTCCTCGGTCACAATATCGAATCTGCCCCTCAGCAGCATACCAGCTGTTTTCTCTCAGCTTCTCGATTATGCTTAGAGTATCTTTGTTTTCAATTAAAATAAGTTGCCAGATTAATCTTGGATTCTCTAAATGAGCGGTTTTCAGCAATCCGGACAGTCCGACAAAAAGTTCCTGCTCATCTTGAGCAGGAATAACAAGCTGAACTAACACATTGTCCTTTGGTTTGTTTTTAAGAATATTTTTAATTTCTTCGAATACCAAAACTGCTAAGGTCTCAAACCGTTGCTCAATAGCTGCCTGCTGAGATTTTAACGTAATACAACGCACTCCATTTATTTGCGTTTCAATTGTTTCCTTGGAAATATCATTAAGTTCACAAAGAAGTACCAGGTGATTACCATAGGAAGCAGGCACCCTATCTTTTTGACTAATAGATTGTTCTTGCCAGCACGGTTTAAGCATTAATGTTCCGTTTACCGGCAATAACCCTACCGAGCCAACTGCACCTTCCAACACCCTGCTGGTAACTCCCCGAACGCGCACACATACATTCCCGTTTTCGTCGCATAAATCGGCGTCAAGCTTCTGGATTCTCCCTTCACTGTTTTTTCCGAAACGAACCAGAGACCACATTGAAGCTGGACAACTGCTATGAATTTCGATTTCTTCCAGACTAAAAGGAAGAACAGGTTTATCTAGTTCAACACAATCAGCTAATTTTGCATCCCCGGTAACATTTCTCAAAGCAAGCGACGCCTGTAAAGAAGAGTCCAGCATACTAGGATGAAGAACAAATTTATCCTTAGTTTCTTGAACAGATAGAGGCAACGAAATTTGGGCCAAAATCTCTTCGTCCCCCACATAAACCTTTTTAACACCTCGATATGCCGGCCCAAGCGCAACCCCCATTACCTTAAAAGCATCATAAACCTCAGACCCGTCAATAATGCGCTTATTGCACTTTGCTTGCAAGGCCGCAATATCTAATGCCTCGGTTTCTACAGCCGGACTTAGCATTGCACCACCCCGACTATGAATCAAAAAACCAGAGTCCGTTTCTTCAGACTCACTATAAATTTCATAAGCTATCTCACCATTGTCTTCAGGAGAAAGCGCAACATGCACCTTCGCCAGTCCGTTTCCGGCGACAATTGGCCGAACCCACCCTACATTTCTGAGACGAATAATTGTAGGTTCTTTCGTTAAAAGCCTTGTTGCTTCATACACCGCCGTGCGGGCCATTTCAAGCGTTGCGACCCCAGGTAAAACTAATTGATCCTTCACAACATGATCTGCAAGGAAAAATTCTTGTCCGGTAAAATACGAACTAAATCTTTGTCCTGATAAATCGGAAGTATTTTGATGAATCAACGGATGAATAATGTTATTGAAAGCAATCGGGTTAGAAGCAGCTTTAACCTCATCAGGCATCCAATAATGCTCTTTGGCAAAAGGATATGCAGGCAGGCTGATGCGACTAGGATTTACCTTTCCATAAAGCATATTCCAGTCAATACTGTATCCCTGTACCCATAATTCTGCAATTTTATCAAAAACACGTTTTGCTATTAGGTTTTCAACCATCGCATGCCGATCTTCCTCTGAGCCAGAGAATCGTATATTATTTTTTTTCTGCCCAACCTGCTTCCAACAGCAGTCAATTATTTGCTTGCCTGCGGTAAATTCCTCTAATTTTCCGATAAGCTCATAAATATCCTGTACTAGAAAGATCACTCTTTCTTGCATAGCCTCGCGTCCCACCTGGAGAGTATACGCGATATTTTCAATATTTTTTTCCTGCGGCGGGCTACCAATAACTGTTCCTACTTTTGGAAAAACCTCATTACTGTTTTGCTGATAATACTTTATGATTGTTTCAGACTCCGGCAATGCCCGCTTTAAAAACATCAATAGATTTTGGGCATAAGCTAACAAGCAATCTTCCGTCTTAGCTGAAATTGGAATTAGTACCGGATTGATTTTATCAGCTTCAGAGCTTCGCCAAGTTCTGGGAGTAGGAATACACTCCTCGATAACAATATGAACATTAGTACCGCTATGGCCAAAGGAATTTAGGGCCGCCATTAACGGCTTGCCAGTTTCTGATTTCCATTCCAATAAATCAGTGCTTATATAAAAAGCAGATTTATCTAATTCGATCAGGGGGTTTAGTTTCTTAAAACTATTAATGCCCGGTATCTTATGATAACGCAAAGACAGTAATATCTTAATCAAACCAATAACCCCTGCCGCTGCTGCCGTGTGGCCAATATATGACTTGGCGCTGCCTATAGCACAATATCCAGTCTTTCCGGTAAAATGCTTAAAGGCACGTACCAGAGCATTGGCCTCAACCGGATCACCTAGTTTGGTACTTGTTCCGTGCGCTTCGATGTAGGAAATATCCTCAGGATTAATATTAAAACGTTTATATACACTGGTAATTAATTGTTCTTGTGCTATTCCGTTTGGCGCAGTTATGCCATTACTGGCTCCGTCTTGATTCACCCCTGATCCTTTAATAACACCATATATATGATCACTGTCAGCAATGGCCTCTTCAAGCCGCTTCAAGACAACAATGCCTACCCCTTCTGCTAAAACCGTGCCGTCAGCCGATTCATCAAATGCATTACAACTTCCGGTAGGAGACAGCATCCCAATCTGAGATAACCGTAATAATCCGCTTGGATCTAGTTTGGCAAAAACCCCTCCCGCTATGGCTAAAGACGATTCTTTACTGCGCAAGCTCTCACAAGCCAGATGAATAGCCAAAGCCGACGAAGAACAGCCTGTATTTACAACCATAGCGGCACCTTTCAGATCTAAGTAATAGGACAGACGTGATGCGATAATAGCATCCGAAGCGCCTGTAAATGATTCATGTATATATCCCGTGGGTTCGGCGCCAATAAAAATACCTACCGGCATATTTGCAAACCGCCGAGGATTATATCCGGCATCCTCCAATGCTTTCCAACTTTCTTGTAGGATTAAGCGCTGATGAGGATTCATAGATTCCGCTTCCCGAGGAGAGATATTAAAAAATAGGGGGTCAAAGCAATTCCGCTCTTTGAGAATGCCGCCCCACTTATAATATTCTCCTGTTACATTCCGAAGATAATTTGATGGCAATTCTTGAATTGCACTATGTTTGGTTGTTAAGTTGTTCCAAAACTCATTCACATCATTGGCATCAGGAAATTGTCCGGATATCCCGATAATGGCAATGTCCGACAAACCCAATTTTACCCTATCTTTATGCCCATAATTATCCCGCTGTTGAGAAAGATTGGCTGTCTCTTGATTTTTTAGCACATTGAACAACGCCTTAGCTTCATCGGAGGTAATTTCCCTCATGCGTAACTTTTCTACAATGTTATTAAAGTTATTGCTATCCATTATTAACCCCCCTATTATATTTATTTGATAATGTCTCTACTAATAAATCTGTAGAAATTTCATTAGAAAAAAATCGATTTTGTAAATCTTTAATCATGCTAATCTCTGTTTGTTCAGACAAACCCAGTTCAGAAATACCTGGTGTACAATCAGAAGTAGACTGACACAAAGTATCGCTAATTTTAATATCATTTTGGAGAGGTATCCCTTCGGATGAATGTGACGGCAATTGAATTTTAATCTGGTTTTTATATGTTTTTACCAGATAATCTTTAAGCCGATCTGCCGTTGTATAATCAAAAAGAACGGCACTGTTAATATTCGTTCCCAATAATTCATTTAGCCGATTGACTAATGAAACCCCAATGATCGAATCCACCCCGTAATCTGAAAATGCAACATGGCCATCAATATCATCTAGTGATACCTTCAACAACTCTGCTAAGAGCCCGCGAATTGCATTTTCAATATAATTATCCGCATTTCCGTTCGCTGTTGGGATAGATGACATTATAGCGTCGTTATGAACCGATTGGTCAGAAACACCGGCTATGCCTTTTACCGGGTTCTCTTTTATATCCTCCTTAACAATTCTAGTTTCCAACTCTTTTCTAACAATACCGTCACTTTCGGCCGCAATAATATCCTGGCCGGTGTTTTCCTCTGAACCGGTAGGAAGTTGAACTTGTCTATAGCCTTCCTCTTCCAGTATTTTCTTCCACATTTCCAAACGAATGAGCGGCGATCCGGTAATTCTTGCATTTTCATCTTCATATAGCCACCAACCGTTCAACAATCCAAAAGTCAGTGTGGTAAATATACTTTTCTGAGTAACTTCATTTATAAGTAAGATTCCATTCCGCTTAAGAACTGCTTTTATATTTCTGAGTGTTTGTCGGATGTTTTTTGTTGCATGCAAAACATTAGCGGCAATTACTATATCGTAACTGCCAATTTCAATCCCCTGAGCCGCTACCGGTTTTTCTACATTCCAAAGTTTGTATCTTAAATAAGGATTGTCCGGCCCATATTGTTTTTCCGCAAATAACAAAAAGGATTTGGAAATATCAGTATAACAATACTCAACATGATCAACATATGGTTTTAATCTTGCCAGAACAGTTTTACTCGTCCCCCCAGTTCCTGCACCTACTTCAATAATCCGCACTATTGTTTTTGGCTTCGCCTCTACCCACTGTCTTACATATTCCTCTACGGCATCTGCCATTATAGAGTTATAAAAATCTGACAGAATATTATCTTTATAAATTCCTTCCACCATTTCCATAGATGAATTTGGAAACATAACATCGGTAGCTAAAATTTCGCCACGCAAAATTTCCGGTAAGCGCTGCAAGCATATAGCCGCTAACCTTACCTGCGCTTTCCAGTCGGCATCTTTTAAATAAGCTTCTTTGACGACTTCCCATTGCTGCGTTACCAGCTCTTCATCACTGAAATTCCAATCCTCTTGCGGATATATCATATCTTCTATACATTGTATATAGCCTCTCATTTGGAGAACATTCAGACATTCGTCCAGCCAGCGATCATATTTATTTACTATGCCGGTTGAATTTCTGAGTAATGTAATGTCTCTAGCAATTCCTCCCAGACGGAACAAACCCATTCGCCGCAATTGCACGAATAGCATTTTTGCTAGCCAGCTATTTATTTCTTCCGAAGTATTACTGGTGTTTTTATAAAGAAGTGCCAGCTTCTGCTCAACTAACTTTTCGTTTCCCCATAGGCAGCCGATAAGTGAATTAATACTGCTTTCATTTAGTGATACTACTTCATTGTCTTTACATTTCATTAGCTCAAGCACGGATTTCGTAGCTTTTAAACATATAACCTGGTTTAGCTTGCCTTGTTGTAATAAGTTAACAAAACGCTCAAAACACTCAAAGCCTTCCTTATCTTGCAGTGTCCCGGTATTTTGGTTAATAAGTTTCTCCCCTGCTTCTACTATCGATGATTTCCAAAACCCCCAGTTAATAATTCCTATTGGGAATACAGATTGTCTGCGAATAAATTGGACAAAGGCATCGGAAAATGTAATGCCTGTGGCATAAGCAGAAAAATTAGCAGCTCCCGAAAAGGAAAAGGCTTGTGCGGAAGAAAAGTAACACATAAAATCTAAAGGTTCATCTTTAAAGGTGGCGTAAAAGTTAACGCTGCCTTTTGTCTTAGTATTTAATATTTTCAAAAACTCAGCTTCATCTGTTTTAGTCACCGAGTTTTCGGAGTTAAAGACAATTCCTGCGAAAATTGCGCCATTAATAACTGGGTACTGTTGCTTTATTGTTGTGAGCGCGTTTTTCATCTCTGCCAAATTAGTCACATCTGCCTGAACATATAATGGAGGTTCTCCCACCGCCTGCAAGGATTCTAGCTTTTTACGAATCGTATCAGACGTTGCCGGTTTTCGGCCAATCCATACAACTCTGGAATTATATTTTTGCAACAAGCAGCGGGTAATTACTCCCCCCACTGTGCCACTGCCACCTAAGATTACATAGACTCCTCCCCGTTGGAACTTTGGCTCCTGGGAAGTATAAGCACTTGTGTCCAACTGGCGAAATTCCTGCTTATAGCGGAGGCCAGCTTTGATTTTTACTAATTCCCCTCTATTCGTAGGTGCCTCATTGCTTATAAGTCTAATTAATTCTTCCTGTTGTTGTTTTGTCGAAAGATCTCCCTGGGATATATCAATATTTCTGACTAAGAACCGGTGATCGCCTTGAGCAATCGAATAAGCCAAACCGGTAATGCCTCCACCGCGGGGATTGACACCGGCAGCACCAACAGAATAATTATCCTGAGAAATAATATAACAATCCATTTGCTTATCAGTTCCATTTTGCCGTTTAAGCTGCTTTATCAGCCGTAATAACTGAAGCTCATTGTATTGTTGGCTTTGTATTATGGCATTAAAATCGGGAACGCTGTGGTCGTCTCGGCATTCTGAGATAAAATAGAGACAATCTAACGCCCCAGAAGCCTTAAGACATATCTTTAAGCTCTCAAAATCATTAATATCGCATATCCATTCTTGTTGTGATACTTGTTTTGTTTGATTACCTAACCGGACTCGCAGAATGCTTTCTATTAGCTTGTTTTTAGAATAATGGTCATAGATTATTTCCGCTAATTTTGAGGATGATTCATGGTAGACGATTAAAACTGCATGAGGTTCTCTCTGCTTTACAATATCAGTTGAAGGTTGCTCTTCCCATATAGGTACATACATTAAACCATCCCATGAATTTGGTATGTTAGCTAAAGAAATCTGGTCAATTTGATAATTCCCGTCTCCAGGTACCCAACACCGTTTTTTGGCAAAAGGATATGTAGGCAAGCTAATTCGCTCCGGTTTCGTATCAGGATACAGCCGGTTCCAGTCAATATTCAGGCCTTTGACCCAAAGCTCCAGAAGTTTAGCATATTTTCTTTTACTGAACCAAGCGTCTATTGCTTTTGTCATATCTTCGTCAGTTGCTAAAACTGCCAGCGTTTCCTTATTGCGTTTTACCTGACCGTAGTATAAATCATCAATATTATCTTTTCCTTGCACAAAATCCCTAAGTTTTTCTTCAAGTTCTTGCACTGAACCTACTGTCATAGCTAACCGTTCTTCCATGGCTTCTCGTCCTACTTGGAGAGTATAAGCCATGGAAGCCAAATCAGTATTAGCGAAGCATTGCTCTTCAATGGCACATAATAGCTCTTTAGCTTGCTCTTTAAGCCCTTCTTCATTTTTAGCTGACAATACAATTATTGCGGGTGACGATGGTATTTGCACTTCCCGGGAATTAGGTATATATTCTTCAATCACTACATGGGCATTTGAACCTCCCGCACCAAAAGATGAAATGCCGGCGGTTCTTGGATATTCGCGCATGACTCCATCCAGCGCAGCTTTTGGTCTTTTCCATTCGCCAAGCTCTTGTTGGACGATAAATGGAGTCTTGCCAAAATCAATATTAGGGTTACGTACATTGGAATGCAAAGAGGGAACTAGTTGATGATATTTCAGTTGCAATAGTACTTTGGTCACTCCGGCAATACCTGCCGCGCTCTCGCAATGCCCTATATTTGATTTAGCTGAGCCAATGGCGCAAAACTGTTTATCTGCTGTATATTCTTGAAATGTTTTACTCAAAGCCGCGATTTCAATCGGATCTCCTAAGAATGTCCCTGTGCCATGGGCTTCAATATAACTGATTATTCTTGGATTGATTCGTGCTTGCTTTAATGCCCGTCCAATAACAGTTGCCTGGGCATTGGGGTTAGGAACTGTGTACCCGTTGGTTTTCCCACCATGATTTACGGCGATACCTTTTATTACTCCATAGATATGATCACCGTCCGCGACGGCTCTGTCCAGTGGTTTGAGCAATACTGCACCGACACCTTCTCCCGGTACATAGCCGTCACCGCCCTGGCCAAAGCTTTCACACCGCCCTTTGCTGGATAAGAACTTACCTTGGCTGAGCATTAAGTATTTGTTGGGATGAACCGATATGTTGACGCCTCCCGCAATTGCAAGTTGGCAGCCGCCGCTTTGCAGGCTTTGGCAGGCTAAATGGATAGCTGTCAAAGAGGAGGAACACATGGTATCTATGGCAATACTCGGTCCGTTAAAGTTGCAAAAATAGGATACTCTGTTGGCTATTGATGCCGGACTGCCAGTAAGGGCTATTGGCCTACCCATCATCTGCTCTTGGGCGCCGTAAAGTTGGTACTCTTCATACATCACTCCTACATAAACACCTACATTGCCGTCTACGCCACCCTCCCGGTTCATGCCGACGGTTTCCCGGGTATAGCCTGCATCTTCTAATGTTTCATAGACACATTGCAAAAACAGGCGTTCCTGAGGATCAATAAACTCCGCTTCCCGTGGTGAAATATTGAAAAAAAGAGGATCAAACTGATCCACGCCCTCGATAAACCCGCCCCACTTACTATAGATTGTTCCGGATTTGTTTTTATCTTCGTCAAAGTAACGGCTGTAGTCCCAGCGGTCTTTCGGAATTTCGCTTATACAGTCTTTACCTTCCTGAAGATTTTTCCAATATTCTTTGATGTTTTTTGCGCCGGGGTAACGGCCGGAAACACCAATTATTGCAATATCAAAAGGCCCTTGGGCTGTTTTTCCCCGGGATTTTGCAATGGCTGGTGCAATGCGGTTACGAAGGCCTTGACTTACCGGACGCTCAGCAGGCGGGGAAATCGGAGGATTATTGCTGAACGTCTCTGTCTCATTCTTGGCCGCCAGCAATTCCACAAGTTTTTCCCGATAAGTATCCAGGAAATAGCCAACTATTTCCTGGATACTTTGGTATTCAAAGAACAATGTTTTTGGCAAAGAACCAAAAGTGTTTTCTAATTGATTGGTCATCTGCATGACCATAATCGAGTCTATTCCGTATTTCTCCATAGGAGCATCGGCTTCAATCCGTTGCACAGGCAATTTGATTACCGTCGAAAGCAGCTTTTTGAAGAAATGGATTACTTTTTCTCGAAGCAAATCCGCTCCAACTGCTGAAACGGTCTTGTTTACTGCATACTTAATGTTTTCTTCATGTACGGCTACAGATGGTTGCTCCACAAACAGCTCCCGAATTTTTGCGGCATTTCCGGTCACTACCATTACCTGCTCGTGTGCGGAAGCTAACCCTTGATACAAAGCCTTGATGCCAATCGCAGTCTCAAGGGGAATAATCCCGGTGTTTTTCCTAAATATCTTTTCAGTATATTCATCAAGATGCATACCGCCTTCTTGCCATAGCGGCCAGTTGATTGATAATGTTTGACCATAACGGCGTTTTGCCGCCACCAGTTCATTACGATATTGGGCATAAGCATCCATGAAAGCGTTTGCCAAGGAATAGTCCGCCTGCCCTGGATTACCGATGACTCCCGCAACAGAGGAAAATAGCATAAATATGTCTAGTGGCAAATCTTTGCTTGCGTGATCAAGATTTACCAATCCGGTAACTTTCGGGGCTTGAACTTGTAAGAACTCAGCTGAAGTTTTCTTAATGATGAAGTTATCATCAATGACTCCGGCACAATGGATGATACCATTGAGCTTGCCATAGTCATTAATAATAGCTTTAATCAAGCTATTAACTTCTTCGTTTTTAGTTACGTCGGTTTGCTGATATTTAATCTTTGCCCCCAATGCTTGCAATTCTTCTAATTTTCTCTGTTTGCCTTCATTTAGCGGTGAACTGCCTGTAAGTATTAGAGTCACACCTTTACCGTGCTCAGCAATTTCTTTAGCAAAAATTAGTCCCAATCCGCCAGTTCCACCGCTAATTAAATAGACCCCCTGGTCTTTCCAAGGGATCTTTGTTCTCGCCTGTTCTGCTTCCTCTACTTCGCTCCAACCGGCCACCCAGCGCTTACCGTCCTGATAACGAATATGATTATCCAACGAATGCCGTCTGTTTTTCAGCAGTTTTTCTGCAAGTTCTTCCGTGTTATCAGCTTCGATTAATTGGGTTTTCAGTTGCGGGTTCTCAAGTTGAGCCGTCTTCAATAAACCAGAAAACCCACGGAAAAGCTGCTTTTCGTTTTTTGCAGAAATAACAACCTGAAGTAATATTTTTTCTTTTGGTTTACGCTTAAAAATACTTTGAATTTCCTCAAACAATTGAACGGCATAATTTTTGAATCGTCTCTCAATACTTTCTTGCTCACTGTCTAAAATAAAGCAAAGTACTCCTTTGATGCCGGCTTCTATGCTTTTCTGAGATACTTCACCAGCCTCACAGCATACTACAATGTGCTGATCATAGTCTGGATGTTTGTTTAGCTGACTAATAGCCCGCTCTTGCCAACATGGGTGAAGTAATATAGTACCGGAATCTGCTTCTTTAGAATCTATTTCATTATCCAGTTCTCTTGTTGAAAATCCCTTCATTCTAACACAAATCTTTCCTTGTTCATCACATAAGTCGATATCTAGTTTTTGTACTTTATCCCGGGCCGTACTACCATCACTATAACAAATGAATGCCCACATATTAGCGGTACAATTATCTCGAATTTCAAGCTCAGAAAGAGCAAAGGGAAGAAGTAATTTAGTACTGCTCACCCTCAAACCTATAGATGCTTGTAATGCAGAATCTAGCAAGCTGGGATGCAAAACAAACTGTTCTAAAGTATTGGATACGTTGGAAGGCAGAGAAAGCTTAGCTAGAACCTCACCTGTACCTAAATATATTTGCTCAATTCCCTGATGACCTGCCCCATAATTAAGCCCCATCTTGCCAAGAATATCATAACATTGGCCGGCAGTTAGAATACCTTGCTGGCATTTGGCTTTTATGGCCTTAATGTCCAAAGCTTGTATCTCTGCTTGCGGGTTAAGTACCGCACTGCCCTGACTGTGTATTTGTAATTCAGCGACATTTGCTTCCGGTTTACTATAGACTTCATAAGATATTTCGCCATTCTCGTTAAGAATGAGTTCTATCGACATCTGAACAGCTTGAGCATTTACAGACAGCGGACGCGTCCATACTACATTTTTTAAGCTAATCACATTTTCATCTGTTTTCAGCAAACCCGCCGCCCGCTCTATAGCTGCTCGCGCTATTTCAAGGTAAGCAACTCCAGGTAAAATTCGCTGTCCTTTAACAATGTGATCTGCTAAAAAGAACTCCTGTCCGGTAAAAACAGAACTAAACCTTTGTACAAAAAAATCGGAAGTATTTTGATGCAGCAAAGGGTGGTTTATAACTTTATTTGCTAACCCTGCAGTTGTTAATGTACCCGTGTTATTGTCCGGCACCCAATAACTTTCCTTAGCGAAGGGGTACGTCGGCAGAGAAGTTCTGCAATATCTATTATCTGAAAATAATTTATCAAATTCAATTTTGTATCCCTGAATATATAATTTTGCAATTGCAGCCAAATGCTCTAAAAACTCCCGCTCACAATTTGCCTTTTTAACTTTTTCTATACATTGATTTCCGTTATGCTTTAAGGACTCTTTTTCGCTAAGATCATTTTCATGTAATACCGAATAATATACCTGTGGCGCACTGCTTTCTGACAGCCACTTTTTGAGGAGCACCACAAGTTCTTGCAGGTCATGGACAATGCATGCCAATCGATTATGAAGATGTTTCCGTCCTAGTAACAATGTATAACTTATGTCGCCGCAATGTATGTTTTCATCATTTTCCTCACAATAAGCTACTAATTGTTTTATTTGCAGACGTAATTGCTCCGGGGTACGGGCCGACACTGCGATCAAGTATCCTGGTTCTTCCTGGTAGTGCCGCGCTGGTGCCGGAGGTTCCTCGATAGCAATATGAGCATTTGTTCCACTAAATCCGAAAGAACTTACCAACGCACAACGTTTAGAATTAGAATCGATGTCCCAATATCTAAGACTTGTATTTACATAAAATGGACTATCCTCAAAATTAATATTAGGATTACCCGATTGAAAATTAAGGGTCGGCGGAATTTTTTTATGTCGCATTGCTAACAGTACCTTAATAACGCCAGCAACCCCTGCGGCATATACCGCATGGCCTAAATTCGTTTTAATTGAGCCAATTGCACAATATTGTTTTCTATTGGTATAAGCTCGAAATGCTCGCGTCAAGGCATTAAACTCAATAGGATCTCCTAATTTGGTACCCGTACCATGGGCTTCTACCATTTGAATTCTTTCAGGCTCGATATGAAAGGTTTCATAAACATATCGTTCCAAACGCTCTTGCGATAGTGCACTTGGTGCTGTGATTCCATTGGTTCTGCCATCCTGATTAATTCCCGAACCACGAATTACGCCATAAATATTGTCCCCATCAGCTATTGCTTCTTTAAGGCGCTTGAGTACAACAACCCCGACTCCTTCCCCAGGAACAAATCCGTCCGCCCGTTCATCAAAGGTGTAGCAACGCCCGCTATATGAAAGCATTTCTGCACGGTTTCCTACTAAATAGGTATGTGGCGAACAGGTTAAGTATATACCGCCGGCGAGCATCAAATCTGTCTCACCGGCCCGCAAACTTTGACTGGCAAGATGGATTGCGACCAGCGAACTGGAGCAAGCAGTATCAACAACTACCGCAGGCCCTTTAAGGTTCAAATAGTAAGCAATTCTGGCAGGGATAACAGCGTTATCATTACCCCAAAATGCTTGTGGCGGTGGATTATCATTAAATAGCTGATCATAATCTGTTCTACCACATCCCACATACACGCCACACTTCAGTCCTTCTATTGCAGTTCCGGCATAGCCGGCATCTTCCAATGCTTTCCACGCTTCTTCCAAAAATATGCGCTGCCGGGGATCCATGTAAGTTGCTTCAAGACCAGATATATTAAAAAAAAGAGGATCAAATTTGTCGATATCTTCTAAAAAACTGCCATAGTTACAATACTTCCGATTTTGGTCAAAATACTGGGAAAGATCCCAGCGAGAAACCTTTTGTATTAGATTTGTGCCATTTTTTAAATTATTCCATAACTCTTTTACTGTGCTTGATTTGGCAAATCTACCACTCATACCGATAATTGCAATATCATCCTGCTGTTCTGGTGAACTTGTTTTGAATACACTGCTACTCATCGTTTGTTCTGTGTATTTAGTTTGCATTTCGGGATAAAAATCGAAGCTTGCCCCGTCAAACCGGCTTAATTGCCATTTTGAATCGTTAACTGCCACAGCTTCGGCAGGCTCGGTGCCGGTTTCTGCTAAACCAGGCATGTTTTCCTGTTCCTGTAACATTGAAATCAAAATTGACTCATATTCCTCAACAATATGCCGTACTAGTTGGTTAACATTATTGTAATCAAACAATGCGGTAATTTGCATAGTAATGTTTAGCTTTTTATTAATAGCATTAACCAAATTAACCGCAATAATAGAATCCACGCCATATTCAGAGAAACTCAATTCATCCTTTATTTTTCCGGTTTCCATCTTTAATGCTCCGGCAATACTCTCCCGGAGGATCATTCTAGTAAAGTTATTCACTGTTTGTTCGGTTACATCCATTTCCGCTTTGTTTGTTTCAGGCTGATTTTTTTGTATAGCTATCCTATCCTGCGGAATCTTAGAGCAATAATCAGAGTTAATTGGCGATGAATTTTCATCATAGCCTACAGAATCTGGCATCAATGTAAAGTCATGTTTTTTACGAATCACTCCGTCACTTTCAGCAACAATAATCTGCCGGCCTAAATTGTGTGCATCAGTAGCAGGGAAAGAAATAAATTGAAAGCCCTCACTTTCCAATACCTGCTGCCATTTTTCAGGATATAAACCGGCACAGCCAGGTATTCGTAACATTGAATCTTCATATAGGCACCATTCTTTTAAAAGACCAAAGGTCAAATGTATAAATAACGAATTCTCACTTATTTCATTTAATACAATTAGACCGTTTTTCCGCAGCAGCGTTTTAATATTGCGTAATGCTTGCCGAATATCTTTAACAGCATGTAGTGAATTAACCGCAATCAGAATGTCATATTCATCCGAGTTGACACCTTGCCCGGCAATCGGTCTATCTATATCTAAAAGTTTACAAACCAAATAATCCGACCCATATTCCTGTTGAACATGAGCTAAACACGCTCTAGAAGCATCTGTATAACAATACTCCCGGATGTGCTGCTTGTACGTACTGAGCTTAGAAAATACTATTGCATTGGCCGCCCCAGTACCTGCACCTATTTCGATAATCCGCAGTTTAGCAGCTGAATCCTGCCGTATCCGCTCTTGAATATAACCACTAACAGTATTAGCAACAACTTCATTGAAATAACCGGCAGCTTTATTATATTTTTCTAGTTGAGTAAGCCTTTCCATAGAAGAATTGGGAAATATAATATTTCTAGCTTCAGCTTTTCCTGTAAGAATATCCGGCAATGCTTTCAGCATTGCTTCAACCAGTACCATGTGGGCTTTTATATTAAGATTCTGGCTGTACTCTTCCTTTATTAAATTCCAATCCAGCCAGCCGTCCATATTGACAGACATATTACCTGCGGTAGTATAGAACTCCCCATCATACTCAAGATAGCTATTCCGTAACAATATAGCCAGGCTTTCCTCTAACCATTTGTCATATAAACTATGCTGACTAATTTTCATTTTTAAGTCGGCCATTGTTGCTTTCTTTTCCGAAAATAATCCGATAGATTTTAATTGCTCCCATAACAGCCGACAAAGAAGTTCGTCCATTCTTCTCATTTATGGATTCCCCCTTTATTTAATACTGCAGTTCTTGTTCCTCCAACCATCTTTTGAAATAAGCTAGATTTTTGATAGGCCGTTATAGCAATCTATCGGTGGTGAAACTGGAGAAATATGTTGCTGTATACTATGAATGCAGGAAACAAGACTTTCCGGATATACTGTAATTGTTTCTTTAGAATTGATTTCTTTGAAAACTTGCTCTTTTATTCTTTTTAGCATAGCAATTTGGTCTACTGGCCCATTAAGAAGGAGGTTTAAAGCCTCCATGGCTTCCTGAGGTTCGATAGCCCCGATTCCTTCCCGAGCACGCTTATCCCGGTAGGTTTTATCTGCACCAACTCCCACATTCCCCCAATAACCCCAGTTCATTACTTTTACTTTACAAGACCATGCGCGAGAAAGTTGGTGTGCAAAGATATCCTTAAAAATGCACCCTGCATTATAGTTGCTTTGTCCTGGTGTTTTGGTAAATGAGTTAATCGAAGAGAAAAACAGCACAAAATCCAGCGACTCCTTGTCAAAAACTTGAGCAATACGTACACATACATCAACTTTTGCTGAAAGACCGCGTTTAAATTTCTCTTCATCCATATTTGCCAGACTACTATCTTGTAATAATATAGCTGCGTGAATTACTCCCTTGATCTGGGAAAAACCTTGTTTAATTTGGTCATAAGCCTGCTGAAGAGAGTTACGGTCGGTAGCATCAGCCGATATATATTGGGGAACAGGACCAAGCTTTGCCAATCTATCCAATTTAGCTTGAATGACATTATCTTTTTTTCTTCGGCCTATCCAAATAATCTGAGCCTTAAAATTCCGGATCATATATTCACTCCAGACTTCTCCAATACCACCAGCTCCGCCAATTACCACATACACCCCGTTTTTCTTGTATAATGACTGATTAAATGAAGAACAAGAAAACGGTACTAGTTTGAGCTGATACCATTTTTTCTCCCGATACACCCAAGTATTACCTTGGTATTCGGCTGGAAGGTTAAACATATCGTCAATTGGCCAACGACTGTTCGCCGCTAAATCAATAAGCCGAATTTGCCAATGCGAATATTCATTGTACACTGTGCTGATAAACCCATGAATACTTGAGTGAGTGGGATTGACCTGTTCGTTTCTATTAATTGGTTGACTCTGAGTCGTAATCACGGTAAAGTTCAAATTTTTTATACCATAACCGAGTTGAAGTAATGCTTTAACAACCCGGTAGCAATGCAAAACACCTTTGTTCTGGTCGTTTATCAAAGCATCATCTGCCAGACTTTCACAAGAACTTGAAGGAGCAATCCACAAAATATGCTCTATAGAACCACATGCTTTGAGTTTTTGTATTACAACCTCAAGGGAATCTGCAGATGTCGTATCTATAAGACGAAGATTAGGAAATACCTGCCTGATTACTTCAATATTCTCATTTATTCCCCCGATAATTACAACCTCCTGACGGATTGCCGGCGGCATTATGTTGCTTTCCAGCGATACAGAATCCCACACAGGAATCAACATAACCGCCTCGCCAGGAGAGTCACTGCCGGTTCCGGTTTCAACCGAAATCGTATCTGCGCCGCTGTCGTGCTTAATTTCTTTCTCCAGCACTCTCCATGTAAATCCTTTCATGCGAACACAAACTACGCCCTGGTCATCGCACAAATCAATATCAAGTTCTTGGACATCCCTAGTTAAATTATTAATACTTGGCCGTACAAGAGCCCACATCAAAGGAGCAGACTGATTCCTGACTTCCAACTCTTCAAGCGCGAAAGGCAAAGTTACTTTATCAGGAATCTTACTGCCAAACTCTAGCCAATTATTGGGACTTACTCTCGGAACTAGTGTAACTTGTACGGCTGAATCCATTATGCTGGGGTGAAGAATATACTGACCTTGCGTATCAGCCACTATTGCAGGCAAAGATAATTTCGCTAATATATGGTCCGTTCCCAAAAATATTTCCTCAATTCCCTGGTAACCTGGCCCGTAATCAATCCCCATTGCTGCAATCAGATCGTAAAATTGGCGTGAATTTATGATTCTGTCGCGACATTGAGCATGTAAAGCCCTAATGTCTTGCTTTGAAGTTATTGCTTCAAAAATCGGCTCTACATTACCTTGACTACATAATAGAGGTTCTTTACCAAAGTCTTCAGATCCGCTATGAATTTTATAAGAAATTCGGCCGTTGTCGTCAAGAACAAGCCCGATATGTACTTCTAATGCCTGATTGGAAGTAATCGGACGAGGCCAAACCACATTTCGGAATCTAATTGTAGTCTTTCCCTTCTCATAATTCCCGATAATCTGTTCCACAGCTGCTCGTGCCATTTCTAGCGAGGCCATACCGGGCAAAATAGGAACTTCCTTTACAACATGATCAGCCAGGAAAAATTCCTGGCCGGTAAAAATTGAACTAAACTTCAAGCCTCTTATATCTGAAGTATTTCTATGCAATAAAGGATGAATTACAGAAATCGGCATTGAAGAACTATCACTTTTACTTTCTCCCGGCTGCGGCCAGTAACGCTCCTGTGCAAAAGGATAAGTAGGCAAGCTGATTCGGCGAGGTTTGGCATTACAATGTAGCAACTTCCAATCCACACGAAATCCCTTTACCCATAGCTCAGCCAATTTTTGATAATTTTGTGCTAACAGCCACTTATTAATTATTGCTTGACATTCTTCTTCACCAAACATCTTTATAATTTCCTCAGATTGTTTAGCCGTTCCCCGGAAGCAGTTTTCGCTACTTTCCTCTTGCTCATATTTTTCCAGTTTCTGAATTAACTCATTACTATTACGGACAATAAAACTTACTCTGCTATCCATCTCTTCGCGTCCCACTTGGAATGTATTGGCAAGATCAGCCAACTGATAATGCTGCTCCCAGTAAGTTTTCAAAAAGACAGCAAGTTCGTGGACATATTCTCTAAGCCGCTGTTCGTTCTTGGCCGATAGCGGAATTATATAAGAAATGGTTTCATCGTTTTCCAATCTTACATTGGTTGTTTTACTTTCGATATATTGCTCTAAAATTGCATGAGAGTTCGTTCCTCCAAGGCCAAACGAACTTAGCGCCGCTCTATGAGGCTCTGCAGTTTTTTCCAAACTTCTAAGTTTATTAATAACGTAAAACGGGGAATTTGTCATATCAATATTGGGATTTGGGGTCCCATAATTTAACGAAGGCGGAATTTCGTCATGATACAAGCTTAACGCAACTTTTATACATCCCGCTAAACCGGCGGTTGCATCAAGATGTCCGATATTGGTTTTAACTGAGCCAATACCACAAAATTGTTTATCTGTTGTATACTGCTGATAAACATCACACAAAGCAGTGAATTCGATAGGATCTCCGAGTTTTGTTCCGGTTCCATGGGCTTCAACAAAGCTTATTGACCTTGGATTAATATGTGTTGCATTTAATACTTTCTGAATAACTTCCGCCTGACCTTTAACACTTGGCGCATAAAAGCCTACCTTATCATTGCCGTCATTATTCGCACTAATTCCTCTGATCAGAGCATAAATATGATCCCCTTCTTCCACAGCATCTATAGCTCTTTTAAGCAGCATTACAGCAACGCCTTCTCCAAGAATCATTCCGTCTGCTGCCGCGTCAAAGGCTTTGATATGGCCATTACTGGAAAAATTCAAACCGGGTTGATGAACATACCCCGGTGTTGATGCCGGAAATATTGTTGAACTGCCAACTAAGGCATATTTTATTTCACCAGCTTGCAAGCTTTGATAAGCGGTATATAGGCCAGTTAAAGATGACGAACAATTTGAGTGAATAAAAAAGCTTGGACCTTTTAGCCCTAATTTATGGGAAATCATTGTCGGAATAGTCCCACCCTGAGCCAAAATCCAAGCTACATAATCATCCGCGCTATTTGTTATACTGATGGGTTTAGTGGTATTAAACAGTAAAAACTGATAAAAACTATTACTTGCCGACATAAATACACCTGTTTCAGGTATCTGCCTGGGAGAATAACCGGCATCTTCCAAAGCTTTCCATGAATGAACTAGTAACAATCTCATCTGCGGATCCATAAATTCGGCATCACGGGGTGAAATGTTAAAAAATCTTGGGTCGAAATAATCTTTTCCTTCTATCGTTGACTGTACGGGAACAAAGTTAGAGTTATGAATTGTTTTTTTCGGCAAACCAAACCTTTGTAATTCTTTTTCAGATAAAAATTTAATGCTTTCTTTGCCCTCTTTTAAATTTTGCCAAAATTCGAAATGATTTTTCGCTCCAGGAAAATGGCAAGAAATCCCGATAATGGCCAAACTGTTATTATAATAATCAGGATAGGATTGCTCATAAACAGTATTAATAGGCTTGTACCCCATGCAACTACTTTCCGTTTTTTCAGGCACTCCGCCCTGCGAAACCAGCTCATTGTTTCTTTCCGCAATATATTTACTAATGCTTTTGACATTAGGAAATTTAAAAAGTGACGTCACATTAAAATCACAGTTCAGCACGGACTTAATCTTCTGGGCAACAGTAACAGCTAAAATTGAATCCCCGCCTATATCAAAAAATACATCTTCGGTAGTTATATCAGTAATTCCAAGTACATTTTTCCATATTTCCAACACTTTTGTTTCAATTGCTGATTGCGGCAAATTTATTATTTCCGCTCGCTTATGAATAGTTGTATTACTATTTTTCTCTAGTTCTCCGCGATTAACTTTTCCAGATGAAGTTAACGGTAATTTATCTAAATGAACAAAAAATGAGGGTACCATATAATCAGGCAACCGTGCGCTCATATACTTGCGTAGCTCCGCAAGCGTAAGCAGGCCTTGGCCTTGTTCTGAACGTTTAGTTGTATAATAAGCTATCAGTTGTTTATTGCTCTCATGTTCTCTTACCACTACAACACAATCTTGTATATTCGGATGGTTGACAAGTTGACTTTCAATTTCACCTAATTCAATACGATACCCACGGATCTTTACCTGAAAATCAATTCGTCCCAAAAATTCTATATTACCATCAGGAAGCCAACGTACCAAATCTCCAGTTTTGTAAAGCTTAGTTCCTGGACTAAAAGGATTATCAATAAATTTTTCGGCTGTTAACTCAGGAAGATTTAGATAACCTCTGGCTAAACCTTCGCCTGCAATGCACAACTCTCCAGGAACGCCTACTGGAGTAATTTGTAGATTACGGTCTACAACATATAATTTTGTATTCGCAATCGGCTTACCAATAGGAGTATTTATACTCACTATTTTTTCATTTGAGCACGAAAACCACGAAGCATAAATAGCCGCCTCAGTTGGCCCATAAATATTTTCAATGCGGGTATTTCTAAATGTAACAATAGTTTTTTTAACAAGTTCCTTGGGAAACGCTTCCCCTGCGACCATAATATATTTTAATGAACAGTTTTCTAAAAATTGTTTGTTATTTATTACCTCATTCAAGAAAACATTTAACATAGCCGGAACAAAATTAATATGAGTTACTGCGTATTTTTTTATCACATCGACGATGATTTCCGGTGACTTTTCTCCGTTAGGCGGCAAAATAATAAGTCGGCCATTTCCTATAAACCAACCAAACAATTCTGCTAAGGAAACATCAAAAGTATAATTTGTTTTGAGCAAATAAGCATCCTCGTTTGTTAAATAATAATAGGATTCCAAAAAATGCAAAGTATTGCTGATGCTTCTATGGCTAACCATTACTCCTTTGGGTTTTCCCGTGCTGCCGGATGTGTAAATTACATAAGCTAAATTGTCAGGCCGCACTTCCCGTTTAAGCGTTTTTCCGCCTTGAGCCGCGCTTGCTATTTCCTCCCAGTCATTATCTAAGGCAATAGTCTTAGCATTTTCAATCATTCCTGACATTTTATCCATAAGTTTGGATTGAGTAAGAATTAGTGACACTTTACTGTCTTTCATCATATATTCTAATCGCTCTGCCGGATAGTCTGGATCTAAAGGCACATATGCTCCACCCGCTTTAAGGATTCCTAATAAACCAATAATCATCTCAATTGAACGTTCAACACAAAGTGCAACTAAACATTCCGGACGTACATTTTGCGTCTGCAAATAAATTGCCAGCTGCGAAATTCTTTCATCCAATTGCTGATAGGTAAGAGCTTCCTCTTGATAAACTACACCGATAGCGTTCGGTGTCATTTTAGCTTGCTGCTCAAATAATTCGTGGATACACCTATCTTTCGGGTAGTCCGCTTGATTCGCATTCCAATCCTCAAATATCGTTTTTTGTTCTTTGGCAGATAAAACAGAATACTTGGCCAGAGGCATGTCCGGATTGCTAATAACTTCTTCAATTAAGTTTTTATAATGCTCTATCAGGCGAACAACTGTTGTTTGATCAAATAAATCCAAATTAAAAATAGTGTTAAACTCAAAAGAATCTTCTTTTTCGCTAATCTCCAGTTTAAGTTCATAATTACAATTCTGAGATTTGTCTTGCGTGAATTCCGTTGCGTATTTATAATGATGCTGCATTTCGGTATCATTATAGTTTTGATAGGCAAACGCCACTTGGAATACCTCTGCTGCAGATATATTTAATTCTCGAACCAGCAACTCAAAAGGGTATGCTGCATGTTTCAATCCATTATTAAAAGTTTGCTGCAATTTATGGATATAATCTAAAAATTGTTGAGTACCTACTACATTACTACGTATAGCAATCATGTTAATAGAGTTATTATTTAGAATACCTAAACTCTCATGTATATGTTCTGTTTGCATACCAATAATAATATCTTCCTGTCCGGTATAACGATATAACAGTAATTTGAAAATTCCCAGGAAGAATGCAGGTATCTTAATGCGTTGGTTTTGAGCAAAGAACTTTACGCGTTCACTTATTTCTGGGGAAATCACAGATTTGCTCACTTGCTGCGTAAAGCTTGTCGCAAAAGCACGCGGCCGGTCTGTTGGCAACTCCAAAACCGACAAACTTCCTGCTAATTGTTGTTTCCAATATAAAGAGTGTGCTTCATCTTTATCACTTATAAAATCTTCCCTATTTTCTTCTTCTGCCATAGTCTCACTCCCATCATATACCAGTTGTTTCTTTATCTCGTATACAAATGCAGCGATTTGTCCCAAGGTAATTTCCGGCATTGTAACAATTTTTTTCAGGAATTCCGCCATTGCTTTACTTAATATTAAAACTTTCTCTTCATTCAATATGCCTTCATCAAAAACTATTTTCCATGTATTAACGTTATTCGAAATACCTATTGATAAATAACTACCTTCCGCATGAGAATAATTTTTTATAGAACTCACATGTTCAACCACTACCGGCATTTTATTTTTGTAACCGACTGATTTTGATTTTAGCTCAGGATATCTTACTATAAGATCCCGGATAAATGTCTTATTTTGCTTCGCTGTGTCTAATTTTTCGCCGACATGGGCGCAAGCTTCTTTAAAAGTAAGAATACAATCAAAATCCAGTTGCATTGGTACATTCACAGCAAATAGATTTTCAAGACCTTTAAGTTCCTTTTTTAACTCCTTATAGCCTATAGACATATTAATCCTGGTTGTTTCATTTAGCATACACAAAAAAACACCAATAGCAGCCAAAGAACAGGTAAATATACTGCCATTATTTTTACCATAATTAATAAATTCCTGAATTACGGGAACTTCTACTGACAAATAATTATCTATGGGTTTTGGAGCTCCATTTTGGACAATGCCTGGACAACTATTAGGCGGAGTACATGATAGTTGATTCACCCAAAAATCTTCAAACCGGCATATCGAATTATAAAGTTTACTAATCCGGGCCCCTTTATCAGCATCAATTTCAACTAAACAGTCTTTGACGCTTATATTATATTGCTTGATGAAATCGCAAATTGATAGTTTTTCTCCATCAATTGTCCTAAATGAATTAACTTCAATATCATTATTTACTGTAGCAATTCTAACCAACGAATCTGTAATCTCAACAATTGTTCCGGGGGTATGGCTTGATTTGATTCCGGTAACACAGAGTTTGTCAATAATAATGTACTCATCTTTAACCGCCAGTTTGGCAAGGCCAATCTTATTACGGTATTGTTTAAAATCAAGCGCTCTGACAAGTGCCGACATATCTTCTGCTGAAGACTTCCACGACAAAACACAACCAACAGACGGACGCTTATTTTTCGAAAAATATGTACGCTGGTTTATATCCTGAAGACTTGAGCTGTAGCTATCTGTAGCCAGCTCAGCTATCAGTTTGCCAAAGGCTTTTAAGCTAGCCTCATAGCACTTGAGATTTAGAGAAAAAGCAGTTTCGTCTGTTTCAATTTCTACTATCTCCTGTTTTAAAATTCTGCCCATATCAATTCCGGTTACCATCTCATGCCATGTTACCCCATGCTTTATCTCCTTATTGATAAGAGCCCAGGAAGTCGCATGAATTCCCGCATATGCAGGCAGCAAAGAATCATGGAAATTTATGGCCATTTTCCTAGGTAGAGCAAGAATTTCCTCGGGAATGACATCATAATTAACGATACTAAATAAATAATCAAAAGCTTTTTGCTTTATCAAATTCAAGTAATTATCATATCCAAAACATGGAATGCTCTTATCCCCTGCCCAATTCCGAACTTTGGAATTCGCTGTGATAATCCCGCAAATATCATGGCCGGAGTCAATTATTCTTCGTCCACATGCAATAATTAGCGCTCCATCACCAATGATATAGCAACTAAATTTTTTATTGCTTGCCATGCAGTATTACTCCTTACAAATTTATAATATGTAATTAATATATACGACACTCCGGCTTAACGTTCCCAGGGAAATTGCCCTGTTTCTACATACCGGCAAATCAGCTCAAGATTATCCGGGTCTGAGAATACCTCCTTGCTAGCTGCTAAAGCCAGCGGTTTGGAGTGTAGCAACGAATCATATAATTGGCTTACATAGCGTTTATACCGTAAAATTCCGGTTTTGGATAAACGCCGAAGCCGAAGCAAATGCTTACGGAGTAAAGTTTCACTCGACATATCATAAGCATCAACCAATCCCCATTGATAAGCCTGCTGAACGGAAATCGGCTGAGTCATCAGGCTCAGATAATTGGCTTTTTGAAAACCAATCCGTCTGATAAGAAATGGCAGAACACAGGCCGGAAACAGTCCAAACAACAATTCGGATAAACTAAACTGTGCACTAGTATCAGCAAGAACAATATCGCTGGCTGCAACAAATCCTACGCCTCCCGCATTAGCCTTTCCACGCACATGGGAAATTGTAACATACGGTCCGGTTGCAAGCTTCATTAATAGATCATATACCGGTTCAGGGCTGGCTTGACGTTGTTGCCCACTTGACATTTGCGAATTAATTTCTTGAAAATCAGCGCCAAAGCAAAAGACCTCGGGTAAGCCTTCCAGTACTATAACAGTAATTAATTCTTCACATAATGATAGCACCTGGTGACATTCCTCAATCAGTTGGTCGTTTATTGCGTTATTGGCATCAGGACGATAAATTTTTAAAAAGCAAACAGAATCCTGAAAACGCACCTGAATTGTTTGATAATTCATCTTATCCACCTATATTCCCGGTGAAAATCCCGGATTTCTTCTAAAAATAATCGTTCTTTTCCCTGACATGAAGCTAATGCACCAGGTAGTAAGTCAAAATTTGACTTAAAATTGCGGGTACCGAATTTAATTGCGCCGTTACCGCGTAACAAGTCCTCATATTCATTCAAGGATAACTGATAACGCTCATTTAATTGTTTTTCAATTCCAAAGCTATGCTGACGCGACCGCCCCTGGGCAGTGACAACGCCGCTATAAAACTCAGAACAACAACCTGAGCCGTAAGAAAAACACCCAATCCGCTTGGGAATATCAAAGACGCCTTGATCTATTGTACTTGTTAGGGATAGAAATACAGTACCGCCCATAATGTTCCCGACACGTTGACAATAGGTCATTCCCGGGGTTACCCGTTCTTGGAAGTCTTTCTCAATTTCAGTCGTTTTAGCTTTAGCCATCTTTCGCATCATTGTGCGGTGGGCTCCTTTTACCATTCCGCCAAAAGGAATATGAAAGGCAAGATATTGAAATGTATTTGCATAATCTACGTCCTTTACCCGTTTTTCATATTCCAAAAATGCCTGTTCACAACAATCTAAGTAAGACAAAAGAGACAAATCCGCATCTCCAGCTTCGCTGTCCGGGACTGGCCGACAAGTATCCATCACCTCATAGCCATAATACCCATTAGCCCCTGCATCTACTTGAAAAACATAGGGATTTTCACTGACTAGGATTGCCACTGCACCGGCACCGCCGCTAGGCTCTGCAAAAGACCAGTCTGCTGTCAATGCATCGCCGCCCTCAACAATAATAAATCTGGAGATATCAGTGGCAACTACCAATGCTTTGGCTCCAGGCGATACCTGAGACAATATAAAATTGACCGCCATTTGAAATCCTGCAGTTCCTGAGTAGCAGGCTTGTTTAATTTCAAATAAGCGGCAATTTCGGTTAAGACCTAAATATTGATGAATATATGTACTTAAGGATTTACCAAAGTCAATACTGGATTCAGTACAAGTTATCAATAATTCAATTCGATCTTTTTCTGCTTCCGAGAGAGAATCTATCAACGGCTTAGCGGCATTAACCCCATAGGTAACCGGATCTTCATAAGGCAGCGCTACTGTCTTTTCTTTCATTAACAAATTTTCAAACCTTGTTGTATCTAATTGACGATGTATAGCCAATTTTTTTACATCGAGATATGCTGTACCGCTAAATACATTCATTGCTTCTATTCCAACAGGCATCATAAATCATACTCCTTTAATTCTCATATTTTTGTAAACAGAGTGCCGTATTAATCCCACCAAATCCCATACTTAATTAAAGTTAAGGCATTTTGAATGATATGAGAAAAAGCTTGACCCCTTACCCAGTTTAAAGAGGGGTCTATTGGACCCGCATAGATCGCTGTCCTTCCAATTCAGGAATTACCGCACAGCTATTGTTTACAACAAGTTTAAAAATTTCTTCTTTTGTCACTTTAGTTCTCCTCTCATTCACTTTTTGATAATTAGCCCACTATATTTTTTAGTCGGTGATTAATTAATTCAGCAGTCTCAATAATAAGCTTTTTGCCAATTTCATCTACATGCCGCTTTCGCCAGTTTTCTAGCTCTGTTCCTTTAACCCATTGGTTAAATGCGCCTAATGCCGGACCACAATAAATTTGATAATCCACTTTAGATTCTTCACTACCACTTAAGGCTAGACGACTGCTATAGCCAAAATACCATCGGAAAATTAAGGACATCTTGTGCTTAGGATTACGTTCTGCTCGCTCAATTTCATGCGCCGGATAAAAAGCTTTTGCATCCTCATAAATTTTTTCAAAACTTTTTCTAAAATACTTTTCTTGAAGTTGTTTTTTTGTCTTTTCATCAATATCGTCAAGTGAATTATATTGCCTGTATAAATCATATAACTTGTTGGCACGAGCCGGAAAAAACAACCCTTTTTTTAATACTTGAACTTTAGCACCAAGTTCAAACATATCTCCTGCCGGCACATATTCGGTATCCTGAATATTCATTTGCTGTAACAAATCTTTTACGATATTACTTGTGCCAGCTTCCACGGTACATTGATTAATTGATCCTGTTAATATAAAATCAGCGCCTAATATAAAGGCTGCTGCTGCTGCTTCCGGAGTGCCGATTCCACCAGCTGCCCCTACACGAACTTCTTTATAATAGCGATACTTTACCATCATTTCATCTCGTAATTTTATCATGGCCGGCATCAATGCATAAGCTACTCCACCGTCTGTATGCCCACCGGAATCAGCCTCAACACAAATATCATCGGCCATGGGAATTTCTTTTAATAAACCGGCTTGTTCCTGTGTAATCTTACTTTCCGCCAACAGTTTTGCAACGATTCTTTCCGGAGCTGGAGTTAAAAATGCTGCTGCTACTTCCGGCCTGGAAATCTTTGCAATTATTTTATTAGAAGTAATGGGCTTCCCCTGTCTATCCCTAACTATTCCTTGGGCACGATACTTCACCAAAGCAGGTGTAACATTTAAAAAAGCTGCTGCTTCAATATGCTTAACTCCGGTTTCTAGAAAAAGATCTATCGTTCTTTCTTCCATTTCCTGGTCAGCCATATTATGTACTAAACTCATTCCATAAGCCTGCCCGGCATCAAGTTCAGTTTGAATATATTTGATTCCATCTTTAATTTGAAATAAATCCAGGCCGCCTGTACCGAAGAAACCCATCATACCTGCTTTTCCTATCTTTACAACCATTTCTTTAGAAGCAACAGCCCGATACATTCCCCCGGTTAAATATGCATACTTGAGATTATAATCCTTTTTAAACTGGGAACTTCCTAATGATTCAGGTGTAATAAAAAAAAGAGCCCCTGGGGTTGCTCCTTTATCAGCTACTTGCACACTGCTTTCTTCCTGTACTTGCAAACTCTGATTATTATTTATAAAGCTTTCTTTACACTCAACTTTTTGTTCCATAATACAATCGTCAATACCACTGTCTTCTATTACTAACGGCTCTGCTTCCCTTTTAATACGCCGTACCAACCCACTTAACACATTGCCGGGCCCAATTTCCTCAAATTCCATTTCTCCACGCCCCATCAGATATCTGATACTTTCCGTCCATTTAACAGGGCTTGTTATTTGATCAATCAAATTTTGCTTTGTTGAGGAAGACCGGTACGGTCTGGCGTGAACATTTGAAATCACAGGAATGGTTAAATTAAAAAACTTATACGTCTCCAAAAAATTTGCAAATTCTGCTTTAGCGGCTGACATGTATCTGGAGTGAAAAGCACCACTCGTTTTTAACGGGATAAACATTGCCATACCTTTAACTGCTTCAAAGATATCTTTTGCTTTTTCAATTTCAGTTTTCAAACCTGAGATTACTATTTGCGTAGGCGAGTTAAAATTAGCCATTTCTACATTCTGCAAATTATTCTGTTGCAACACATCAACAATTTGTTCCGGAGCTAAACCAACAACTGCAGCCATTCCACCGCCTGTAGCACGACTCATTAATTCCCCTCTTTTTTTAACCAGTTCTAATCCTGTTTCAAAGTCAAATGCACCTGCCGCATAAAGCGCGTTATATTCGCCTAAACTGTGACCTGCAACGTAATCAGGCTTTTTACCTGTTTCAGCAACCCTTTTCTGATAACTTAATACATTAACAACATATAAAGCAGGTTGGGTAAATTGGGTTTGACCTAAATTTCCATTTGTATCTTCCAAACAAAGCTGCTTGATTGAATAACCTAAAATACTGTCTGCCTTTGCTGTTAATTCTTTAAACTCATCGAATAGTTCTCCCCCCATTCCTTTACTCTGGGAGCCTTGTCCGGGAAAAACATAAGTAATCATTATTTTTTGCCTCCTTCTAAACAATATCTTATTGTTGATGATAATACCCATTTTGCTGCCATTGTTGATCCAACTTGGGAATTAGAAACTATTGAGATTTTTCTTAAAAAATTAGATGTACACTTAGAAATGATATTATTAACACACTCCCATTTTGATCATGTAAATCTTGTTCAGCCACTTGTCAAAAAATATAAATCACAAGTATTAAAAAATCGAACATTTTGTAACATTTCGGATGCGAAAAAATCAGAATAATTTGCTTAACTTTTATAAAAACAATCCTCCTATTTAATAATTATTCTTAATAGGAGGATTGTTTTTATCCTGATAGAAAATTTAACTTAAAAAACATCTACGACAAGGCATAGAGAATCCATTAAGGTAAAAAATAATACCTCTGATTTTGCCTGTCATTATGACTTTTTTCCTTCATTCCCCGCGCCTCCGCAATTAGGAACTCTAGGAAAAAATTTAATAAATCTCATTCATTATTGCTTAAGCTACTATCCAGATGCGGCTTTATATGCCTATTAATATTATTTGCGTTTTTCCATATGCCACCAAGCTCTATCCGCTTGTTTTCAGTTAAGATCGGAATTTCCACAGTAATACGGCGGTTTTTAGCGGAAAACTTCTTTATCATTGCTTCAAATCCCATTAAAGGCCCCGTCACTACACTAAATCGGTTTTGAACCTTTTCTATTTCACTAACTTCTACTATTCCTTCAGTCCCCATCAGCATTTGAATCATTTTTTTCTCTTCGTCAAATATAGGCATTAGTGCCCCGGCAGTATAAACTAGCCAGCCAACATTAAATCTAAGTTTGTGTAAAAGGTTATCAAAATCATGGATTTTATTATTATCAGTTGAAACAAACAAATAACCTTCAAACAATGGTCGGATTATATTTATCAAGTTTCCGCATTTTCGCCAGCAAATTCTTCTCTTCGGGTAAATAATATCGTAATCCGGAAATATTTTCCGGTAAAATGCGGCTGCTGTTTCTTCCTTGCTGGAAATAGTTCGCAATACATACCAATCTCCCAAAATAGTCCCCCCCACAAATATCCATTTTTGAATTAAATGAGGCATAATTTAGCATAGCAGATTATGCAAAATTGAAATTAAATCCTATTATGGAAATAATTATATTTATAGTAATTCTATGGAAATTTATAAAATCCTTCTTTTAGTTGGTAGTAAATGTCCAATGTCAAAGGCGTGTTTGTTCCAATGAATAACCTGCCAAAAAATGAGCCGATAAAAGCATAAGGGACGGCATAGCGTAAGACGAAAAAACGAAGCGTGTTTGTGACATGCTCCGTTTTATTTTGGATGACGTACATTATGTATTTAATAAAATTCTATGCTTAGGTAAGTTTTAGTAAGTATTTTTTTAAAAGGCATGTAAAAATCGTTCTAAAAAGGAATAAAAAATGTATAGAAAACCCTCTTTTAAGTGTTATGCGATAAAGCTAGCCGAAGTTGCTTAATATCACTAATGGGAGGTAATCCGAACATTCGTAAATATTCCCTGCTGAACTGAGAAGGGCTGTCATAACCGACTCGATAAGCGACAGTTGCGGCTTCAAATGATTCCGACAATAATAAACGTCTTGCCTCCTGCAGCCTGATTTGTTTTTGATACTGTAATGGACTCATGGCAGTTATGTCCTTAAAATGACGATGCAATGATGCAGAACTCATATTTGCAATCACAGCCAAATCGTCAATACGCAAATTCTTGTCGTAATTCTTTTTAATATATTCGGTTACTTCCGCAATGCGACAGAAATTGCTGTCTGCCATAGCAATTAATTTCAAAGCATCTCCCTGTTCATCACAGAGAACTCTATAGAGAATCTCACGGATTATTAATGGGGCAAGTATAGGAATATCTTTTGGGTTTTCCAGAAGTTGAACAAGCCTTACTACTGCATCAAGAAGATTAAAAGGCATTTTTCCCAAAAACAAACTGCGGCTGGATCTTTTTATTTTATTTGGCAGAAGATCAGTTTCTTTCATAATGTCAAAAATAAGATTTGGGTCCAAATCCAGCCGGATTGCCAAATAGGGAAATTCACGCGAGGCCTTGGTCACTCTTCCGGTAATCGGTACACCTACAGACACAGCAAGATAGTCAGAAACGCCATACCGGTAACTTTCCGAACCGAGCATCACTATCTTTTCTCCTTGAGCAACTATACATAAGGACGGTTTTTGAATATGACATATAGGCACTGCAATATTTGAATCACAAATGAGATGAAGGGATGAAATTTGGGTTTCATGGTCTCCATCACTACCAGAAAAACGTTTAATAAGTCTGGCTAGTTCATGTTGTTTTGTACTTGTATATTTTTGGGGTGTTAACGTTATAAAATCCGGCATTAATTATCTCCCTTATCAGCTTCTGTTTTTATTATATCTGAACAGTAACTCAGATAATGCGCAATTCAAATGATAGTATTAGGCAAGAAGTTGATGTAAATATTATACCATATATTGTGATCACTAGGCTATAATAATATCAAATCGCTTAGTGGTATCTAAGCGATTTGATATTAACATGCAATAATAGATAAAGAAAAGGAGTGGTATTATGGAACAAAACGAGAAAAACAAATACATAGGAATGTGGGTTATCGGCGATGGTTATATCCGTCAGGAACTTTTGCCTAACGGGATATATATTGGAGGATTAAAATGAACCAAATAAAAAAGAAACCTTCTGAAAAAATAGAACTAAATCAATTCTTGATTCTTTTGATGTCAATCGCCAGCGCAATTTGTGCAGCAAATTTATATTACGCTCAACCTTTGCTATCCAATCTTTCGACCTATTTTCATGTCTCGTCGACCGTTATCGGAATCTCGGCAACGATTATTCAGATTGGTTTCGCCATTGGATTGATTTTTATTGTCCCGTTGGGCGACATAGTAAACCAGCGTTCATTAATTATCGTTATGCTCATCTGCTCGATGGCAGCATTGCTGGAACTTTCGTTTGCCACAAATATTATATGGTTCACAATTGGTTCTTTATTTGTTGGAATCACGTCTATTGCCCAAATGATGCTTGTAACATTAGCAGCGCATTTGGCAAATCCCGCTTCCAGAGGTCGCGTAATTGGTACTGTAATGACCGGATTGTTAATTGGAATGCAGCTGTCACGTACTTTTAGTGGAATTATCGGAACATATTATGGCTGGCAAGTGGTATATCAGATTGCTTCTGTAATGATAGGAATACTAATTATTATTTTCTATTTTTACCTACCCCAGTCCGCTCCTAACACAGCTATGAGTTATGGTAAATTGATTGCATCTTTGAGTAGTATACTGCGAAATCAACCTATATTAAGAAGTTCTTCTTTGATAGGCGCGATGATGTTTGCATCTTTCAGCGCTTTCTGGACGACGCTTTCCTTTCTGTTGAAATCTCCTGTGTATAATTTAGGAGCGCAAACGGCCGGAATGCTTGGGCTTATTGGTGCAGTTGGTGCTCTAGCTGCCTCTATAGCAGGAAGGGTTGTAGACAAAAAGGGGTATTATTTCACGTTAACAATAGGGATCAGTCTTTCCATGGCAGGTTTCATGTATTTCTGGATTTTAGGATATCAGATGTGGGGACTTATTTTCGGAATTATTCTGCTAAGTGTAGGTGTCCAAACCGCCCAAATATCCAATCAGGCAAAAATTAATACACTGGATGCCGCTTTGCGCAGTCGAAATAATGGTGTTTATATGGCTTTTTATTTTATCGGTGGTGCGATAGGTTCGTTTTTGGGATCATATTTTTGGGGACTGTCCGGGTGGACGGGAGTTTGTATTCTTGGAGTTACTTTTCAAATTATCGCGGCAGTAACGCACTTTTTCGGAAACAAACATACTACTATGGTCCCAAATTAATAGGTCAGAAATTGAAAGTCATTTCATGTAATATCTTTATTTTCTGAGAGATCCTCAAGGAGTTGATTGATTATGAAACGTTTGTTAATTTGGGGAGCGACTGGCCGCACAGGTAGCTCCGTCTTAAGACAATTATTAGAATATGAGCATATTCAGGTGACTGCGGCAATACGAATCCCCAGCGATATTTCCAGACTTCCGAAGACGGAACTGCCTATTCAAACCGCTATTGTAGATATAAACAGTCCTACCAGTCTGCGGGATGCTACTGCAAATATTGATATCATTATCAATGCTATAAGGCTCCGAGAAAACATTCCTCCAACAGCCCTTATCGAACTTAATAAGCGGATTCGTGAAGCATCCGGCAATCTGGAGAATCGTTTAATTGTCACCGTGGGAGGCGCTGGGTCTTTATATATGGAGAATGGTAAGCGATTTTGGCAAAACCCAGCCTTTCCTAAAAGCACGCTACCCAGGGGTGTGGCACATGCTAAACTACGTGATTATCTCAAAGAAATCCCTCAAGTAAACTCATGGACTTACTTGATTCCGCCTCCGACTTATATTCCTACAGGGCCTCGTATCGGTTCGTATAACCAATGGAAGCCAAGACTTTATTGCCTCTCAAGAAGACAGACCGTTTCTGTATGCGTCGAGATTACATAATAGCTTGATAGAAAACATTTTTAGCTGTCTATAAGTCGCGGACAATCCTAAACCCACTCGGCATTGTGTAATCGTACGAATATTAACATTAATTTAGCAGGATATGAAATATTTTGCAAGGAATATACCTCCTGACGGACACCGAATATAAAAAAAAGCTAAAACTTAAAGAAAAGTAGGGATCAACATGGTAAAACTCACGACCTTTGCACAACATGGCGGCTGTGCAGGAAAAATCGGGCCAGGAGTCTTGTCTCGTGTGCTGCACCAATTACCTAAACAACCTAATGATAAATTACTAGTTGGGCTTGAGACATCAGACGATGCCGGTGTCTACCAGTTAGATGATAATACGGCACTCGTCCAGACAGTCGACTTTTTCAGTCCGGTTGTCGATGACCCTTATACCTTTGGCCAGATTGCCGCAGCCAACAGTCTAAGCGATATCTACGCCATGGGCGGCACGCCATTGACGGCGCTTAATATTGTTGGCTTTCCTATATGTTCCCTGGGGCCGGATGTGCTTGCAGATATTCTCCGCGGCGGCTTTGACAAGGCGATTGAGTCGGGAGTAGTAATCGTCGGTGGTCATACTGTCGATAATCCTGAGCCTAAGTATGGTCTCAGTGTCACGGGAATTGTTCATCCCTCCAGAATTTGGACTAATGCCGGCGCAAAGCCGGGAGATGTCCTTATTCTAACCAAGGCATTAGGTACCGGAATTCTCGCGACTGCTGCCAAGGCTGACATGCTCCCGCTCGGAGTAGCGGCTGCCATCCAAAGCATGATCATGCTAAACCGGTCTGCAGCCGATGCAGCCGGCACCTTTCCTATTAATGCCTGTACTGATATTACTGGATTTGGCCTGCTCGGGCACACGTATGAACTGGCGGCAGCAAGCAGCGTCCAGGTGGAGCTATATAGCCACTTATTTCCGTTTCTGCCGGAGGCAGCCGATGCCGCCGCTATGGGGCTGGTTCCCGCCGGCGCATACGCCAACCGCGATTACTTGACCCAAGTAACATTTGACGACGGCGTCCCTGGTAATATCCGAGACTTGTGTTATGACCCACAAACGTCGGGCGGCCTACTTTTCAGCGTACCAGAGCCAGAGGCTGAATCACTAGTGGAAAAACTCAAAAACCAAGGGATTGTCCAAGCTACTATTATCGGCCGGATTAAAGCTTCGGGGAAAGGCGATATTCATATTCGTTGTTAAAGGGGAAAGCAGGTGTTACGCAAAAAGATCTTAGCCGAAGTACTTTCGACTAAGATCTTTCTTGAAGAATGTATGGTAGCCCTAAGGGGAATTGAACCCCTGTCTCCGCCTTGAGAGGGCAGCGTCTTAACCTCTTGACCATAGGGCCACAATATAATGGAGGTCCCAGAGTAAACTCCGTTACTACCTTATCTGGAATCCCTTATTTATAGTAACTCGTCTAATGGAAAATCGCAAGAGCTACATATGAATATTATATTGGCATCTTACAGATAAAATCTATGGCTTGATTCATTCTTGCCAGACAGTAATCCTTCCCTAACAACACCATGACTTCAAACAACCCAGGGCTCTCCGTACGACCTGTCAAAGCAAGCCGGGTAGGATGAATGAGATCACCGCTTTTGATGGATAAATCCTCGATCAGTTGCCGGTAAGCAGCCTCTGTATGTTGAACATCGAAACACTCAATCCGCTCCAGACAATCCCGGCCCTGGCGCAAAAGCTCCGCTGCTTCCTGCCGTGAAAAATATTTGCGCTGACCTTTTTCGTCATACTTCGTAACATCCTTGAAAAAGTACTCCATCGCTTCGGCCAGCTCAACAAGTGTCTTGACCCTGTTCCGCACCACAGTAATGATGCTTCTGATCGAATCATACTGTTCCCCAGCTTGCGTTATTGTTATCAGATTTTTGCGCAGCAGGAAAGGGATTGCCTCCCCCGTCACCTCGTTCAGACCCATGCTGTTAAGATACTGGCCGTTAATCCAGGCCAGCTTTTTGGTATCATAAATTGCCGCTTTTTTGGATACCTTGCTGATCTCGAATTGTTCTACCGTTTCCGCAGGCGTTATGAGCTCCTGGTCGGTACCCGGAGACCATCCCAAGAACGTCAGATAATTCACGATCGCCGGGGCGAGAAACCCCTGTTCGCGGAACTCTTCTATTGATGTTGCCCCGTGACGCTTACTGAGTTTGCTGCGGTCAGGGGCCAGTATCATCGGCACATGAGCAAACTGGACGGTATGATAGCCCAGTGCCTGATATATTAGTACCTGCTTCGGCGTGTTTGAAAGATGCTCTTCCGCCCGGATGACGTGACTAATATTCATTGCGTGGTCGTCAACGACACAGGCAAAATTATAGGCGGGTATTCCGTTTGATTTCACGATGATTAGGTCATCCAACTGGTCCAGTTCAAAATTCACTTTCCCATGAATTAAGTCGGTTACTGTTATCTGTCCTTCGTCGGGAATCCGCAGCCTAATGACAGCCTCCTCCCCGGCTTCTATTCGTTTTAGGGCTTCCTTTAGAGGAATGTCGCGGCACTTGCCATTGTAGCGGAACGCCTGACCCGTCTGCCGCTGGAGCTCCCGTGTCTCGGCCAATTCATCCGGCGTACAAAAACAATAGTAAGCTTTTCCTT